>NZ_JBWGIO010000001.1:0-444554 GCF_057784215.1 Mesorhizobium sp. CNPSo 4661 | reverse complement strand
CGGATTGTCGAAGATCTCCTGCGTCGGACCTTCCTCGACGATCTTTCCCTGCTTCATCACGATGATGTAGTCGGCCATGGCGCGAACCACCGCGAGGTCATGGCTGATGAACAGGTAGGACAGTTCGTGGTCGGCCTGCAGCTTGCGCAACAGCTCGACGATCTGCTTCTGCACGGAGCGGTCGAGCGCCGAGGTCGGCTCGTCCAGCACCACCACTTTCGGCTTCAAGATCATGGCGCGGGCAATGGCGATGCGCTGGCGCTGGCCGCCGGAGAATTCGTGCGGGTAGCGGTTGCGCGCGTTGGGATCGAGGCCGACCTCGCGCAGCGCCTCGACGGCGCGCTGGTCGCGCTGCTTGCCTGTGAGCGAGGGCTCGTGCACCAAAAGACCCTCGGTGATCACCTGGCCGACGGTCATGCGCGGCGACAGCGAACCGAACGGATCCTGGAAGACGAGCTGCAATTCGCGCCGGAGCGGCCGCATCGCCTGGCGATCGGCTTCGGATATATCGCGGTCGCCAAAGCGGATCACGCCGTCGCTGGGCAAGAGCCTGAGTAGCGCGCGGCCGAGCGTCGACTTGCCCGAACCGGACTCGCCGACGATGCCGATCGTCTGGTTGCGCTTCAGCCGGATCGAGATCCTATCCACCGCGCGCAGCATCAGCGGCTCGCCGCCTAGGAAGCCGCCGCCGATCTTGAAGACGACTTCGACATTGCGGCCTTCCAGCAGCACCGGCGAACTGGCGGGCGCCGCCGCCTTCGTGCCGGTGGGCTCGGCCGCGAGCAGCATCCTGGTGTAAGCATGCTGCGGGTTGGCGAAAAGCGCTTCCGCATCGCCCTCCTCCACCACCTCGCCCTGGCGCATGACATAGACCCGGTCGGCGAAGCGCCGCACGATACCTAGATCGTGGGTGATGAAGACGATGGCCATGCCGAGCTTGCGTTGCAGTTCGGCCAACAGCATCAGGATCTGCGCCTGGATGGTCACGTCGAGCGCCGTGGTCGGCTCGTCGGCGATCAGGATATCGGGGTCGTTGGCCAGAGCCATGGCGATCATGACGCGCTGGCGCTGGCCGCCCGACATCTCGTGCGGATAGGATTTCATCCGCCGTTCGGGATCGGGGATGTGCACCAGCCGCAAGAGCTTCAGCGCTTCTTCGCGCGCGGCGGCCGCGGAAAGTCCGCGATGCCGGCGGATCGGCTCCATAAGCTGGTTGCCGATGGTGTAGAGCGGGTCGAGCG
The DNA here is from genome assembly GCF_057784215.1 of Mesorhizobium sp. CNPSo 4661. NCBI lineage: Bacteria > Pseudomonadati > Pseudomonadota > Alphaproteobacteria > Hyphomicrobiales > Phyllobacteriaceae > Mesorhizobium > Mesorhizobium sp. CNPSo 4661. The sequence continues at coordinate 443,313 of NZ_JBWGIO010000001.1, read as the reverse complement.
AGGTCATCGGCTCCTGGAAGATCATGCTGATCTTGCGGCCGCGCACCTTGTTGAGATCGCTCTTCGACATGGCCAGAAGGTTCCGGCCGCGATAGTCGACCTGGCCCGTCGCCTCGCCGTTGGAAGACAACAGGCTCATCGCCGCCATCATCGTCTGGCTCTTGCCGGACCCGGATTCGCCGACGACGGCGACCGTCTCGCCGGCATTGACCTTGATGTTGATGCCCTTGACCGCTTCGACGGTGCCGTCGAGGGTCTGGAAGCGGACGCGCAGGTCCTTGACGCTGAGGATCGTTTCGGAAGCGGTCATCTCAGCGGTCCTTGGGGTCGAGCGCGTCGCGCAGGCCGTCGCCGACGAAATTCAGCGCGAACAGCGTCGAGACGAGAAAGAAAGCCGGGAACAACAGAAGCCAGTTGGCGTAGCCGATGTTCTTGGCGCCGACCGAGATCAGCACGCCCCAGCTGGTCATCGGCTCCTGCACGCCGAGACCGAGGAAGGAGAGGAAGCTTTCCAGGATGATGACCTGCGGCACCAGCAGCGTCATGTAGATGACGACCGGCCCGAGCAGATTGGGAATGACATGGCGCAACAGGATGCCGCGCTGGCCGACGCCCATGGCTTCCGCCGCCTGGACATATTCCTGCCTGCGGATCGACAGCGCCTGGCCGCGCACGATGCGCGCCATGTCGAGCCACAGCACGGCGCCGACAGCGAGGAACATCAGCACGAAGTTGCGGCCGAAGAACACCACCAGCATGATGACGAAGAAGATGAAGGGCAGCGAATAGAGCACGTCGACGATGCGCATCATCACCTCGTCGACCCTGCCGCCGGCGAAGCCCGCTGTCGCGCCGTAGATGACGCCGATGACGCCGGCGACGACGCCGGCGAGCAGGCCGATGGCCAAGGAGATGCGTCCGGCCATCAGCGTGCGCGAGAGCAGGTCGCGGCCGGTGTTGTCGGTGCCGAAGAAGAAATATTGCTGCTTCACGGCCGAGCTCATCGTCACTTCGAGGCCGTCGGGCGACTTGCTCTCGATCCTGGTGTCGTCGAAGGCGTCGGAGCGGTCGAGATAGCGGATGTTGCGGTCGTCGATCGGCTTGGTCGAGGTGACGGTGACGATGACGCGGTTGCCGTCCTGGTGCCACTCCTTGATGTCGGCGCGCATGCGCTTGATGGCGTCGCCCAGCGCACCCTGGATCATCTCAGGCTTCGGATAGGCCGAAACGCTCGGCGGCATGCGCACATAGTCGCCATAGATGGTGGTGTACTCATGCGGCACGACCCACGGACCGCAAATGCTGATGACGGCGATGAAAGCCAGGTAATAGAGGCTGAGCATCGCGGCGCGGTTGCGCTTGAGCCGCGCCCAGGCATTGCCCCAGAGCGAGCGGCCGACGATCGGCTCGGGTACGGCGACGGCGAGGTCAGTCATAGCGGACCCTCGGGTCGACGACCGCATAGAGCAGGTCGACGATCAGGTTGAAGACGATGGTGAAGAGCGCGATCACCACAACGGTTCCCATGACCAGCGTGTAGTCGCGGTTGAGCGCTGCATCGACGAAGTAGCGGCCGACGCCGGGGATGGAGAAGATCGTCTCGACGATGATCGAGCCGGTGAGCAGCGCGGCGGCCGCCGGGCCGGTGAACGAGACGATCGGCAGCACGGCGCCGCGCAGCGCGTGCTTGACCACCACCGACCAGTCGGACAGGCCGAGCGCGCGCGCCGTGCGGATATGGTGCGAGCGCAGGCTCTCGATCATCGAGCCGCGCATCAGGCGGGCGACGATGGCGATCTGCGGCAAGGCCAGCGTCAGCACCGGCCCGACCTTGTTGATGAAGGCGCCGTCGCCCCAGCCGCCGATCGGCAACAGCTTCCAGGACAGCCCGAAGACGAGCTGGATCACCGGCGCGATGACGAAGGTGGGGATGGTGCTGCCGGCGGTGGCGAGCGCGATCACCGAATAATCGCCTATCTTGTTCTGGTTGAGCGCGGCGATGGTGCCGAGGATGGAACCCAGCAGCAGCGCCAGCACCAGAGCCGAGGTGCCGATCTGGATCGAGATCGGCAAGCCCTTGGCGAAGAGTTCGGTGACGGTGAAATCCGGCAGGTTGTAGCTCGGGCCGAAATTGCCGCGCAAAAGATTGCCGAGATAGTGGACATATTGCAGCCAGAGCGGATCGTTGAGGCCGAACTGGGCTTCGAGATTGGCCCTGATCTCGGGGCTCAAGCCCCGCTCCTGGTTGAACGGGCCGCCAGGGGCGACGCGGATCAGGAAGAACGCCACCGTCACGATGACGAACAGCGTGGGGATGGCGGTCAACAGCCGCCGGAAGACATAACGCAGCATCGGCGCCCCGCTTCAGCCAGGGCAACGGCTCTCCAGACGAAGATCCGTGGCGCCGGCATCTCTGATCTTCGCACCGGCATTCCCGAAAATCCAACCCGATTTTCGGCCCGGCACGACGCCAGACCGCGACCGCCGCTATCGGAAGATAGCGGCGGCGCGGCCAAGGGTTGATCGTCAGTCCTTGGAGATGAAGCGGGATGGATGAACGTCCATGACGTTGTCGGTGAAGCCATGCAGCTTCGAGGACACGATGTCGTGGTAGCTGTAATAGAGCAGCGGGATCTGGCCGACATCGTCGACGAGGATGCGCTCGGCCGCGGCGAGGTCCTTCATGCGCTCCTCGGGCTTGCCGCCGGCGGCGGCGGCCTTGTCCATGGCGGCCTCGTAGGCCGGGCTGTCGTAGTCCGAGTAGTTGTTGCCGCTCGCCTTGCGCGAGATGCCGAGGAAGGTCTCCGGATCCTTGTAGTCGGCGATCCAGGCAGCGCGGGCGACGTCGTAATTGCCCTTCTGCTCGAGGAAGCCGTAGTGGGTCTTGGTGTCGGTGTTGAGCAGCGTCACCTCGACGCCGAGCGGCTTCAGCTGCTCCTGGATGGCGACCGCCGTGTTCTTATGGTTTTCCGAGGTGTTGTAGCGGATTTCCATCTTCAGCGGATGCTCGGGCGTGTAGCCTAGCTTCTCCAGGATCTTCTTGGCCTCGTCCTCGCGGTCGATCTGCGGCATGTCCGCGTATTTGGCCATCGCCGGCGTGTAGCCCTCGATGCCGGGAGGCACCATGGAATATCCAGGCAGCATGGAGTTCTGCCAGACCTTCTCGGCCAGGAAGTCGCGGTCGATCGCCATCGAAATGGCATTGCGGAGCTCGACATTGTTCCAAGGCGCTTTGTCGGTCTTGATGGCGTAATAATAGGTGCCGAGATACGGGCCGACCTTGATCTGATCGCCGAACTTGGTCTTGAGGTCGGCCAACTGCTCGGTCGGCAGATCGTCATAGCTGTCGAGCTCGCCTGCCTCGAAGCGCTTCATGGCGGAGGAACGGTCCTCGGTCGGGATGTAATTGACGGTGTCAATCTTGACGCTGGCGGCATCCCAGAATTTCGGGTTCTTGACCAGCTTGAGGTGGTCGTTGGGCACCCATTCGGCGAGCGTATAGGCGCCGTTGGACACGAGCTTGCCGGGCTTGATCCAGTCGGCGCCGAGCTTGTCCATCGAGGCCTTGTTGACCGGATAGGTCGCCTGGTGGGTCAGCATCTCCAGGAAGTAGGGTGTCGGCGCCTTGAGCGTGACTTCCAGCGTGTTGGCATCGATCGCCTTCACGCCCATGTCCTCAGCCTTGCCCTTCTTGGTGTTGAAGTCTTCGGCGCCCTTCACCGGATAGAGCATCGAGGCGTATTCCGCGCCGGTCGCGGGATCTTCCAGGCGGTGGAAGGCAAAGACGAAGTCTTCCGCCTTCACCGGGGTGCCGTCGGACCACATGCCGTCCTTGCGCAGCTTGAAGGTATAGACGGTGCCGTCGTCCGAGACGGTCCAGCTTTCGGCGGCGCCCGGGATGAGATTGGCCTTCTCGTCCTGCATCACCAGTCCCTGGAACAGGTCGCGCAGGATGTTGGCTTCGTAGACGGTCGAGGTCTTGTGCGGATCGACAGATTCCGGCTCCGCGGCGCTGCCGCGGTTGTAGACCACTTCGGCAAAAGCATGCGTGTAAAAGGAGCCCGTGGCCAGAGCCATGGTGGTGGCGAACACCGTCGCCTTCAGCATATTTTTCAGCATGAAGTTCTCCCTGTCGGCGCAGCCCCTCAGCCGCGCCTCTTTAAGTTTTAACACCTCGGAACCGTTGAAACGGCCCCGTTTCAGGCGTGCCGCCGGTCCCTTCCGGCGGCTGGTGGCAGGAGACTAGACAGAGCGAAATCTTATTTCAACCATTGCCTGCTTGACGCAAAGTGAGCGTCATCACGCTAAAACAGCAAAACCTAAAGCTTAGAGCTTGCCTTCAACTTGGTACACCTGCCGGTTGTTCGAGGCATTTTCTGTTTTTGCAGGCAGGTTTTGGCATTCTCCGTATCATGCTGAAAAACCGAAAACTCCCTGTTTCCTGGTCTCGTTTCCCGGCAGACGCCGAGGGCACGTCAGCAATCGAATTCGCCATGCTGGCACCGATCTTCATCCTGCTTCTGCTCGGCATGGTTGCATATGGAATCTATTTCGGCGCCAGCCATTCCGTCCAGCAGATCGCCGCCGATGCGGCGCGCACGGCGATTGCCGGCCTGAACCAGACCGAGCGGCAGGCACTGGTCACCGATTTCATCGCGCACGATGTCTCGGGCTATCCGTTCGTCGACCCCAACAAGCTGACCGTCAACGCGCAGGACAGCGTCGCCGACGGCAGCCAGTTCGTCGTCTCGGTCACCTACGATGCGCGCAACCTGCCGATCTGGAATCTGTTCAAGACGCTGCCGCTACCGGGCACCACGATCCAGCGCCAGTCGACGATCCGGGTCGGAGGCATATGATGCCCATCAAGGGGGGGCTTAAGCGGTTTATCGTTTCCAGGAAACGCCAAACCGCTCCATCTGTTTTCCGTGACGCAATTGCGGACGGAAGGCTACGGCGAAGTCGCCGAACCGAACCGCTTCGCACTTTTCCTGGAATTGCTCTCATAGCGGCGACGCGAAGGCTCGTCGCCGACCGTAGCGCGAATTTCGCCGTCATGACGGCGCTATGCACGCCGGTGGCGCTGGCGCTGACCGCCTTCGCGATCGACGAAGGCTCGCTTTACAATGAGCGCCGCGCTGCGCAGTCGATCGTCGACCTTGCCGCCATCACCGCGGCCTCGAACATCACCCATGCGCAGCAGGCGGTGCTGACGACGCTCAGCGACAACGGCATCACCTCGGTCGCCGTGCAGGAGCAAGGCACCACCGTGGCGCCAACCGCCAGCAAGGCGGTCGTCCAGATCGTGCCGGGACGCTACACGGGCGTCAGCGCCATTGCCGCCGGCAGCCGGTTCGAGGCGGGCAAGCTGCCTTACAATGCCGTGCAGGTGTCGCTGAAGAAGCAGGGCACGCTCTATTTCGCCGGCTCGATCATGTCGCCGCCCACTCTCGGCACGACCGCTATCGCTAGCGCGCAGCCGCAAGCGGCTTTTTCGGTCGGCTCGCGGCTTGCCAGCCTCAATGGCGGCATTCTCAACGCGCTTCTCGGCGGCCTTCTCGGCGGCAACATCTCGCTCAGCGTGATGGATTACAATTCGCTGGTGTCGGCCGATATCGATGTTCTTTCGTTCACCGATGCGCTGGCCACGCAATTGCATCTGACCGGTGTCAGCTATTCCGACGTGCTCGCCTCCAAGGCAACGGTCGGCCAGATCGCCACCGCCATGGCCAACGTGCCCGGGCTGGACCACACAGCCAAGATCGCGCTCCAGACCATGGCCTCCAGCGCCACCAACACCGTCAAGATTCCGCTCAGCAGCCTCGTCGACCTGGGCTCGGTGGGCAACCTCGGCCTTGGACAAAAACCGGCCGGGCTGTCGGTCGACGCCAGCGCGCTCAGCATGCTGACGGCGGCGGCAGCACTTGCCAACGGCACGAACCAGGTCGCGGTCAATCTCGGCGCCACCATACCTGGGCTGGCATCGACCACGCTTGCCATCGCCATCGGCGAGCCGATGCAGAATTCGGCCTGGCTGGCGGTGGGAGAGGCAGGCACGGTGGTGCGCACTGCGCAGACGCGCATCAAGCTCAACGCCAGCGTCACGCTCGGCAATGCCAATCTCGGCGGCGGCATCAGTCTGCTTGCCGTCAACCTGCCGCTCAATGTCGAGGTCGCCTATGCGGAAGCCAAGCTGACCGACATCACCTGCCCGACCGGACCCTCCAGCATCAAGGTGTCGATCGCCGCGCAGCCGGGCGTGGTCGCGGCTCATCTGGCCAAGAGCAGCGCCAGCGGTTTCGCCGACTTCACCCAGCCGCAATCCTTCTCCGACGCCGAGATCGCGGATGTCAGCCTCAAGCTGCTGCTGATCAACCTCAATCTGCTGCAGATCAATGGGCAGTCGGCCTTTTCGGTCACGAACATGGCGCCGACCACCCTGACCTACAACGCCTCCGACATCGCCAACAAGGCGATCAAGACGGTGTCGACGAAGAACCTGACGCAGTCGCTGACGACATCGCTGGTCAACAACCTGTCGCTGTCGGTCAATGCGCTGGGGCTCGGCCTCGACGTGACCGCCCTGCTCGGCACCGTGAAGCCTGCAGTGACGACGCTGCTCAACGGCGTGACCGCGCCGGTCGACGACCTGCTCTACAATGTGCTTGGGGCGCTCGGTGTCCATGTCGGAGAGGCAGACGTGCGTGTGACCGGCGCGACCTGCGGGCGCTCGGTGCTCGTCCAGTAAGCCGCCTTCAGGCAATTCTGCCTACGAAGCACCCCACGGGCGGCAGTGCCAGGCCAATCTCCTCGAGGACACCGCCAAGAACGCCGGCGACGTCAGCGGCAAGAGCCGTTATCTCGGCATCCCTGATCTCGGCCGGCAGGGCCCAGTGCGCCGGCTCCGCGGCGAAGTTGAAGACGCATAGCAATCTCTCGTCTTCGTGCTGGCGGATGAAAGCCAGCACATCGCCGTCGGCCTCGAGGAAACGGATAGAGCCAGCGATCAGCGCCGGATGGCGCTTGCGCAGAGCCAGGATCGAGCGATAAGCCGCCAGCACGGAACCGCCCTCGCCATCCTGGACATCGACCGCTCGCGCACGATGCGCTTGCGGCACCGGCAGCCAGGGCTTGGCCGTCGAGAAGCCTGCATTGTCCGCCTCAGCCTGCCAGATCATCGGCGTGCGACAGCCGTCCCTGCCCTTCACGCCCGGCCAGAAGCGGATGCCGACCGGATCACGCAGATCCTCATAGGCGAGTTCAGCTTCATCGAGGCCCAGTTCCTCGCCCTGGTAAAGGCAGATCGAGCCGCGCAGGCAGGACAAAAGCGCGATCGAGAACTTGGCCACCGCGTCCGGGCTCTCGCCAGGCCGTGTCCAGCGGCTGACATGGCGCACGACATCATGGTTGGAGAAGGCCCAGCAGACCCAGCCGTCCGGGGCGGTGGTCTTGAACGCCTCGACGCAGCCGCGCACATGGGCGGCGGAAAATTGCGGGCTGAGCAGGTCGAACGTGTAGCACATCTGCAGTTTGTCGCCGCCGGAGACATAGGCGGCGAGCGTCTGCAGCGAACGCTCCTCGTCCCCCACCTCGCCGACTGCGGCGCGGTCTTGATATTCGTCGAGCAGCGCGCGGAAGCGTTTCAGGAAGTCGAGGTTTTCGGGGCGCGTCTTGTCGAAAAGATGCTCCTGGAACCCATAGGTGCTTGTCGAGCCGTTGGTGCCGGCGACGCTTGACGCCAAGGGCGGGTTATCGCGCAGCCAGCGGTCGTGGACATAGTAGTTCACGGTATCCAGCCGGAAGCCGTCGACGCCACGCTCCAGCCAGAAGCGCACGGTGTCGAGCAGCGCGTCCTGGACCTCACGATTGTGGAAGTTCAAATCCGGCTGCGCGGCCAGGAAGTTGTGCATGTAATATTGCCGGCGGGTCGCGTCCCACTCCCAGGACGGGCCGCCGAAGACGGACAGCCAGTTATTGGGGGCGCTGCCGTCCGGCCTGGCGTCGGCCCAGACATACCAGTCGGCCTTGGCGTTGTCGCGGCTGGCGCGGCTCTCGACGAACCACTCATGCTTGTCGGAAGAATGCGAGATCACCTGGTCGATGATGAGCTTCAGGCCGAGCCGATGCGCCTCGACGACCAGCGCGTCGAAATCTTCCAGGCTGCCGAACATCGGATCGACGTCGCGATAGTCGGACACGTCGTAGCCCATGTCAGCCATCGGCGATTTGAAGAAGGGCGACAGCCAGACCGCATCGACGCCGAGCGAAGCGATATAAGCGAGCCGCGCGGCGATGCCCTTCAGGTCGCCGCTGCCGTCGCCGCTCGTGTCCTGGAAGGAGCGCGGATAGACCTGGTAGATGACACAGCCGCGCCACCATTCGGTTCCCTGCCCGGGATTGTCGCCAGCCATCACGAACCCTTCCCGCTGCGCGATTTGGCGGCACGCCGCTCGATCATGAAATTGACGCTGCGGCCGGGCAACGGCCGCGCGGGGTCGACCGGCTGAGTCTCGATTGCCGGGCGCCATTCAAATCCGTCCCGCGCCGGCAAGGAGAAGACACATTGGCGGCGGTCGCCATTGATCACGACGGCCAGGCGGTTGCCTTCGGTATCGCCAAGCAGCATGACGAGGCGATGCCGGCCGGGATCGTTCCAGTCCGTATCGCCGAGCGGCGCACCGGTCTCGGTCAGCCAGGCCACGTCGGGAATGTCCGCTCCGTCGGCCGGCTCGCCCGCCAGGAAGTGTGTATCCGCCAGAGCGGGAAAGACCCGGCGCAGCGAAGCGAGTGACGATGCATATTGCTCGAGCGCCCGATCGCGGCCTGCCCAGTCCAGCCAGGTGACGGCGTTGTCCTGCGCATAGGCGTTGTTGTTGCCTTTCTGCGTGCGGCCGAACTCGTCGCCGGCGGTCAGCATGATGGTGCCGCGCGAGGCAAAGAGCGTGGCGAGCAGCGCGCACTGGTCGGCGAAGCGGGCCCTGGCGATCGCCTCCTCATCCGTCTCGCCTTCGGCGCCGTTGTTCCAGGACAAATTGTCGTTATGGCCGTCGCGATTCTGCTCGCCATTGGCCTCGTTGTGCTTGCGCTCATAGGCGACGATGTCGGCCAGCGTCATGCCGTCATGCGCGGCGATGAAGTTGACCGTGCGACTGACAGGTTTCCCTTCTCTGCCAAAGACGTCCGAGGAGCCGGCAAGCCGGGTGGCCAAAGCGCCGATCGCGCCGGTATCGCCGCGCCAGAAGCGCCTGACATCGTCGCGGTAGCGGTCATTCCATTCCAGATAGGGCGGGCGGAAATTGCCGAGCTGGTAGCCGTTCGGGCCGATATCCCAGGGTTCGGCGATCAGCGCGCGGTCGGCAAGCAGAGGATCGCCGGCGATGGCCTGAAGCAATGGCGCTTCCGGCTCGAAGGCGCCGTCGACGCGGCCGAGCACCGGTGCCAGATCGAAGCGGAAGCCGTCGACACCGGCAAAGCGGACGAAGTGGCGAAGCGTATCGAGCACCATCTCGCGCACTACCGGATGGTCGCAGGCGACCGTGTTGCCGGTGCCGGTGTCGTTGACCAGCCTGCCGTCCTGCTGATGCCGGTAGTAGGCCAGCGCATCCAGCCCGCGCAGCGACAGCGTCGGGCCGAGCCGGTCGCTCTCGCCGGTGTGGTTGAAGACGAGATCGAGGATGGTGCCAACGCCGGCATTGCGCAGCGCGGCGACGGTATCGCGCAGTTCCTTGAGGCCGCCGGGCGCCAGACGCGGATCCAGCGCCATGAAGGTGACGGGATTGTAGCCCCAGGCGTTGCCCAGCCCCAGCGGCGGCAGATGCCGCTCGTCGATCGACGCGGTGACCGGCATCAGCTCGACCGCGGAGACGCCGAGACGCATCAGGTGCTCAACGACAGCCGGGTGGGCAAGCGCCGCGACGGTGCCGCGCTCAGCCTCCGGCACGTCCGGATGCAGTCTGGTGAAGGAGCGGACGTTGAGCTCGTAGATCAGCCCGCCGGGCTGGAACAGCGGCGGCTTGGCCGGCACTGGTTTGAGCAGGGACCGCGCAATCGCCTTCGGCATCAGCGAGGCCGTGTCGGCGCCTTCGCTGCGTTTGGCGGCAAGCCGCCAATGGTATTGGTATGGACGATCGACCTCGACGGCATACGGGTCGGAGAGAAGCTTGCTCGGATCGAACCACAGGCCGCGTTCCGGCGCGTAGTCGCCGTCGGCGCGAAAGCCGTAGCGGGTGCCGTCGCTAAGGCCGGGGACAAGCAGCGCATGCAGGCCCTCGCCTTCCGGGTTGAGCTCCAGCCGGTCGAGCTCGCGCGCGCCGGTCCCGTCGAAAAGCGAGACCCAGAGCCGTCGCGCCGATGAGGACCAGACGGCGAAGCGGATGCCTTCGGGAGTGATGGCGGCGCCGAGGGTCATGCAGGCGCCTTCCCTTCTCCCGTTGTGGGAGAAGGTGGATCGGCGCGCAGCGCCGAGACGGATGAGGGGTATTGGAAGGAATGGGGCGCAGGTGTTCTGGACGCCGGTTTGCGCCAAGCTGGAGCACCCCTCATCCGTCGCCTTCGGCGACACCTTCTCCCACAAGGGGAGAAGGTGGAGCCGCGCGGCGCCGCCGCCCTCAAGTAATCACGCTCGGCTTGTTGCGGCCGGTGTGGCTCTTGATGCCGGCGATGTCGTCAGCGGCGGCGATGAGGTCGGCCAGCGCTTCCTGCGTGTCGAGGTCATGCCGCGCCTTGTCCGGCTCGTAGCGCTCGATATAGACGCGCAGCGTCGCGCCCGACGTGCCAGTGCCCGAGAGGCGCAGCACGACGCGCGAGCCGCCCTCGAACAGGATTCGTATGCCCTGATGCTCGCTCACCGAGCCGTCGACCGGATCGTGATAGGCAAAGTCGTCGGCCTTGGCGATCTTGAGGCCGCGCACGCTGGTGCCGGGCAGCGAGTTAAGCTTGGCGCGCAGCTCGTCGACCAGCGCATTGGCGCGGTCGCTCTCGACCTCCTCATAGTCGTGGCGTGAATAGTAGTTGCGGCCGTAGGTCGCCCAGTGCTCGGTGACGATCTGCTTGCAGCTCTCGCCGCGCGCGGCGAGGATGTTGAGCCACAAAAGCACCGCCCACAACCCGTCCTTCTCGCGCACATGGTTGGAGCCGGTGCCGGCGCTTTCCTCGCCGCAGATGGTGGCCATGCCGGCGTCGAGCAGGTTGCCGAAGAACTTCCAGCCGGTCGGCGTCTCATAGATGCCGACGCCGAGCTTTTCGGCGACGCGGTCGGCAGCACCACTGGTCGGCATCGAACGGGCAATGCCCTTGAGGCCGTCCTTGTAGCCCGGCGCCAGCTTGGCATTGGCGGCAAGCATCGCCACCGAATCCGACGGCGTGACGAAGATGCCTCTGCCGATGATCAAATTGCGGTCGCCGTCGCCGTCGGACGCCGCGCCGAAATCCGGCGCATCGGGGCCCATCATCTCGTCATAGAGATGCTTTGCGTGCACAAGGTTCGGGTCGGGATGGTGGCCGCCGAAATCCGGCAGTGGCTTGAAGTTGCGGCAGGTGCCGTCCGGGGCGCCGAGGCGGTGCTCGATGATCTCCTTGGCATAGGGGCCGGTCACCGCGTGCATGGCGTCGAAACGCATGCGGAAGCCCGACTTGAAGAGCTTCCTCAGCGCATCGAAGTCGAACAGGCTTTCCATCAATTCGGCATAATCCTTGACCGGGTCGAAGATCTCGACCGTCATGTCGCCGGCCTTGACGGTGCCGATGGTGTCGATGTCGATCTCGCCGATCTCGGCGATCTTGAAGCTCTTGATCTCCTTCGACTTGGCGAAGATCGCGTCGGTGATCTTTTCAGGGGCCGGGCCGCCATTGCCGGCATTGTACTTGATGCCGAAATCCTCGTGCGGGCCGCCGGGATTGTGGCTGGCCGACAGGATGATGCCGCCGAAGGTCTTGTATTTGCGGATGACGTTGGAAGCGGCGGGGGTCGACAGAATACCGCCCTGCCCGACCATCACCTTGCCGAATCCATTGCCGGCGGCAATCGCGATGGCCTTCTGGATGACCTCGCGGTTGTAGAAGCGGCCGTCGCCGCCAATCACCAGCGTCTTGCCCTGAAAACCGTCCAGCGCATCGAAGATCGACTGGATGAAGTTCTCGGCATAGTGCTCCTGCTGGAACACCGGCACTTTCTTGCGCAGGCCCGACGTGCCAGGCTTCTGGTCGGTATAGGGTTTGGTGGGGACGGTTTTGATCATGCCTCAGGCAGCCCTTTTCGAAAGCAGCAAGCGATAGAGTTCGACGTATTTTTCGGCGCTCTTGTCCCAGGAGACATCGGCCTTCATGCCCTGGCGCTGGATCGAGGCCCAGGTCGCGGGCCGCGCATGCACCTCGACCAGCCGCTGGATGGCATGGAGCATCGCGCCGCCATTGTTGGGCGCGAACTGGAAACCGGTGGCGACACCAGCCGACAAGGCGGCCTCATTGGCGTCGATGATCGTGTCGGCCAACCCGCCGGTACGGGCGACGACCGGCACGCAGCCATAGCGCAGGCCATAGAGCTGGGTGAGCCCGCACGGCTCGAAGCGGGACGGGATGATGATGGCGTCGCAGCCGCCCTGCATGACATGCGAAAGGCCTTCGTCGTAACCGACGACGACGCCGACGCGACCGCGATGGCGGGCTGCGGCGGCAAGCAGCGTGCCCTCGAGACCGGCATCGCCCGAGCCGAGGATCGCAAGGCGCGCGCCGGCGGCGACGATGCCGTCGACGACCGCGGCGAGGATGTCCATACCCTTCTGCCAGGTCAGCCGGCTAATGACGCAGACGATCGGGCTGCCATCCGCCTCCAGGCCGAAGCGCTCTTCGACCGCCTTGCGGTTCTTGGCCCTCGCCGCAAGCTTCTCGGCCGAATAATTGGCGACCAGATGCTTGTCGGTCTCGGGATTCCAGATATCGACGTCGATGCCGTTGACGATGCCGTAGAGGTCGGTTGAGCGCATATTGATCAGCCCGTCGAGACCCATGCCGAATTCGGGCAAGCGGATTTCCTGCGCATAGGTCGGGCTAACCGTGGTGATCGCCCAGGCAGCCTGGAGGCCGGCCTTGAGAAAGCCGACGCCGCCATAATATTCGACGCCGTCGAGCTGCATGGCCACCGCCGGCAGGCCGAGCTCGCCGAAGATGCCGGCGCCGAACTGGCCCTGGAAGGCAAGGTTGTGCACGGTGATCAGCGACGGCACGCCGACGGCCTTGCCGTAGCGCATATAGGCAAGCGTCATCGCCGACTGCCAGTCATGGGCATGCACGATATCGGGCTGGTAACCGGAGATCGCACCGCCGGCAATGTCGCCGCCAACCTGGCTCAAGGCCGCGAAGCGGCGCCAGTTGTCCGGCCAGTCGGCGCCGGAGGCGGTGCCGTAAGGGCCGCCCTGGCGATCGAAGAGATGCGGCGCGTCAAGCACGAAGAGGTCGAGATCGCCGACCTTGACGGCATGAATCGAAGCTTTGCCGCCCTGCAGCAGCGGATACTGGTAGACGGCCTTCTTCTTGGCGAAGGCCGCCATCACGACGGGATAGCCGGGGATCAGCGTGCGCATCGCCACGCCCTTGCCGGCCAACGCGATCGGCAAGGCGCCGGTCACGTCGGCAAGCCCGCCGGTCTTGATCAGCGGAAAGATTTCGGGCGTGACCGACAGAACCTGCATGCGCTCCACATTCCGATCTTAAAGTGACAGTTTGTCGATCAAGCTGACAACTTGTTGATCAAACTGACAACTTGTTGATCATATCTTGCGTGATCAGGCAGATGCCTTTTTCCGATACACGGAAGCGCTTGGCGTCGAGCGCCGGGTCCTCGCCGACCACCAATCCTTCCGGGATGTGGACGCCGTGATCAATGACGACGCGCTTGAGATGCGCGTTGCGGCCGACAGTGACGTCGGGCAGCATCACCACTTCCTCGAGCTTCGAATAGGAATTGATGCGCGCGCCGGTGAAGATCAGGCTGCGGCGCAGCGAGGCGCCGGAGACGATGCAGTCGCCGGAGACCAGCGAGGAGATCGCCTCGCCGCGTCGGCCGTCCTCGTCATGCACGAACTTTGCCGGCGGCTTCAATTCGGCATAGGTCCAGATCGGCCAGTCGCGGTCGTAGAGGTCTAGCTCGGGCGTGATGTCGGTCAAGTCGATGTTGGCTTCCCAATAGGCGTCCACCGTTCCGACGTCGCGCCAATAGGGCTCGGACTCATGCGAGGAGCGCACGCAGGATTTGGCGAAGCGATGGGCGATCGCCTTACCGTGCTGGACGATGTAGGGGATGATGTCCTTGCCGAAGTCGCGGCTGGAGCCGGGCTCGGCCGCGTCGCGGCGCAGTTGTTCCATCAGGAACTTGGTCTTGAAGACATAGATGCCCATCGAGGCCAGGGCGAATTCCGGCTTGTCGGGGATGCCGGGCGGATCGGCCGGCTTCTCGACGAAGGCGATGATGTTGTCCTTCTTGTCGACATGCATGACGCCGAAGCCGGTCGCCTCCATGCGCGGCACCTCCAGGCAGCCGACGGTGACGTCGGCGCCGGCGTCGACATGCTGGCGCAGCATCAGCTCGTAGTCCATCTTGTAGATGTGGTCGCCGGCGAGGATGACCATGTATTCGGGGCCGTAGGCCTCGATGATGTCGATGTTCTGGTAGACGGCGTCGGCCGTGCCTTCATACCACTGCGTTTCCGAGACGCGCTGCGATGCAGGCAGGATGTCGAAGCTTTCGTTTCGCTCGGGCCGCAGGAAGTTCCAGCCGCGCTGCAGGTGGCGGATCAGCGAATGCGCCTTGTACTGGGTGGCGACGCCGAGGCGGCGGATGCCGGAGTTGAGCGCATTGGACAGGGCAAAATCGATGATGCGCGTCTTGCCGCCGAAATAGACCGCTGGCTTGGCGCGCCGGTCGGTCAGCTCCTTGAGGCGGCTGCCGCGGCCGCCGGCCAGCACATAGGCCATGGCATCGCGTGCCAGCGGCTGGGTTCTTTTGATCTCTGCCATTTTGTTACCCTCCCAAACAAGCTGCCCGGATTGTTGCAAGAGCAGGATGAGACATCATCTGCTTCAATCCGTGACGAATTCCAGCATGATCGTCGACAGCGGCGGCAAAAGCATCGTCGCCGATACGCCGCCTCCTTCCCCGCTCGCCTCGACCATGCCGCCATTACCCATGCCGGAGCCGCCATAGACCTCGGCGTCGGTATTGATGATTTCGCGCCACTTTCCCGCCTTCGGCAGCGGCACGCGATAGTTCTCGCGCGGCACCGGCGTAAAATTGGAGATGACGGCAATGGGATTGCCGCCCGGCGCGCTGCGCAGCCATGCGAAGACCGAATTGTCGCGGTCGTCGACGATCAGCCAGGAGAAGCCTTCCGGCTCGCAGTCGCGCGCATGCAGCGCCGGGCGCGAACGATAGAGGTAGTTCAGGTCGCGCACCGTCTGCCAGACGCCGCGATGCGGTGCGAATTCGAGCAGGTTCCAATCGAGCGCGCGCTCCTCGCTCCACTCGCGGCGCTGGGCGAATTCCTGGCCCATGAACAACAGCTTCTTGCCGGGATAGCCCCACATGAAGGCGTAATAGGCGCGCAGGGTGGCAAACTTCTGCCAGTCGTCGCCGGCCATCTTGTTGAGCAGCGTGCCTTTGCCGTGCACGACCTCGTCATGCGACAGCGGCAGCACGAAATTCTCCGAGAACGCGTAGACCAGGCCGAAGGTGATGTCGTTGTGATGGTGCTTGCGGAAGATAGGCTCCTTGGAGAGATACTCCAGCGTGTCGTGCATGAAGCCCATGTTCCACTTGAAGCCGAAGCCGAGGCCGCCTTCATGCACAGGGCGCGACACTTTCGGCCACGAGGTCGACTCCTCGGCGATCGTCATCACGCCGGGATGGTGGCCGTAGACCTCCTTGTTCATCTTCTGCAGGAAACTGACCGCTTCGAGGTTCTCGCGCCCGCCCTTCTCGTTGGGGATCCACTCGCCCGCCTTGCGCGAATAATCGAGGTAGAGCATCGAGGCGACCGCGTCGACGCGTAGGCCGTCGACATGGTATTTCTCGGCCCAGAACAGCGCGTTGTTGACCAGGAACGACACCACCTCGCGGCGGCCGAAATTGTAGATGGCGGTGTTCCAGTCGGGGTGAAAACCCTGGCGCGGGTCGGCATGTTCGTAGAGCGCCGTGCCGTCGAACTTCACCAGCCCATGCTCGTCGACCGGGAAATGCGCCGGCACCCAGTCGAGGATGACGCCGACGCCGGCGCGGTGCGCGCCGTCGACGAAGCGGGCAAAGCCGTCCGGATCGCCGAAGCGGGCCGTCGGGGCGTAGAGGCCGGTGGTCTGGTAGCCCCAGGACGGGTCGTAGGGGTGCTCGGAGATCGGCAGGAACTCGATATGGGTGAAGCCGGTGTCGATCACGTAGGGGATCAGCCGCGCGGCGAGCTCGTCCCAAGAGAGGAACGTGCCGTCGTCGCGGCGCTGCCAGGAGCCGGCGTGGACCTCATAGATCGAGATCGCCTCGCGCCTGGGATCGGCCTTTTGCCAGAAACCGCGATGCGCCTCGTCGCCCCAGCGATGCGCGATCGGCGGCGCCGTCACCGAGGCGGTGGCCGGGCGCAGTTCCGACTCGAAGGCGAACGGATCGGCCTTGAGCGGCAGGCGCACGCCGTCGGGCCCGATGATCTCGAACTTGTAGGGCTGCCCCGCGCCGAGATCGGGAATGAACAATTCCCAGATGCCGGTGTCCTTGCGGTCGCGCATGGTGTCGCGGCGGCCGTCCCAGTCATTGAAGGCGCCGACCACGGAGACGCGCCTCGCGTTCGGCGCCCAGACGGCGAAATGCACGCCGGTGGCGCCCTCGTGTTCGATGATGTGGGCGCCGAGCTTGTCGAAGAGCCTGAGATGAGAGCCCTCGGCCATGTAATAGTCGTCCATCGGACCCAATACCGGGCCGAAGGAATAGGGATCGGTCAGCCACCAGTCGCCGCCGGCATTCCTGGCGTGATAGCGCAGCGGCTGGCGCTTGCGGATCGAGATCTTGCCCTCGAAGAAGCCGGCGTCGTCACGGCGGGAGAGCTCGCCGGCCTCCTTGCCGGTCAGCGTATAGGCGGTGACGAATTCGGCGTTGGGCACGAAGCAGCGGGCGACGAAGCCTTTGCCGGCTTCCTGCACGCCCAGGACCGCGAAAGGATCGCCATGCGTTCCGGCGACAATCGCCGCGACATCGCCGGCTGGCGCCAGTCCGTCCGGCCCGCTTGTCGCAGCGGTCGCGCGCGGCTTCCTCATCAAGCGGTCGCCCTCCCCGGGCACCTTTGTTTTGGGTGCGCCCGCCCAGCACAATTGGACAGAAGACACCTGGGCCACATTGTTCGTAGCCTCATGCAATCATATCAGACGGGTACGTTCCAGATTTCTTTCGCATATTGGCGGATTGTGCGATCGGACGAGAACCAGCCCATGCGGGCAACGTTGTGGATGGCGCGCGCGTTCCAGTCTGGGCTGTCGCGCCAGACGCGGTCCACCTCGCGCTGGCAGGCGGCGTAGGAATCGAAGTCGGCCGCCACCATGAACCAGTCGCTGCTGTAGAGCCCGTTCATGAGGTCGCGGTAGCGATCGGGGTCGTCGGGCGAGAAGACGCCGGACGAGATCGCCGCTACGGCCTGCGACAATTCAGGTGACGCCTCGATGATGCCGCGCGGGTTGTAGCCATTGCTGCGTCGTTCGGCGACCTCGGCGGTGGTGAGGCCGAAGATGAAGATGTTGTCGTCGCCGACTTGTTCCTTCATCTCGACATTGGCGCCGTCGAGCGTGCCGATGGTGAGCGCGCCGTTCATGCCAAACTTCATGTTGCCGGTGCCGGATGCTTCCATGCCGGCGGTCGATATCTGCTCGGAAAGGTCGGCGGCGGGCATCAGCACTTCGGCCAGGCTGACATTGTAGTTCGGCACGAACACGACCTTCAGCAGGCCGCGCACCGACGGGTCGCCGTTGATGACTTTCGCGACGTCGTTGGCCAGTTTGATGATCAGCTTGGCGTTGTGGTAGCTCGGCGCCGCCTTGCCGCCGAAGATCTTGACGCGCGGCATCCAGTCCCGCTCGGGATGCGAGCGGATCTGGTCGTAGAGCGCGATCGCCTCGAGGATGTTGAGCAGCTGGCGCTTATATTCGTGGATGCGCTTGACCTGGATGTCGAACAGCGCCGACGGGTCGAGCCGAATGCCCAGGCGGTCGGCAATCAAATTGGCGAGCTTCACCTTGTTCTGCCGCTTCACGGCGGCGAATTTTTCGCGGAAAGCCGCGTCGTCGGCGAGCGGATCGAGATCCTTGATCGCCTCGATGTCGTCCATGAAGCGGTCGCCGATCGCCTCGCGGGCAAGCGCGGTCAGGCCGGGATTGCACTGGATCAGCCAGCGCCTGGGCGTGATGCCATTGGTCTTGTTGTTGATGCGGTCGGGATAGAGCTTGTGGAGATCGGCGAACACCGTCTCCTTCATCAGCTCGGTGTGGAGCGCCGAGACGCCGTTGATCGAATGCGAGCCGACAAAGGCCAGATTGCCCATGCGCACGCGGCGGTCGCCATTTTCCTGGATCAGCGAGATCCGGGCGATCTGATCGCCCGAGAACTGGTTGGTGGCGCGGGCCTCGAGCAGCACCTGCGCATTGATGGCGTAGACGATCTGCATGTGGCGCGGCAAAAGCCGTTCGAACAGCGGCACCGGCCAGCTTTCCAGCGCCTCAGGCAACAGCGTGTGGTTGGTGTAGCCGAAGGTGCGCTTGGTGATGTCCCAGGCCTGGTCGAAGTCCATGCCGTGGACGTCCATCAGGAGCCGCATCAATTCCGGCACGGCGACCGCGGGATGGGTGTCGTTGAGGTGGATCGCCGCTTTGTCGGGCAGCGATTTCAGGTCGCCATACTGGCTGAGATGACGCTGAACGATGTCCTGCAGCGAGGCGGTGGAGAAGAAATACTCCTGCCGCAGCCGCAGCTCCTGCCCGGCCATGTGGGAATCGGCCGGATAGAGCACGCGCGACAGCGCGTCGGCTTTGTTGCTCTCGGCCAGCGCGCCGATGTGGTCGCCGGCGTTGAACTTGTCGAGCAGGATCGGGTCGATCGGCATGCCGGACCAGAGTCTCAGCGTGTTGACGCGCCTGGCATGCCAGCCGGCCACCGGCGTGTCGTAGGCGACGGCCAGCACATGCTCGGTCGGCTTCCAGACGTGGCGTTCGAGCCGACCGTCCTTGGAGGTGATCGATTCCACCGAACCGCCGAAGCCGACCTCGAAGGAGCGCTCGCGCCGCTCGAACTCCCAGGGATTGCCGTGATCGAGCCAGGTCTCAGGCAGCTCGACCTGCCAGCCGCCGTGGATCTCCTGGCGGAACATACCGTTGGCGTAGCGGATGCCGTAGCCATGGGCGGGGATGTCGACGGTCGCCATGCTTTCCATGAAGCAGGCGGCAAGCCGGCCAAGACCGCCATTGCCGAGTGCCGCGTCCGGTTCCAGCGCGGCGATGAGATCGAGATCGACGCCAAGCGAGGACAGCGCCTCGCGCATGTTCTCCATCAGGCCAAGATTGGAGAAGGCGTCGCGCATCAGGCGACCGATGAGGAATTCGAGCGAAAGGTAATAGACGCGCTTTTCCTGCTGGTCGTAGGCTTCCTTGGTCGCCTGCATCCAGTGGTCGACGATGCGGTCGCGCACCACCTTGATCGAGGCGGTCAGCCAGTCATAGGGCGTGGCGACGGTGGTGTCCTTGCCAACCCGGTATTTGAGCGACATCAAGACTTCTTCAGCAAGGGTCTTGGGGTCTGGATTGTCGAGAACAGGGACTTCGATCGTCATGGCCGATGTCATTTCGCCTCTCGTGATTTTGCTACGATCATACCGGCTTTCATCGTTTCTCCCAGCCCATCGTACCGCATCGCAGCATACATTCAATCGATTTAGACGATCGACTCATCCGATCCCCTGCGGCGATCTACCCATCGAGGCAGATCAAGCCGCCAGAGCATCCTCCGGGGGCTTCTTGGCGCCGGTCATGAGAGCGACGGCATCCGACATGGAAATCTGCTTCGGATCGACGACGCAAAGGCGCTTTCCGAGACGGTGTATGTGAACGCGATCCGCCACTTCGAAGACATGCGGCATGTTGTGCGAGATAAGCACGATCGGCAGGCCGCGCTTCTTGACGTCGAGGATCAGTTCGAGCACCCGTCTGCTTTCCTTCACTCCAAGGGCGGCCGTCGGCTCGTCCATGATGACGACGCGGCTGCCGAAGGCCGCGGCGCGTGCCACCGCGACACCCTGGCGCTGGCCGCCCGACAATGTTTCCACCGCCTGGCTGATGTTCTGGATGGTCATCAAGCCAAGCTCGGTGAGCTTGTCGCGGGCGCGCTTTTCCATCGCCGGACGGTCGAGCATGCGAAACCAGCTGCCGAGCGGACCGGGTTTGCGGATTTCCCGGCCGAGGAACATGTTGTCGGCGATCGACAGCGCCGGCGACAGGGCCAGGTTCTGGTAGACGGTCTCGATGCCGGCTTCCCGGGCCTCCATCGGCGACTTGAAGGCGACGGGTTTGCCTTCGAGCCGTATCTCGCCTTCATCGGGCACGACAGCGCCGGAAATCGCCTTGATCAGCGATGACTTGCCGGCACCATTATCGCCGATGACGGCAAGGATCTCGCCCGGATAGAGGTCGAAGTCGGCATTATCGAGGGCAGTGACGCGGCCATAGCGCTTGACCAGACCACGAGCGGTGAGGATGGGTTCCTGGGTCATGATTATGCCGAAACCTTTCTGATCCATTGGTCGATTGCCACGGCGCCGATGATCAGCACGCCGGTGAGCAGCACCTTCCACTGCGGATCGGCGCCCAGCATATTGAGGCCCATCGAGACCACACCGACGATCATGGCGCCGAACAGGGTGCCGAGGATCGAGCCACGGCCACCAAAGAGCGATATACCGCCGATCACCGTCGCGGTGATCGCCTGCAGATTGTAGTCGGTGACGGCGGCGGACGGCGAAATCGAACCGTTGCGGCCGATGGAAACCCAGGCCGCGAAAGCGGCGATCAGCCCGGCAAGGGTGTAGACGGTCATCAGCACCTTCTTGGTCTGAATGCCCGACAGCTTGGCCGCCTCCTGGTCGTCGCCCACGGCATAGACATGGCGGCCCCAGGCCGTGTGGTTGAGAACGTACCAGAGGAGCAGCACGAGCAGGACCATGGCGATCACGCCGGCGGTCAGCACCGCGCTGCCGACCCTGAAACTCAGCGCGAACAAATGCAGCAGCGGAGCCTGGGTGTCGACGTCGGTGTCGCGGATCGTCTCATTGGCCGAATAGATGAAATTCGTGGCCATGACGATGTTCCAGGTGCCCAGCGTGACGATGAAGGGCGGCAGCTTCATGTAGGCAACGAGCAGGCCGTTGAGCAGGCCGCAAGCGGCACCGGCGGCAAGTCCGATGACCACGGCGAGCACGGCCGGCATGCCGTAGCTGACCGCGCAATTGCCCATGATGACGGCCGAGATCACCATGATGACCCCGATCGACAGGTCGATGCCGGCAGTCAGGATGACCAGTGTCTGGGCGGCGCCGAGAATGCCGACGATGGCGATCTGCTGCAGGATCAGCGTCAGTGTGTAGGATGAAAAGAAACGTCCGCCGATAGCGATGCCGAAAATGATGATCGACAGGACCAGCACGATCAGCGGCACCGCCGCCGGCGTGGAATGCAGGAAATGCTGTGCGCGTTTGACGAAGGATTTGTGCTCGTCGAAAGCGGCAACACTGGTGTCGCTGTCCGAGAGGACCTTCTCGAATTCCTGAGCTTGAGCCATGTTTTCTCCCCGTAGGGTGTCAGCCACTCGCCGACGCCCGTCCGCGCCTTTCCGGTCTGTCGCCGGGATTATTCGCGCTTATAGCGACACATCGTCCACCTGATGCGGCCGGGGATCAAGCCCCAGCCGCAAGCTTTATTAGCCATTCAGGCCAGCATCAGCCCCAGCACTTGGCAAGGCCTTCCTTGGTGTCGATCGACTTCACGCCCTTGGCCGGCTTGTCGGTGACGAGATTGACGCCGGTGTCGAAGAAGTTCTTGCCTTCGGTCGGCTTCGGCTTGGTGCCGTCCTTGGCATATTTGGCGATCGCCTCGATGCCGAGCGCCGCCATCTGCAGCGGATATTGCTGCGAGGTGGCACCGATGACGCCTTCGGTAACCGACTTCACGCCAGGGCAGCCGCCGTCGACCGAGACGATCAGCACCTGCTTTTCGAGACCGACTGCCTTGAGCGCCTGGTAGGCGCCGACAGCGGCGGGCTCGTTGATGGTGTGGATGACGTTGATGGTGTTGTCCTTCTGCAGAAGGTTTTCCATCGCCTTGCGGCCGCCTTCTTCGTTGCCGTTGGTCACGTCATGGCCAACGATGCGCGGATCGACCTCGTCGCCGATCTTGTTCGGATCCTTCACGTCAATGCCGTAACCCATCATGAAGCCCTGGTCGCGCAACACGTCGACCGTCGGCTGCGACGGGGTGAGGTCGAGGAAGCCGATCTTGGCGTCCTTGGCCTTGTCGCCGAGCGTAGCGGCAGCCCAGGCGCCGATCAGCTTGCCGGCCTCGAGATTGTCGGTGGCGAAGGTGGCGTCGGCGGCATCGATCGGATCGAGCGGAGTGTCGAGCGCGATCACCAGCAGGCCGGCGTCGCGGGCCTTCTTGACAGTCGGCACGATGCCCTTGGTGTCGGACGCCGTGATCAGGATGCCCTTGGCGCCGTCGGCGATGCAGCTTTCGATCGCGGCGACCTGGCTCTCGCTGTCGCCGTCGATCTTGCCGGCATAGGTCTTGAGATCGACGCCCAGTTCCTTAGCCTTGGCGGTGGCGCCTTCCTTCATCTTGACGAAGAAGGGGTTGGTGTCGGTCTTGGTGATCAGGCAGGCGCCGACGCCGGCGGCCGATGCCGACGAAGCGAACGCCATCAGACCCAGGCCGGCAGCCGCGAACACAGTGGACTTCAGCAGTGATTTCTTGGTCACGATTTCCTCCCAATGGAACTTGTTCCGGACGCCGGCCACCCGGCGTCTCAAGCGCATCCACCGATTTTCTCCCAGAGTGGACACACCTCAAAAAACACCAGTCCGCAACGGCTGTCAATAATTAAATCACTCTTATTTATTATTGACACTCTTGCGCTGTTCACTCATTCTAAACGAAAAGCATCGAGGGGAAACAGACGGGAGGAACAGGGTGGAGACCGGCATTGCGAGGCACGGTTCGCCCGAGGCTTTGGAAAGCCGGGTGCATCGCGGCACCAACCAGAGCGGCATGCGCGACCACAATGAGCGGCTCGTGCTGTCCCTTGTGCGTCAGCATGGCAGCCTGGCCAAATCCGATATCGCGCGCATGACCGGGCTGTCGGCCCAGACCGTGTCGGTGATCATGCGCGAGCTCGAGGAAGACAAGCTGCTCGTGCGCCAGGCGCCGCTGCGCGGCAAGATCGGCCAGCCTTCGATCCCGATGGCGCTCAACCCGGAGGGCGCCTTTTTCATCGGCCTCAAGATCGGCCGGCGCTCGGCCGAGCTCGTTCTGATCGACTTCCTGGGCAACGTGCGCGCCATGCTGCAGCATTCCTACCGTTACCCCGCACCGCGCGAGACCGTCGAATTCGTCACTGCCGGCATCAAGACGATGCGCGGCGAGCTGACGCCGGCGCAGGACAAGCGCATCGCCGGGCTCGGCATCGCCATGCCGTTCGAGCTGTGGAACTGGGCCGACACGGCCGGCGCGCCGCGCGAGATCATGGACGAATGGCGCCATCGCGATATCCGTGCCAACATCCAGGCGCAGTGCGAGTTCCCTGTCTACCTGCAGAACGACGCGACGTCGGCCTGTGGCGCGGAGCTCGTCTTCGGGCGGGCGGGCGGAGCGCGCGATTTCGTCTATTTCTACATCGGCGCCTTTGCCGGCGGCGGCATCGTGCTCAACGGCCGCCTCTACAGCGGGCCCAACGGCAACGCCGGCGCGCTGGGCTCGATGCCAGTGCCGGGGCCGGACGGCAAGCCGACGCAGCTCATCGACGTCGCCTCGATCGCGATGCTGGAAAAGGCGATCTCCGCCAAGGGCATCGATGGCTCCTATCTGTGGACCTCGCCGCAAGAATGGGGCGAAATCGGCCCCGATCTCGACGAGTGGATCGCCAGCGCCTCGCGGGCGCTCGCCTATGCCATCGTCGCCGCCTCGTCGGTCATCGATTTCGAGGCGGCGGTCATCGACGGGTGGATGCCGCTCGATGTGCGGCGCCGGCTTGTCGATGCCGTCACGGAAGCGATTGCCGGCATCGATGCCGAAGGACTGAAGCTGCCTGTCGTGCGCGAGGGAACGGTCGGCATCCATGCACGCGCCATGGGCGGCGCCAGCCTGCCGCTCTCCGAGCGCTTCCTGATCGGACCGAACACGTCCGGGGGCGCCTGACATGCTGATCGGCATCCCGTCGCTGCTCGGGCCACAGTTCCTGGCGACGCTCAGGGCGATGGGTCATGGCGACGAGATCGCGATCGTGGACGGCAATTATCCGGCCGAGGAGCAGGCGCGGCGGCTGATCCGCGCGGACGGCCACGACGTTATAGCCGTCCTCGACGCCGTGCTCAGCGTGCTGCCGGTGGACGAAGCGGTGCCGGAGGCATTGTTCCGTGCCTCGGTGAAGGGCGACCCGGCGCTGGCCGACCCCGTGCATCGCGAGATGGAAGCTGTCTGCGCCAGGCGCGCGCCGGGCCATAAGGTGGTTGCGCTGGCCGGGTCCGACTTCTATGCACGCGTCAAGGCCGCGCACGCCATCGTGGCGACCAGCGAACCCAGGCTCTTTGCCAACATCATCATCCGCAAGGGCGTGATCCATCCGCCGGAGACCAAGACGACATGATCCTTTGCTGTGGCGAAGCCCTGATCGACATGCTGCCGCGTACAACGACGGAAGGCGAAGCGGCCTTCGCACCCTATGTCGGCGGCGCGGTGTTCAACTCGGCGATCGCGCTCGGCCGGCTCGGCGCCCCGGCAGGCTTCTTCTCGGGCCTCTCCTCCGACCTGTTCGGCGGCCAGTTCCGCGAAGCGCTCGGCGCCAGCAAGGTGAGTTCCACCTATGCGCACACCTCGCCGCGTCCGACGACGCTCGCCTTCGTGCGGCTCACCAACGGCCAGGCGACCTACACCTTCTATGACGAGAATACCGCCGGGCGCATGCTGACCGTCGAGGACCTGCCGAAGCTCGGCGCCGAGATCGAGGCGATGCTGTTCGGCGCCATCAGCCTGATCTCCGAACCTGCCGGATCGGCCTATGAGGAGTTCATGCGGCGCGAGCACGAGAGCCGGGTAATGATGCTCGACCCCAACATCCGGCCGAACTTCATCCCGGACAAGGCAAAGCATCTGCGGCGCATCCGCGAGATGATGGCGATGGCCGACATCGTGAAACTCTCGGACGAGGACCTTAAATGGTTCGACGAGGCCGGCTCGCATGAGGAGGTGGTGCGCAACTGGCTGGATCGCGGACCTAAGCTGATCGTCGTCACCCATGGCAGCGAAGGCGCCGTCGGCTACAGCAGGTCGCACAAGGTAACCGTCATGCCGCGGAAGGTGAAGGTGGTCGACACGGTCGGCGCCGGCGACACCTTCAATGCCGGCATCCTGGCATCGCTGCATGAGCAGGGCCTGCTCACCAAGGCCGCCATCGGCGACCTCCCGGAAGAAGCGATCCGCAAGGCCCTGGAACTCGGCGCCAAGGCGGCGGCAGTGACTGTTTCGCGGGCCGGCGCCAATCCGCCCTGGCGGCACGAAATCGACTGATCGGGCGGCGGGATGGGCGTAAGACTGCCCTCCCCGGCCGATCACTTTATGTTTCCCATCGATGGGACGTCGCGATAAGGCAAGCCGCGAAACACCCCTCAAAGCTCGGATTTCAGGCTTTTTCAGGCATTGCGCCGGCAAAATCCGTAACGGGTGCGACACATAAGCAATTTCGCCTGGCCGCCACCGGCTTTCTCAGCCGATCCAAGTCTGTTACCAGCGGGCCGGTTTTTACAGGCAGTTTCGAGGCCGACATGCAGTTCATCGATCTTGGCGCGCAGCGCGAACGTATCCGCGACCGGCTGAAGGTCGCCATCGACAAAGTCGTCGAGGAAGGCCGCTATATCCTCGGCCCGCAGGTCACCGAATTCGAGAACAAGCTCGCGGCCTATGTCGGCGTCAAGCATGTGGTCGCCTGCGCCAACGGCACCGATGCGCTGCTCCTGCCGCTGTTTGCCGCCGGCATCGGCCCGGGCGACGCGGTGTTCGTGCCGAGCTTCACCTTCGCCGCGACGGCCGAGGTGGTGGCGCTGGCCAAGGCCGAGCCTGTCTTCATCGACGTCGACCGCGATACCTACAACATCGACATCGCCAGCCTCGAGGCGGCGATCGCGATGATCAAGAAGGAAGGAAGGCTGAAGCCGAAGGCGATCATTCCCGTCGACCTGTTCGGTCTTGCCGCCGACTACGAGGCGATCATGGCGATCGCCAAGCGCGAGAACCTTTTGGTGATCGAGGACGCCGCCCAGTCGATGGGCGGTTCCGCCGATACCACAGCGATCGGCGGTTCCGCCGACGCCAAGATGTGCGGCGCCTTCGGCCATGTCGGCTCGACCAGTTTCTATCCGGCCAAGCCGCTTGGCTGCTATGGCGACGGCGGCGCCATGTTCACCAATGACGGCGCGCTGGCCGACAAGCTCCGTTCCTTCGCCTTCCACGGCAAGGGCGAGACGCAATACGACAATGTCCGCGTCGGCATCAATTCGCGCCTCGACACGCTGCAGGCGGCGATCCTGATCGAAAAGCTCGCCATCCTCGAGGATGAGATGGTGGCGCGCCAGGTCGTGGCCGACCGCTATGCCAAGGGCCTCGGCGATATCGTCAAGGCGTCGCGCAACCTCGGCCACGGCCGCTCGGCCTGGGCGCAATATGCGATCGAAACGCCGAAGCGCGACGGGCTCAAGGCCCATCTCGGTGAAAAAGGCATCCCGTCGGTGATCTACTACGTGAAGCCGCTGCACGAGCAGGTAGCCTACAAGGATTATCCGCGCACGCCGACCGGCCTTGCCGTGTCGGAGGAGTTGCCGAAGCAGATCCTCTGCCTGCCGATGCACGCCTATCTCAGCGAGGCCGACCAGGACCGGATTATCGAGACGATCAGGAACTACATCGGCTCGAACTCGGCGCATGTCGCGGCGGCTTAGAGGCCTAAAGGTCGGCGCCAGGCCCCCCTCTCTGCCCTGCCGGGCATCTCCCCCTCAAGGGGGGAGATCAGATGTCACGCAGGCTTTCGCCAACCTTAAACGTTGAAAGAATGAGCGGCGCGCTGAAGCTGCCAATCTCCCCCCTTGAGGGGGAGATGTCCGGCAGGACAGAGAGGGGGGCTGTCCTGCCAACATCTACAATTGGCGACGCTGCGACTATGCGCTCTTCCCCGTCGCAATGAAATGCGGATTGGCGAAATCGCTGTCGCTCGCCTGGTTGCGCTTGCCGTAGGCGAGCGGCTGGCCGTCTAGGGTGCGCGTCATGCCGCCGGCGGCGCGCAGCACTGCGTCGCCCGCCGCTGTATCCCACTCCATGGTACGGCCGAAGCGCGGATAGACGTCGGCTTCCGCAGCGGCGAGCAGGCAGAATTTCAGCGACGAGCCAATCGAGACGATCTCGGCGGCGCCGAGATCGCGGATGAAGGCATCGGTTTCAGGCGTATTGTGCGAACGGCTGGCGACGACGGCGAGCGGTGTGCCCCCTGCCCGCACCGTGATCGGCCGACGGCCGAGAACGCGATAGTCGGCATCGACCTCGAGTGACTCGGCCTTGCCGGGTCGCCCGGAGAAAAAGCGTGCCGTGCACGGCGCGAAGACGACGCCGACCTCCGGCACGCCGTGGCGGACCAGCGCGATGTTGACGGTGAAATCGGTGCGGCGGTTGACGAATTCCTTGGTGCCGTCGAGCGGATCGATCAGGAAGAAGGCGCCGTCGAGATCGGGCGTTGCGATGCCCGCCGCCACCTCTTCCTCGGCCACACAAGGGATGTCCGGATAGGCGGCGCGCAGGCCGGCGAGGATGATCTTCTCGCTTTCGCGATCGGCTTCCGTCACCGGCGAAGAGTCGGCCTTGCTGTCGACGGCGCAGCCTTCGTGGAAGACACGCATCACCTCGCGCCCGGCCTCGAGCGCCAGGCGCTCGAAGACACCGAGCATCGCCTCGTCGTCAGATACCGCCGCCATTGTCGTATTGGTCTTCGGCGATGTCGCGCTCATTCAGCCAGTGCTCCAGGGCTTCCGCCATCTCCTCGGGCTTCTTGCCGAGCGTCTTGAGGTGGACTTCCGGATTCAGCGGCGCTTCATAGGGCGAATCGACGCCGGTGAAATTCTTGATCTCGCCGCTCAAGGCGCGCGCGTAGAGACCCTTCGGATCGCGGCGGGCGCATTCCTCGAACGGCGTGTCGACGAAGACCTCTACGAACTCGCCCTCGGCCATCAGCTCGCGCGCCACGCGCCGTTCGGCGGCGAAGGGCGAGATGAAGGAAACGATGACGATCAGGCCGGCATCGGCCATCAGCTTCGCCACCTCGGCGACGCGGCGGATGTTCTCCACGCGGTCGGCGTCGGTGAAGCCGAGATCGCGGTTCAAGCCGTGACGGACATTGTCGCCGTCAAGAATGTAGGTGTGGCGCCCGGACGCGAACAGCTTCTTCTCGAACAGGTTGGCGATGGTCGACTTGCCGGAACCCGAAAGCCCGGTGAACCAGAACACGGCCGGGCGCTGGTTCTTCAGGTCGGAGCGGCCACGCTTGCCGACGTCGAGCGACTGCCAATGGATGTTTTCGGCACGGCGCAACGAATGCAGGATCATGCCGGCGCCGACCGTGGCGTTGGTGATGCGGTCGATCAGGATGAAGGCGCCGGTGGTGCGGTTCTCGGCGAAGGGATCGAAAGCGATCGGCGCGCGGGTCGAGAGGTTGCAGACGCCGACCTCGTTGATGTCGAGCGACTTCGCCGCCTCATGCGCGAAGTCGTTGACGTTGACCCGGTATTTCAGATCGGTGACGGTGGCGCTGACCTGATCGGTCTCGGTGCGCAACACATAGGAGCGGCCGGGCAGCAGCGCCTGCTCGTCAAACCAGACGATGTTGGCGGCGAACTGGTCGGCGACCTGCGGGCGTGCGGCCGGCGAGACCAGCAGATTGCCACGCGACACCTCGACCTCGTCCTTGAGAACCAGCGTGATCGCCTGGCCGGCGACCGCCTGCTCGAGATCGCCGCCCTGCGCGACGATGCGCTTGACCCGGGACGCCTTGCCCGACTTGGCGACCACGACTTCGTCTCCTTGCGAAACCGTGCCCGAAGCGATGGTGCCGGCGAAGCCGCGGAAATCGAGGTTCGGGCGGTTCACATATTGGACAGGAAAGCGGAAAGGCAGCTCGACGGCGGCCTCGTCGACCGACACGTTTTCGAGATGCTCGATCAGCGACGGCCCGGAATACCAGGGCGTGCGCTCCGAGCGGCTGGTGACGTTGTCGCCGAAGCGCGCCGACATCGGGATCGGCACGACACTCACGAAGCCAAGGTCTTTCGCGAACTCGCCATAGTCGGCGACGATCTGGTCGAACACGGCCTTGTCGAAGCCGACGAGGTCGATCTTGTTGACCGCAAGAACGATGTGGCGGATGCCGAGCAGCGAGGCAATGATCGAATGGCGCCTGGTCTGGCGCAGCACGCCCTGGCGTGCGTCGATCAGCACGATGGCGAGATCGGCGGTCGAGGCGCCGGTCGCCATGTTGCGCGTGTACTGCTCATGGCCGGGCGTGTCGGCGACAATGAACTTGCGCTTCGGCGTGGCGAAGAAACGGTAGGCGACGTCGATGGTGATGCCCTGCTCGCGCTCCGCCTCGAGCCCGTCGACCAGCAGCGCGAAGTCGATGTCGTCGCCGGTGGTGCCGTGCTTGCGCGAATCCTTCTCGAGCGCGGCAAGCTGGTCCTCGAATATCTGCTTGGTGTCGGAGAGCAGCCGGCCGATCAGCGTCGACTTGCCGTCGTCGACCGAGCCGCAGGTGAGGAAGCGCAGCAGCGACTTCTTCTCCTGCGCGGCCATGTAGTCGCGGATCGAATCGGTCGGGGCGAGGGTCTTGGCCATGATGTGGCGCATTATCAGAAATAACCCTCGCGCTTCTTCTTTTCCATGGAGCCTGCCTCATCGCGGTCGATGAGGCGGCCCTGGCGCTCGGACGTGCGGGCGGTCAGCATCTCGCCGACGATGGCTTCCAGCGTGTCGGCATCGGACTCGATCGCGCCGGTCAGCGGATAGCAGCCCAGCGTGCGGAAGCGCACCAGCCGGTTCTCGACCGCCTCGCCGGGGCGCAGTTGCATGCGGTCATCGTCTTTCATGATCAGCATGCCGTCGCGCTCGACCACCGGCCGTTCCTTGGCGAAATAGAGCGGCACGATCGGGATGTTCTCCTGCAGGATGTACTGCCAGATATCGAGCTCGGTCCAGTTGGACAGCGGGAAGACGCGGATCGACTCGCCCGGCGCGATGCGGGTGTTGAAGATCTTCCACATTTCCGGCCGCTGGTTCTTCGGGTCCCAGGCATGCTGGGCGTTGCGGAAGGAAAAGATGCGCTCCTTGGCGCGCGACTTCTCCTCGTCGCGGCGGGCGCCGCCGAAGGCCGCGTCGAAGCCGTATTTGTCGAGCGCCTGGCGCAGCGCCACCGTCTTCATCACATGGGTGTGGGTGTTGGAGCCATGGTCGAAGGGGTTGATGCCTTCGCGAACGCCATCCTCATTGACGTGGACCAGGAGGTCGAAGCCGAGCTTCTGCGCCATCTGATCGCGAAAGGCGATCATCTCGCGGAACTTCCAGGTGGTGTCGACATGGAGGAACGGGAAAGGCGGCTTGGCCGGATAGAAGGCCTTCATCGCCAGATGCATCAGCACGGACGAATCCTTGCCGACCGAATAGAGCATCACCGGCTTGGAGAAAGACGCCGCGACCTCGCGGAAGATGTGGATGGATTCGGCCTCGAGCCGCTGCAGATGCGTGAGCGCGATATTCATGGAGCGTCGAGCATTCTTTCGTGCCGTCGAGCGGAAATCTTGCATTGCAGGCGCAATTCCATGCCGCCCGGGCGCAGATTTCACTTCGGACAAACTGTTTCGTGCGGGCGTTCTAACAGATCGGCGCCGCCGATAACAATGCAAGACCCGCGCGGCGCAAGGTGATTGGAGAACGAATTTTCCAAGCACAGCCGGCAAAGCGGAAAATCCTGCCAGAGCCACCGAAAACGCGGGAAGCGGGCAAAGGCCTTGGCGTCCAGGGAATTGCAGGGCTCCCCGATCCTCGCCGGATCGGGGGATTTCCGCCGCAAGATTGTCGACCGCACTATCGCAGGGCGGCGCCAGCCGCTATACGGGCTCGGGGAACGGGCAAGGCGCGGCAAACGGAGATCGGCGAGGCGGCCTCTGGCTGGCTCCGTGAATCCGGGCGCAACCTGGAAAATTGCGAAGCAAGCATTTGAACCCGTTTACAACGCTCCGGCGCCACCTCACGCCCGCACAGATCAACATCTATTTCTCGATCGCCTGCTTCTTCTCGCCGCCGGTGCTTGGATCGCTGGTCAGCATCACCTTCAATGCCGGTGGTGTGTGGTCCGCGATGTTGCTGGCTGCGAAACGGCGGCGCCTCAACATCGACCGGCCGATGCTCGCCATCACGGTGGCGATCTATGCCTATTGCGCGGCGATGGTTCTGGCTTCGATCGTCAACGGCACGCTGGCCGCCGATTTGCGGTTTTTCCTGCCGCTGGTCACCTTCCTGCTGTTCCCCATCTCCTATTCGACCTGGAGCATCACCGAGAAGAGCGTGCTGGCACGCATCGCCATTCTGGCCAGCACCGCGGCCTGCTTCGGCGCGCTGGCGATGGCCGTGTTCCAGTATCATCGGCTCGGCGTGAGGGCGGAGGGCGGCGCCGGCAATCCGATCGTCTTCGCAACCGTTACCTGTCTCGCCGTCATGACATGCCTTGCCGGCGCGCTGTCGGGCATCGAGAAACGCTGGAAGCTGCTGGTCCCGGCGGCGATCGCCGGAGCCATTGCGATTGTCTATTCCGGGTCGCGCATGATCTGGGTGGCCGTGCCGATTGCCGGCATCGTCGTGCTTCTCATCAACCGCAGCCGGTTCACCGGCGCCAGCCTGGCGCGCTTCGTGGCGATCGGCGTCGTGGTCGCCCTTGTGATCGCCGCCATCGGCTCTCACGCCATCCTGGATCGAGCCGACTTCCTGGTCAGCGACTGGGACGCGCTGAACGCCAATGGCGACCATTCGACGGCGCTCGGCCTGCGCGTGGCGATGTGGGAAATCGGCTTCAGCGCGTTTCGCGAGATGCCGATTTTCGGGCATGGCATCTCGGCGAGCCGGGCGCTGATGAAGCAGGGTTTTCAGGACCAGTACGGCCTGAGCCAGGGTTTCAGCCATTTCCACAATGGCTTCCTGACGGCGCTGGTCGAGGCCGGCCTGCTGGGGGCGCTGACCCTGGCGTCGATTTTCGTCGTCGCCGCCTGGAACGCGGCACGGACGCTGCGCCTCAGCGTCGACCCGGTGGAGCGGTTCGGCGCGACAATGGTCCTTGTCGCGGTCATCACCTATCTCACCGGCGGAATGGCCGGCATCCTCGTCGGCCACGACATCCTCGACGCCACGCTGATGGTGTTCCTGATCTCGGGGACCTACCTTGCATCCGGGCGGACGGTGGCACCAACCGGGAAAAGCGCGCCTGCGACGGCGCCGGACGCCAGCCGACACCCATGAAGGTCCTGGTCACCGGCGCGACAGGCTTCATTGGACGCCGGGTCGTCATCCGGTTGCGCGAGACCGGATTCGACATACGGATCGCCTCCCGCCTCCCGCAAGGGCTGGCCGGCGCGGACGACGCCGTCGCGCTGCCCGCCGCCGATGCGCCGCGGGAAGCCTTCCTGGCGCTGACGCGCGATGTGACGCATGTCGTCCATTGCGCGGCGCTCAACAACGACCGTGGCGCCGGCGCGGCCGACTTGCGGACCGTCAACGCGACGCTGACCGGCCGGCTCGCCCAGGCGGCGGCGACGCGCATCGACGGCCGCTTCATCTATCTCTCCTCGATCCGCGCCGTGGTAGGCCCCGGTTTCAGCGGCACCATCGACGAGGCCACGCCCCCTGCCCCGCAATGCGCCTACGGGCGCTCCAAGCGCGAAGGCGAGATCAAAATGCTGGAGGCTTTCGCGGCGTCAGGGCACGGCGGGGCGGCGGCGCTGCGGCTACCGCAGGTCTATGGCGAAGGCATGAAGGGAAATCTGCGTGGGCTGATGCGGGTGGCGGCCACCGGCCTGCCGCTGCCAACAGCCGTCCTGACGGCGGTTCGCTCGCTCGTCTCGCACGACGCCGTGGCCGCCGCCGTGACGCATCTTCTGACCCGTCCCGTGCCGCCGCGCCCGACCTATGTGCTCGGCGACGCCTCGCCGGTTGCGATGTCCGAAATCATCAGAGCGTTCCGGCGCGGATACGGCCGGCCGGCGCGGCTTCTGCCCCTGCCTGCCTGGCCGTTGCAGCTGTTGGCAACGTTGGTTGGCCGGCGGGCGTCATGGCAGGCCTTCATGGCGACGCAGATCTGCGATCCGTCGCTGCTGGTCTCGGAAGGCTGGGGGCCGGAAACCGATACGCTCGGCCGGCTCGAGGAGCTGGCTCGGCAGGGGAGCGGTTCGCCGTTTCCGTGAACGGTCAAACGCTCTATCCCTTTGTTTTGCGCAATTCCGGACGGAAAACCGCTTACACTTTTCCTGGAATTGCTCTAGGCGCGAAAGACCGTGCCCAGCAATATCTTGAGGTCCAGACCGGTCGAGGCGGCCTTGACGTAGGCCGCATCGCTTTCCGCGCAGAGTCTTGGATCGGACATATCGATCCCCTTGATCTGCGCGAGCCCTGTGATGCCTGGAAGCGCTGTGAGCACGCCCAGTTCCCTGCGCCGCTCGATCAGTTCCGCCTGTGTCGGCAGGCATGGACGAGGGCCGACAAGGCTCATCTCGCCCTTGAGCACATTCCAGAGCTGCGGCAATTCGTCGATCTTGGTTGCGCGCAGAACCTTGCCGACCGCTGTGACCGAACCGGTCGGCGCCTCGTGTGTGGGCAGCGACGGCGTTCCCCGATGCATGGTGCGCAATTTGCGGCAGGCAAAGAGGGCTCCTCCCCGGCCGACGCGGACCTGCGAAAAGATGGCGGGGCCGGCCGACGTTGCCCGGATTGCCAGCATCGCGACAAGCAGGATGGGAGCCGCCACCACCAGCATCGGAACAGCGACCGCTAGGTCGAACGCGCGCTTGGCCGTCATGGCTCAGATCCGGCGCCAAAGGAAAGCGACGTAGAGCCCGAGCGTGCCCATGAATGTCTGCCGGTAGACGCCGCTTTTGCCGAGCAGGCCGAAACGCTTGAAGATGTTGCCTTTGCGCGCCCTGATGAACAGGCGAAGGCAAAGTGCTGCATCGCGCGCGATGAGCTCGCGGTTGACGGCGAGGCCGCGCAGATTGCTGTCCGTCCAGGTGGCGAACTGGCCCTTGAACAGACGCCCCAGCCTTGAAAACCTCGCCCTCCACGAGACATTGGCGCCGACGAGGTTTGCCGCGTGCTGGCGGTATCTCACCAGCGGCCGCGGCTCGTAGCGGACCTTGCCGCCGGCGGCGGTGACGATGAGATAGGCCCACCAGTCATGGCTGACGAATTCGGTTCTCGCCGATGCTTTCGCCAGAAGCTGGCGTGCCGCGCTGTTGAAGAGCATCGTGTTGCCGCCGGCGATGCTTTGCACCAGCGCATTGCGGAAGGACGGGGGGCGACGAAACAGCGGCGAATAGCCGGCCGGAACGCCGGTCTGCGAAATGGTCGCCGTGCGCGAGCAGAACAGGAGCGGCGTTTCCATGTCCTCTCCCTCCATCCAGCGGATGGCGCTCTCCAGCCGATCCGGCTCCCAGACATCGTCCTGGTCGCAAAAGGCGTAGTAGTCGGCGTCGATGCGCGCATCGATGATCATCGAGCGGAAAT
Organism: Mesorhizobium sp. CNPSo 4661; assembly: GCF_057784215.1. NCBI lineage: Bacteria > Pseudomonadati > Pseudomonadota > Alphaproteobacteria > Hyphomicrobiales > Phyllobacteriaceae > Mesorhizobium > Mesorhizobium sp. CNPSo 4661. The sequence continues at coordinate 408,195 of NZ_JBWGIO010000001.1, read as the reverse complement.
TGGCGGCGAAGCCCCTTTGCGGGCCCTGCAAAAGTGTGAGCGACCCCTTGGTCCAGCGGGATCGCCACGTCTCGACGATTGCGGTCGTGGCGTCCGACGAGCCGTCGTCGGAGACCCAGAGATCGACGAGCGGCCAGGACTGTGCGAGCAAGGACTCCAATTGTTCGCCGATATATGCCGCGCCGTCCTTCGTGCCCATGAGAACGGCCACGCGCTGATCTCTTCTGGTCACGGCTTTGGAGTCACTTGCCAGAAGGGTGCTTGAACAGGTTTCAATAGCCAATTGCGGGCGTACGGCACAGGTTAACCGACCTGTCCGGCCGTTTTCGGCACCACCTCTTCGCGCGCGCCGCGAATGTCTTCTTCCGCCCCATAGAGTCCGGCAAGGATGGCAAGCGCGGCGGCCTTGTCGCGATTGTGCATCGCGGCCACCAGCGCCGGCAGAACCGCCTCGATCCTCGGCCATTCAATGACGCCGGTCTTGAGGCCGAAGATCTTGGCGATGTCGAGCTTGACCACCTCCTCGTTCTCGGCGTGCAGCGCCTCGTGCAGCTTCTCGCCGGGCCTGATGCCGGTGAAGCGGATCGGAATGTCGGTGTAGGGGCTTTTGCCAGCCATGCGGATCATGGTCTCGGCGACTTCGAGGATCGGCACGGGCTTGCCCATGTCGAGCATGTAGATGGCGTAGTCATCCGCGCCCCGGCGCCGCTCGGCGTCGGCCGCCGACATGATGACGAGGTCGACGGCCTCGGCCACGGTCATGAAATAGCGGGTCATGCGCCGGTCGGTGATGGTCACCGGCCCGCCGGCCTCGATCTGCGCCTGGAAGATGGTCGCCACCGAGCCGTTGGAGCCGAAGACATTGCCGAAACGCACGGCGATGAATTTCGTGCCCGAATGACGTAGATCGGAGACGCCGGCATGGCCGTTCGCCGCGCCGGCGCGCGGCTGCGGCGACGACGCCTGGGCTTCATGCAGCGAGGAGACGACCTGTTCGGCCGCCCGCTTGGTGACGCCCAGCACCGAAGTCGGGTCGACGGCCTTGTCGCTGGAAATCAGCAGGAACTGCGGCACCCCGCATTCGGCGGCGATCTCGGCGCAGGCGAGCGTGCCGAAGACATTCGTCTCGATCGCCGCTTCCCAGTTCTCCTCGAGCAGCGGCACGTGCTTGAGCGCCGCGGCATGGAAGATGATCGCGGGTTTGAACTCGCTGACCAGGCGCGTCATGTGAGGCCGGTCGGTGACGTCGACAATGCGGCTGGTCAGCCGGTCGCGATCGCCATCGTCGGTCTGCTGATCGAGCTGGAAAATGCCGAACTCGGAATTGTCGGCCACCAGCACCGCCTCGGCGCCCAGCTCCAGCGCGCGCTTGACGAGCACGCGGCCGATGGAGCCGGCACCGCCTGTGACCATGACGCGCTTGCCGCCGACGAAAGCGCCGATCCGCGTGGTGTCGGTGGCCACCGCCGAACGGCGCATGATGGTCTCCATCTCGACGGCATCGAGGACCAGCTTGCCGCCCTGCCCCAGTTCCGACAGGCCGGAAAACTGGACGACGCCGATGCCGCTGTGGCGGGCAATCCGCACCAGCTCGGCATAGTCCTCGATCTCGCGCTCGACCCCCTGGCCGAAGATCAGGAGGTCGAGGTTTTCCGTGCCCTTGACATAATCCTCCAGCACTTCGACCAGGCGCGCCCGCAGCGCCACGACCGGAACGCCCTGGATCTGCGTGCCGAGCGGCGCCTCGCTCTCGGTGGCCATGATCCCGGCGATCGCGTATTCGGCGGGTTGGGCCGTGCGGGTGAAGCGGACGATCAGGTCCGCCTCGCTCAGCCGGCCGATGAACAGTGCCTGTTTGGTCGAGGCATCGCCGGTGGCGCGGCGCAAAATGCGCCAGCTCGCGCCGTCGCGCAGGAAGCGATAGTAGAGCCTGGGCGCCGAAATGATGGTGAAGGAGACCAGGAAGAAGACGATGAACTGGCGCTCGTTGAGGCCGGCGACCGGCTGGAAGAAGAAGCGGAAGCCGAGCGAAGCCAGATAGAGAACCACCGTGAGGCTGCCGCAGCCCTTCAGGATATTGAAGAAGTCGGGCGTGGAGGCAAAGCGCCAGACGGTGTTGTAGAGACCGCAGGTGCGGAACAAAAGATGGGCGATGAGCACGATGAGCGCCCAGCAGGCCAGCCCACTGGCGGAGAACGCGTCGAAGGAAAGCCGCGACTGCGACAGGATCAGGCTAAGCGCCACCGCGACCAGGACCATGACGAGATCCTGGATCATGATGATGGCGCGCCGCATCCTTGGTCGGATACCCGATACGGCTTCTACGTATGCAGTCATTGGGTAGTACTGAACTCCAGGCGCCGGGATATGACTGCCAGAACAGCGCCGGACCGACCGGCGTCCGCCACCACTCTGGATTGCAAAGTCCCCAACCCCTTACCCGACTATCGCCTTAGCGCGGAGAGGGCGGGAGAGCCAGAGGTTTTTTGGGTGCATATGCGGTTGTGCAAATAATTTGTCTGGAAGCTGCAACAACTCAAGCCGGACTTGTTGGTCGCTTCAGAAAAGCCGCCGGAAGACACCCAATAGGTTCTGCTAATAAATAGCGCAGGATCGCGATTCGGCTTCACTAAGCCGCCATAAGCTTGTTGCAACGGCTATGCACGAAGAGACCAACGCTCAAAGGTGGTCGAGTGGCGTCGCTCACGGCGGCGCCGATCAAGCCTGCGGAGACGGCATTGACCAATACCGCAGCTTACCACGCTTCGCAAAGCAGTTGCGGCTGAGCCGGAATCTCAATAGTTGTGGCTCTGGTCTTGGCTTTCCCGCAGTGCCCTCGATGCAAGTATCGTCAGATGTGGTGCATCGGCAGCAGTTGAATTTTCTGGGTGTTTTGCCACGCAAGGATGCCGGAATGGATAAGAGTTGTTGATGACAACGCCCAATGCCGTTCCGATGAACGATCTCAAGCGCCTGTACCAGCGCTACGAGGCCAAGATCGCGCGCGAAGTGGCGAGCACGTTGCAGTCCGGATGGTGGCTCAACGGCGCGGCTGGGAAGCGGTTCGCTGCGAACTTTGCGAAGTTTGTAGGAGCCGCCAATTGCATCCTTGTCGCTAACGGCACGGACGCCCTTGAACTCGCCTTACGCTCGATCGTCGGACTCGATGATGCGCGCGGACGCGAGGTGATCGTGGCTGCCAATGCTGGGGGATATGCCAGTTGTGCCTGCTGGCACAACAACCTCATTCCACATTACGTCGACATCGAACCCGCAAGCCAACTTGTAAGCGTCCAATCCGTGCTGCAAGCGGTGAGTGCCGACACGGCTGCGATCGTCGTTACCCACCTTTACGGCGGGGTGGTCGACGTTACCGCTGTTCGGACGGGACTTATCGCTGCCGGCATGTCGCATATACCGGTCATCGAGGATTGCGCCCAGGCGCACGGTGCCAGCATCCGGGGTGAAATGGCTGGATCGCTTGGAGACATCGCCACTTTCAGCTTCTACCCGACCAAGAATCTCGGCGCGATGGGTGACGGTGGCGGGGTCCTCACCTCCAATCCAAGACTGGCAGACCGCGTTCGTCAGCTTCATCAATATGGCTGGAGCTCCAAATATCATGTGGGTTTGCCTGGAGGGCGCAACTCCCGCATGGATGAGGTCCAGGCCGCGATTTTGGATGTCCTTCTTCCGGATCTGAACAGCCGCAATGAACAGCGTCGCGCCATCCTCGGCCGATTCAAGGCCGTTGCCGGGCGGCGGCTGACATTCCTCGACGGCGGCGCCGGCGCGGTTGCGCACCTTGCGGTCCTGCTCTGCGACGATCGGGATGCATTCCGGGCGTTCATGAAGGACCGCGGCATCGACACTGACATTCACTATCCCGTGCTCGATTGCGATCAGGTCGGTTGGGCAGACCTGCCCATGAAAGGGGTGCAGAACCTCGCGATCTCCAGGGCAAGCATAGGCCGTCTTTGTTCCGTCCCGTGCTACCCGGACATGTCGAATGACGAGATCGAGCAAGTCTGCAAGGCCCTCGGCGAATGGGAGGCAATGTGACGGCGCGCTCCATTGTTTTTCCCATCTATCGAAACGAGGCGAATATCCCTGCCCTGATGCAGGCGGTTGCCGGCTTTCACGGCAGGTACCAAGGCGATATCGAGTTCGTCTTCGTCATCGACGGATCGCCGGATGCATCCGGCGCGCTGCTGATCACGGCTTTGAAGGATACCGACTACGACTACAAGGTCATCTTCCACAGTCGCAACTTTGGCTCCTTCACGGCCATCAGAACCGGGCTTGAGCACGCATCGGGCAAGTATGTGGCTGCAATGGCGGCCGATCTTCAGGAGCCGCCGGAACTCATTGTCGAGTTCTTTTCGATACTGGAAAGAGACGCGGCGGATGTCGTGTTCGGCAAAAGAGCGGGGCGAGACGATCCGCTGTTGACGCGGTTTCTTTCCCGGGCGTTCTGGGGCGTGTACCGCAGGCTGATCCTGCCCAGCATGCCAAGCGGGGGCGTCGATATTTTTGCCTGCAACCGCCAGGTGCTGGAAGCGATCCTGTCAATCGAGGAACCGAACAGCTCGCTTGTCGTGCAACTGTTCTGGGTAGGCTTCAGGCGGGAATTCGTGCCCTATCACCGCCGCGAACGGGAGCATGGGAAAAGCGCCTGGGGCATGGGGCGCCGACTCCGGTATATGATGGACTCGATCTTGTCGTTTTCCGACTTTCCGATCGTTCTTACACTCTGGGTGGGGATCGCAGGCTGCGTTCTCAGCCTTGTGTTTGCGGCAATCACCATCATCGCCCGCTTGCTTGGCAAGATCGACCCGGCCGGATACACGACACTGGTGCTGCTCATCGTGGGATTTGGGTCGGCGATCCTCGCGGTGCAGGGCATCCTGGGCTGTTATCTTTGGCGAGCGGTTGAAAATACCAAATCGCGCCCACTGCGGATAATAAGTCGCATTGTCGATGGGACGTCTGCATGAACGACAAGACTTTCTTTGTTCATGACCGCGGCATCTGCGAAAGCACGAACGTCGGCGACGGCACACGCATATGGGCATTCGCCCATGTCCTTCCGGGTGCCGTGATCGGCGCCAATTGCAACATCTGCGATCATGTGTTTGTCGAGAATGACGTGACGGTCGGCGACGACGTCACCATAAAAAGCGGCGTTCAGTTGTGGGATGGCGTGCGCATCCGCAACCGCGTCTTCGTCGGGCCCAATGTCGCATTCACCAACGACCGGTTCCCGCGCTCGAAGCACTATCCGGAGACGTTTCTCCAGACGATCGTCGAGGACGGCGCTTCGATCGGCGCCAATGCAACGATCCTGCCGGGAATAACCATCGGCCGCCAGGCAATGGTCGGCGCTGGCGCCGTGGTGACCAAGAATGTGCCGGCCAACGCCGTGGTCGTCGGAAATCCGGCCGTCATCGTCGGCTATCAGACCGGTCCGCAGGTTGAAGCGACGGTAACCCAGGCGACACCCGGCGCTGCCGGCGACAGGATGGCGTTGGACGTCGGCGGCTGCGAGCTCTGGCGGTTGCCGCATTTCAGCGACCTGCGCGGCGAACTGGCCCCGCTCGAGTTCGGACGGAACCTGCCCTTCAAACCGTTGCGCTCGTTTCTCGTCTATGGCGTTCGTTCCGACAAGGTCAGGGGCGAGCACGCGCACCGCCAGTGTCACCAATTCCTGATTGCCACCCATGGCCGCCTCTCGGTGGTCGTCGATGACGGCCGCGAAAGGAAGGAAGTGTTGCTGGCGGATCCCTCGATCGGCCTCTACCTGCCGCCCGGGGTATGGGGCATCCAGTACAAGTTCCAGCCGGATACGGTTCTGCTGGTCATGGCCTCACATCCGTATGATGCAAGCGACTACATCAGGGACTATTCGGATTTCCTCGCGACAGTCCAGGCCGGATGAGCACTGAACGGATAGGCCCGGATGCGCTGCGTTTTCTTGCGGCGGGCGGGTTGAACACCGCATTGACGAGCGCCGTCTACTTTGCCGGGCTGACAGTTCTGTCGTCAGGCGTTTCCTACACGATCGCCTGGCTGGCGGGCCTCGCATTCGTGATGGCGTTCTATCCGGACCGCGTCTTTCCAGGCGGGCGTACCGGCTTCGCGGACCGGCTGGCGGTCGGCGGTTCGGTCGGCGCGGTGTTCGTGGCCGGCCTGGTAACCCTTCATCTTCTCGAGCGAGCGCTGCAAAGCCGCGCGGCGGCCTTCTTTGCAACGCTTGCGATCACGACTACGCTCAATTTTCTGGTTTCCCGATGGATCCTGCGCAGACGCTACTGAGACGCCCGATCCGGGCGGCTATCAATCTCTTCGCGATCTTTGTCGCAATGTACTTTTCCGAGCTGGCCTCGTTTTCGCTGTCCATTGACGAGGAGGTAGCTGCGTTCAGAACAGATGCGTCGATCTGGATTGCCCAAGGGCGCTGGGGCGCATATCTGATCGAGACGTTTCTTATCCCAAATCCAGTAATGCCGGTGCTGGCGCCTGCGGTTTTCGGCGCCGGTTGCGTTGCCGCCTACCTGCTCGTTATGGACGCCATCGACAAGCGTGAGTTGTCCGTCGCCGAGTACGCTTGTTTCACGATCTTCTGCGCCTTCCCGACCTGGTTCTTCATTGTCGAGTTCTATTCGAACATCGCAGCAGTCGGGATCGGCTTGGCCGCGAGCGCCCTTGCGGTTTGGCTGATCGGCAAAAAAAATATCCCGGTAGCGAGTCCGCGCTTCCTCGTTGCGATCTCTGCCGGCAGTTTTGCGATCTCAATTTATCAGAGTTTCGCGCCGGCTATCCTGGTATTGGGCATCGCTGTCTGGGTTTTGCAGGCACGGGCCGGCATCGAAAGACCGCTGCCGAAAGACCTGATCCGCGTCGGCATCCTGGTAGCCGTCTCCGCGATTTTCTACGCTTTCGGAAATGCGATTTTCAAGTCGTTCACTTCCAGAAGAAGTGGTTATCTCGAGTCGCTTTTTCAGCCAGCATTTCTGTTTCAACATCCGATGGTGCTGACAGGCCGTGTGCTCGAGGCGATAAGAGGGGCGTTTGGTCTAGACCATGACACCTATGGCGTCGTTTTGTGGGCGATTCCGCTGCTGCTGATTTGTGGCTGCTGGACGCTTTTCAAGGAGACGTCTCGCGCAAGGTTGCCACTGCTCGTAGCCGCTTTGGTCTGCCTGTTCATTCCATTCAGTGTCCACGCTCTGGCGGCTGGCATCATGCCCGTCAGAAGTCTGGTAGGGCTGCCGATAGCGGTTTGGCTCTTCGTCTACCTTGCGGTGACAAGCAGCAATACCCGGCTCAGCGCCGTGTCGGCGATCCTGCTTGGAGTGCTGATCTTCCAGATCCAGGTGATCCAAAACTATCGCCAGGCATCCAGCTATCTCGTCGAAAAGCACGACACGCTCCTGGCCGCCGCCATCTACGACAGACTGACGGCGACGTTCGGCTTTGACGCCAAACACTCATACGCTCTAAGCGTGTTTGGCGGGCTGCCATTTGCCACCAATTATCCCAGGCCCCCGAGTTCAACCATCGGCTATTCATTCTTCGAGTGGGACGGCGGCAGTGCCTGGCGCATCACCTCCTATATGAAACTGCTCGGCTATTCCAATCTGGAGCAACCGACGGACCAGCAAGTCGATCAGACAATTTTGCGGCTTTCAACGATGCCTATATGGCCCACGCCAGGCAGCCTGGAAATACAGGGCGACATTGTAATGATCCGGCTTGGCGAGACCCCGAGCTACGCAAATCAACAAGCGCTCGCGAGGGTAGCCAACCGCTGAAGGCGTGGCCAGCTCAGATGGACTCTTCTCGGCGCGGTATGACCGGTTCCTCGCCGCAAAGAACTCCGGGCGCGGAATACGACCACCAGAATGGCACCCGGACCGACCAGCGTCCGCAACCACTCTGGATTGCAACGTCCGCAGCTCCCGGTCACCGCCTCAGCGCAGCGTTGGCGGGAGAGCAGAGGTTTTTTGGGGGCGTATTGCCGTCGCTCAAAAATGTGCTCTTCGCCAAGGGCAAGTATGGCTAATGCCGCGAAAAAGAATGTTCTGGAATTCGGTCGCCCCATCTGATCTCAACCACCGTGAGCTAGGCGACCGGCTGGTTCTTTAGCACTTGACCCTGAAGATGCTTAGCGGCAGTTTCAGCGCTTGGGAGACTCCCCGCATCCTTTGAAAACAAAAACCAAGTCTGCCGAGGATGATACCAAGGAATCCGTATGTATTTTAATGAGCAGATCGAGGCAAAATAACCAATCGTATCCTCAGAATACGAAACGCACCCCGGATAAACCCATTCATCTTGAGTGTGATCTAATTCTTTGTCTTTAGCCACTACGAAAGTGGCAGCAGCGATACCGTCGTCTTTTATATTTTCGCAAAATCCTGTAAGAGTCCTTATGACCTGACTCCTTCCGGCGTGAGATAATATAGACTGAGCAACAATAAAGTCGAACTTTACTCCAAAAACAGAAGAATCGAATTCATTATTATAATCGAATCTACAGTTCTTTCTTTCGACTAACCACTTTCCAACTTCATTTTCTACAGCGTCTTCTATCAGCCACTTATTTGGCTCTATGCCAAAGTAGCCACCCTCTTGCAGATACGGAATGAAAAGCCGCCCAGCCCGGAGGCTACCACAACCGAAGTCTAATAGCGTATGATCTTCGCGAAGGCCCAGCGCGCACAATAGACGGAATTGAGTAGCACCCATGAAGTCATATTGATCTGGGGGGCCAACATAGGCCGAATAATGCTCGGACGATCCAGCGGGAAGATTCTTTGCAGGATGCCTGTCGGAACCAGACGGATACATCGCAACTCCCATCAATCCACCAACTCATAACTGCCTACAACACCAAGATCGACGATCCCGGTGGCCTCCAGATCCGCAACAGGCGCTATTCGAAACGCCAATCCATCGATAATACGATGAACAAATCCCCCTCCACCGGAGGTCGTTCCGGTTATTCCCGCGTTAATGAAATAAACGTCCGGCAGCAAATCAGCCACAAAATCAATAGACACCCTAACCTTGGAGCCTCTTTCTACCTTCTTAATAACAGGGCTTCCAGTTGTCCCCTTCCCGATACCCGCTATCCCCATTCCTGATTTGGTATTTATCAGCATTCCAAACCCAAAATTGTATATATCATCTGTAAAAGTTATATCGTACTTGTATGTATATCTCCGGCCGTGCGTGAGGACATTTACTTTCTTCCCTTCAAGATCAACAATTCTGAGTTGACTTATTTCAGCCCCTTGACTCTCGTACTCGACCCTCGAATGCGAGACCAACGACGGATCGAACCAACCTTCGTCATCAAATTGCACGGCTTCGCGCTGCGGGTGGAAAATTTGTCGATCGGACACCTGGCTTAGGTGAGGCTCGTCAGGGCTTACGATGGCCGCTTCACCCATTTCGACAATTTGTTTTCGGACGCTCCGTGCTTCCTCTCCGGCGAGATTCACCAATCGCTGGTACTGACTAACTACCCTCTTCGGCCGACCTTCAAGTATCTTCTCACCGCCATCGATTAGCAGCGCCCGTGTGCACAGTTGCACGATGGTTTGAGCGCCGTGGCTGACGAAAAGGATGGTGCCGCCCCTGTCCTTGATATCTTCGATGCGAGCGAAGCATTTGCGCTGGAATGCCTCGTCGCCCACCGCAAGCGCTTCGTCCACGACCAGAATGTCCGGATCGACATTAATCGCGGTGGCGAAGGCCAGGCGCACATACATTCCGGACGAATAGGTCTTCACGGGCTGGTCGATGAAAGGACCGATATCCGCGAAGCGGACGATATCGTCGAACCGCCACTCCATCTCCTTGCGTGGAACACCAAGGATCGTAGCATTGAGGAAGACATTTTCTCGGCCAGTGAATTCGGGATTGAAACCAGCGCCGAGTTCCAACAGCGCAGCGATGCGGCCATGGACCTCGACCGAGCCACTGGTTGGCTGCAACGTGCCGCAGATAATCTGCAGCAGCGTCGATTTGCCCGACCCATTACGCCCGATGATGCCCACCGTTTCACCACGACCGACCTCAAACGAAACTTTGGACAGAGCGGCGAAATCCCGAAAGTAGCGGCGAGGTGACCGGCCGACCAACCGCTCCAGCCGCGGGACCACCATCTGCTTGAAACGATCCTCCGGTCGCTCGAACATCACATAATGTTTCGACACATCATGGACGCGAATGGCGACATCTGTGTCGCGGACTCCAGTTTGGACAGCGAACCTATCAGAGGACATCGGCAAAGCCTCTGCGAGTCTTCTGGAAAAACTGATAGCCGAAAAAAGCGACAGCAATCGCCACAAGTGAGTAATAAGCTAAGGCCATCCAGTCTGGCTGCGCGCCAAATATGACCACATCGCGGAAACTCTCCACCGGGATAGCGAGCGGATTGAGCGAAAGCCAAGGCTGCAGCCAAGTCGGCAGCGCCGTTCTCTGGAAAAACACCGGTGACAAGAACAGCGTTGCGGTGACTAAAGGAGCTACAATCTGCCCCATATCGCGAAAATAGACGCCGACCGACGCCAATATCCAGGCGATGCCAACCACTAGAACTATTAGCGGCGCAAAAACCATCGGCGCCAGAGCCACAGTTAGCGGAATGTCACCGAAAACGATATAGGCAAAGGTGAGTAGCACTAACAAGCTGACAACCGCGTGGAACAACGCCGCTCCTGCCGACACCACAGGCAAAATCTGGATCGGGAAGACGATCTTCTTGACGTAGTTGGCGTTGCCCACGACCAAGCCAGGCGCCAGCGAAACCACCTCGGCGAAGAACTGAAAGACGATCAACCCGCAGAACAAGATGATTGCAAACTCGCCTGTTGAGTGTGTGCCACTCTGCTGATCGGGGATTGTCCAGCGGGCTTTCATTACTACGCCAAAAACAAACGTATATACCGCAAGCATAAGCAGCGGATTTAACAAGGACCACAGTATCCCAAATGCAGAACCGCGATAGCGGCCGGACACCTCTCGACGAATCAGAGAAACAATAAGTTGAGCAATGTTCATAGTGCTGCCTGAACCGCCTTCTTGGTCACAGTTACCAGGTAGGTCTCCTTGCAGAGGCGCGCCCCTAAGCTGAGCGCCGGCCGGTCGCCAGTTCCAGGATGACAGCGTCTTGCCCCCCGCCTGGGTTGGAGCGCCGGCCGCTCCAAATTCCCCAAATCGGAGGCCTAGCCAATTGGAGATTGGCATCCGCTACCATCGCAGCTATCGTCGCCTCTTCATAGGCAACAGCATGTGTTGGCTTCTCTAGCTCGTGGACGTAGCAGCCGTCGCCGAGTGAATGATTGAAGGTGATATACGACTTCGGGCCTTGGCTCAGGAGGATGTCGCTGTCAACTATGAAAACTGTGGCGAGAACCTTTCCGCGAGGCTTCAATATCCTAGCAAATTCATTGAGGTAGTGAGCGATATCCTGTCGCATCATGTGAGTAAAAACAGAGTGTAAAATAATGACGTCGACCGAAGAATCCGGCACTGGTATTTTGCATTGCTGAAGCAGCATCGTACCGTCCGGATTATACCACTTCTCAGCCACATCAAAGTGGACAAATTTGAAGTTTTGGTGCTTTGAAGTGATCGCCTTTTGGCACCAATCAATCATCGGCTTAACTACATCAATTCCCAAATATTGACCATTTTCAGCTAAGCGCTCGGTGAGCGGTATCGCGTCACGGCCGATACCGCATCCGATCTCAACTATGGAGTTATCCGGTTGAATGCCGATATACTCGTCGGCCTGACGCATATGCTCCTTCGAAATATGGTCAAAGGTGTCTTCAGCTCCTCCAGTCATATGAGCGAGATGTACCGGAATGTCGAAACCCTTATAATTGAATGTATCAGTCATTCTCACTCCTCAATGCGCCATTTTCACTAAAACCATCATAGTACAGGAACTTCATTTGCATCCGTACAAGATTCGCGAATATCCTCACCGCGCAGAATAATAGTTGACGCAGTGAAGCCCTGGCTACGCGCTATCGAACAAAATATTCTTTCTATCGCATGCGCTAGTGTACCATCTTGTCGACCGTCTTCCTGTTCGAAAGTCAGACTTGCTTCGGGAATATCCTTTAACGGTTCCAAAGCTCGTGGCGAGAACCAAAACATCGAACCGGCGAAGAATCCCAGCTCAAAATGTTCCTCGACGTCGAATGCAGTCATATCATGTAGCAACCTGCGCATCGTTTCGCGATTCGCGCCCCAGAAACGATCGTTGGTAAGATAGTAGCGATGCGGGCCAACTATGCCGACCTTGCCGGAATTTACCAGATCTATAGATCTCAATACTGTCAGGGAGTCGCCGGCAACCGATTGATATAACCGATCCCTCCAAAAGGATCCCTGGGTACTGTAGGTGCTCTTCTTGGAATGCATCTTTAAGATGACATCATATCGGTCCAGCACACCGCTACGATAGATCGAAACGAAAGGACCAATATCGCGACCGCGGTTCTCTGAACAATAGACAGAAACACTTCTAGCCAACCCGGAAAAATTCGAAAATATCTCAGTGACATCCCCTTCGAACGGCGTCGTGACATGAAGGTCGAACGGCAAAACGATGTTTTTCAAAAGGCGGCATATTTCGGGAATCATTTCGACGTAATATAGATGCAAGACTACCGCGACGCTGACCGCCCCAGCATTCGGCTGGCGCCAGCGCGCAAGTTTGAAGGACGGGATAGGCCCACTATCCGACTTAAGAGCGGAAAGGCTGTCGGTTCCTCGGGCATATCGTAAACGGTTACGGCTCACCATTTCCTGGATTGCGCTAAGGCGACTTGGCTCGCAAAGTTCGTCGACAAACGAGAGATCAATCTCGTGCGGGTTGTCTCTCAACACCTCAAACTTCACATAACCTAGCCGACGAGCCACAAGCTCCGCCAGGTGGTGCACTGGATTAAACTTCTGCGATAAGGAGTTGGTATTGGAAACGACAGATCTGCTAGTCGCATATCTTTTTTTCCCGTCATTGGCCCAGTAATCATCAGCGCTGCCGAGCTCTACAAGCTGCGGCCTGATCAAGGTCGTGACTTTAGCATTGTTGCGCCTTAGTCCGACAGACAAGCCAAGCTCAAATCGCGCAATCGTATCAAATTTCGAGTTCGTTGGCTCTATGCTTGTAATAAATGGGCGGAACCAGGCCGCTTCGAGAACATTTGATCCTAAGAGCATCAAGTATGATTGAATATGCCACGAAAATTGTAACGATTCAGTCGCTCCAACCACATCGTAGCTGTCGATCAGTTCCAGCATTCTTCCCAATGCGTTACAAAAAGTATCGCGCGACAGTATCGCAAAGCTGGAGTTTACCAGTAAGGCAGCGCCAACCTGCCAATTCTCAAGTGCGAACGTCAATCCGACACGATAACTGTAAAAATCATACCCGAAATTTGGGCGAGTTATTACCGTTAGGTTGGGGAACTCCTTCACCAAATCGGAATCGATTTGGCTGGTCGTAACCAGAACCGTGCGGTCGAATGCTTCCGCAAGGCAGGCCAGCAAGTCTAAAAAATTGGCCTCTACAGAGCCATTTGGGTCGAAATGGGCTACGACAGCCACTTTATCCATGATGGCTGCTCACCTTCTTATGCCAATGGCGGTAGACGTATCGAGCGGCTGAATGCAATCGTGGCCAGCTACGTAGGATAATTGACGTTCTTACAGCCATCTGGCTAGGAGGTGCGATGGTTGCGAGCGCTTCCTTTGGCAAAGAGACGCTTGGAACTTCTTGATGTTCGGTTTGCGCAACGATCTCGTCAAACAAGCGCGACCGAGCAGCATCGATTCCAACGGGCTCGCTGCCTTCATCAAAATGCTTCCCGCGAAGCGTCTCCTCCAAATATGAGAGCCCCCATCGCTGGTCGGGCTCAAGGTAGCAACCTTCGCCCCACTCATTCCACGCGTTAATGAAGACAAAGCGGTTGTCTGGATTGGGATGGTCTTGCCGAGCTTGGAAACGCAAGAAGCGAAGCCATTCACCATAAAGTTTAGGTGTTGAGTTAATAACTATGGTCGGATTGTTCTGCCGGCGAGCCGTATTGTCCCATCCTGGAATAATCCCCCTGAACATAGCGAAGGACGGCCTTGGTCGGTTAGCGCTTTGGGCGATCATCTTGCGATAATCAACTATGCCGCCAGAGAAGTTCGGATTCGTGATGGAAGGAAATTCAGAGGGATGATTTTGCGGCCCGTTAAACTTATGAGGCGGGAATTCGACGAGAGAATCAGCTTCAACTTCTTCTGGTGTAGTTATGTCGTAAAAATCCACCACACTAATGTGGATACCCGAGAATCCATGGGCGACGACACGATCTCGCCATATCGAAAACCAACGCTTGGGGTCGGGTATATCCTTCGCCCGATAGACCACTAACAGTGGTTTCCCATTGATCTTGATATACCTGTCATCCCTGAAGTAGCCGACCATTCCATCGATGAATTTTTCGGCGTCCCCTTCAGCATATTTCTGATGAAGTAAGATGTCTTTGGTATTTCCGTCCCAGGCTCGCGTCCAATTTTCGTTGGCCCAACATAGGCAAAACTTGAAATTTATGTCGCTCTCCATAAAGAGATCAACAGGCTTTTCCAGAATTCTTCTGCCGCTAAACCAATAATGATAGAAACAAAACCCATGCAACCCATATAGCTTTGCCATTTCTACCTGCTCACTCATTACGCCAGGGTGAGTGAGATCATAGTATCCGAGTTCCCGCGGTATCTTTGGTTGGCCATGTCCTCCAAAATTTGGAGTCGCGCGAGCCACATTAGACCACTCAGTAAAACCAGGCCCCCACCATTCGGAATTTTCGGCGACTCGGTGAAATTGAGGGAGATAAAACGCAATAAGTTTCGTTTCGTCGTTAACTACGCTTACCGCTTCTTGGCTGTCTGGCTCCTTGGAAAGGGCTTGATATGACGGAGAATTAAGGTCGGCGCCTGGTACAAATCTTGACATACATTCAGGTTGGATTTCGATCATTCGCATTTCCGCCCGGAGAGCCTGTATCTGGCGAATCTTCTCTTCAATGAGCGTTTTCGCCTCTAGAAGTTCTTGGGATGTATTCCTTGCCTCTTCTTTCAAGCGCTGCAGTTCAGCTTGCTCATTCACCAGTTGCTCCGCTTGAACTCGAGTCTCCAAAATCTTTTTCTCGTACTCCGACGTAAGCCTGGCAATCTCGGCACCACGCTGTTCAGCTAATTGCTCTTGTGCAACCCTATCTTGATTCAGAATTTCAAGGCGCGCATTCATTTCGGGGAAGAACGCTTCCCCGAAAATTGGCGACATGGTGTCGAATTCGGCTTTGATGCGATCAAGATTTTCGAGCGCAACTGGGTCAGCATCGTCGGATTTCAGGGCTGTCAAAGCCGCATAGGCATCTTTGATCCAGTCTACGATCCGCGGGTCCGCTTGGAGCAAGTCGGCACTTGCGGCAAAATGTCGATGATCCGCCGAGAAATGTTCAGCGAGTAGCGTCTTCCACTCCGTTGGGGGGTGTGGCCAGTCGATGCGAAGGGAATCTGTGATTCCCTGGATGCCCGAGCGCCAATCGTCGAGCATATTCTCATAAGACAAGAAGATCCGTGGCTGGTCCCGCGTCGCGCGCTCGGCATCCAGTTCATGGCGAAGCCAAAGAAGAGAACTGAAGCCTGCCGTAAATCCGTCCCGGTTCTTCAGTGAGGCGATCACAGCCAACGGATTACGCGAGACCAGCGTATATCGAACGTCGATATGCATTCGTTCGAGAATATCCGCATAGAGCGGCACGAAACGCGAAATGCGAGGTTCCTTCAGAACGAAAAGCGTGGCGCTGCCATACTCTTCGTCGATCACCCTGGCGATCTCGGCCTTGTAGAATTGCAGGCGCGCGGTCCCAAGGTCGTTGACGTCGAACGAGCGCCAATCATCCCAACTGCTGCCGGCCTCGGCAAGCATCTGGTCGTGCAGTTCGATGAGGCGTTGCGGCTCCCAATGTCCCGTCGGATTTGACGGATTCGCCCCCAACAAATTCTTCGGCAGTTCGGCGCCAAGCAGGCTGATCGCCCTCGTCAGCGCGCTGGTGCCCGAGCGGTGCATGCCGAGCACCATGATGCAGGTGCGCTTCGCCGGCTTGGTCTTCGCCGGCTTGGCCTTGGCGCGCTTCTTCGGCGCCGCTTGATCGGCCGGCTGCGCGCTCGCATCGCGCAGTTGCTCCGGTGATGGATTCTCGTTCATGCACTCAATGCCTGTTTCGTCTCGCTGCCCCCCAGCCGCCGAACCACGCTTTCCGCCGATACCCGCCACCCCGGTGCCTGCCACCCGAACACACCGGCAAACTTCGCGCTCGACAGCCGCGAATTGGCCGGGCGCCTCGCCTTGGTCGGATAGTCGCTCGTCGCGATGTCGCGCACGCTCGCGTGCGGGCCACCAAACGCCCGGCTTGTGTCGAGGATGTGACGGGCAAAGCCGCTCCAGTTGGTCTCGCCGCCGCCCGCCAGGTGATAGACGCCGAAGGCGGCGAAATTCCTGTCGGTTTGCAGTCTCGCCGCCGCATGCAGGATCGCCTCGGCGATGTCGAGCGCCGATGTCGGGTTTCCCCACTGATCGGCAACGACCGAAATCTCGTCTCGGCTGGCGGCAAGCCGAAGCATCGTCTTGACGAAGTTGTTGCCGAAGGGGCTGTAGACCCAGGCCGTGCGCAGGATGAGATGGCGCGGGTTGGCGGTCGCTACCGCCTCTTCGCCGGCGAGCTTGGAGGCGCCGTAGACGCCGAGCGGCGCGGTCGGGTCGGTCTCGACATAGGCGCCGTCCTTGGTGCCGTCGAAGACATAGTCGGTCGACAAATGGATGACCGGAACGCCGAGCCTTGCCGCCGCTTCGGCCACCTTGCCGGCGCCGGTTGCGTTCACGGCGAAGGCCAGGTCCTTCTCGTCCTCGGCCTGGTCGACGGCGGTGTAGGCGGCGGCGGAAACGACGATGTCGGGCCTTGCCGCTTCAAGTGCCGCGAACACCGTGTCCGGCCGCGCCAGATCCAGCGCCGGCCGGCCGACGGCGACGACTTCGAGGCCGTCACGGCCCCGCGCCGTCTCGACCAGGCTTGCGGCAACCTGGCCCTCGCGTCCGGTGACGGCAAGCCTCACGTGGCCACCTTCCTGCTCTCGGCCTTGCTTCCGGTCGGGCTGCTTTCGCTCTTTGCGTTTTCGATCGGGGCGCTTTCGGCCGAGCGCGTTTCCACCCTGCCCCGGCCCAGCCGTTCACCGTCATAGCGCTGCTCGCGGATCGGGCCCCACCACCATTTGTTGTCGAGATACCAGTCGACGGTCCTGGCCAGGCCGCTGTCGAAATTCTCCCGCGGCGCCCAGCCGAGGTCGCGCGCGATCTTGGCGGCGTCGATCGCGTAGCGCCGGTCATGGCCGGGGCGGTCGGTGACGAAGGTGATCAGATCGCGGTAGCTTTTGCCGCCTGCGCGCGGCCGCTTCAGATCGAGCAGGCCGCAGATCGTCTCGACGACGCCGAGATTGGTGCGCTCGGAATTGCCGCCGACATTGTAGCTCTCGCCCGGCTGTCCCTTGGTGGCCACCAGTTCCAGCGCGCGCGCGTGATCCTCGACGAACAGCCAGTCGCGCACATTGGCGCCGGCGCCGTAGACGGGCAGCGGCTTCTCGTCGAGCGCGTTGAGGATGACCAGCGGGATCAGCTTTTCAGGAAAATGGTATGGCCCGTAATTGTTCGAGCAGTTGGACAGCACCACCGGCAGGCCGTAGGTCTCGTGCCAGGCCCGCACCAGATGGTCGGACGCCGCCTTCGACGCCGAATAGGGCGAGGACGGCGCGTAAGGCGTCTCCTCGACGAACATGCCGCCATCGAAAGGCAGGTCGCCGAACACCTCGTCGGTCGAGACATGGTGGAAGCGGAAGCCGGGCTTGCGCTCGTCGGACAGCCCCCGCCAGTATTCCAGCGCGGCATTCAGGATGCGATAGGTGCCGACAATGTTGGTCTCGATGAAGGCGCCGGGGCCGTCGATCGAGCGGTCGACATGGCTCTCGGCGGCGAGGTTCATGACGATGTCGATGTCGTCGCGGCGCAATATCTCCAGCACCGCGCGCTCGTCGCAGATGTCGGCCTGCTCGAAACGATAGTTGTGCGCGTTCTCGATCGGCCTGAGCGAAGCGAGGTTGCCGGCATAGGTGAGCTTGTCGAGATTGGTGACGCGGTAGGCCGGATTGGCGCACAGATGCCGGCACACGGCCGAGCCGATGAAGCCGGCGCCACCGGTGACCAGAAAATTCATGCCGCCGTCCCTCCTCACGCGAAGACCTCCGCCGCGCCGAGCAGAGGCGCCTTGCGATCCTTGTCCGAAAGCTGGAACCCGGCGGCAATTGCCGGCCATTCGATGCCGATCGCGGGGTCGTCGAAACGGATCGACCGGTCATGCTCGGGCGAATAGGTGTCGGTCACCTTGTAGAGCACCTCGGTATCCGGCACGAGCGTGACGAAGCCGTGCGCGAAGCCTTTCGGCACCAGGATCTGGTTGCCCTTCTCGGCCGATATCTCCAGCGCCTCCCATTTGCCGAAGGTCGGCGAGGTGCTGCGGATGTCGACCACGACATCGAGCAGGCTGCCCCGGATGACGCGCAGCAGCTTGGCTTGCGCGCGCGGCGGCAGCTGGTAATGCAGGCCGCGCAGCACGCCTGCCGCGGCGGAATAGGAATGGTTGTCCTGAACGAAGACGAGATCGATGCCGGCCTCCGCGAAGCGTTGGGCATTCCAGGTCTCGCTGAAAAAGCCGCGCGCATCGCCATGCCGCTTCGGCACGATCTCCAGCACGCCGTCGAGGCCGAGCGGCCTGACCTCAAGCACCACGTTCCTCCATCAGGTCGGCCACCCGCCGGCGCAGATAGGCTGCATATTCGTTCTTGCCGAGCCGTGCGGCGCGCTCCAGGACCTCGTCGGCGCTGATCCAGTCCTGTTCCAGCGCAATCTCCTCAGGGCACGCGATCTTGATGCCCTGGCGATGCTCGATCGTGCGCACGAAAGACGATGCCTCGAGCAGGCTGTCATGCGTGCCGGTGTCCAGCCAGGCATAGCCGCGGCCGAGGCGGTGAACATGCAACTCGCCACGTTCGAGATAGACATTGTTGACCGCGGTGATCTCGAGCTCGCCGCGCGCCGAAGGACGGATCGTCGAGGCGATGTCGACCACATCGTTGTCGTAGAAATAGAGACCGGTCACGGCCCAGTTGGACTTCGGCTTTTGCGGCTTCTCCTCGATCGTCAGAGCCTTGCCGGTAACCTTGTCGAAGGAGACCACGCCGTAACGCTCGGGATCATCGACATAGTAGGCGAAGACCGAGGCGCCGCCATCGCGCGTCGCAGCCTCGCGGCAGAGCTGCGGCAGGCCGCCGCCGAAATAGATGTTGTCGCCGAGGATCATCGACACGCTGTCCTTGCCGATGAAGTCACGGCCGATGATGAAGGCTTCGGCGAGGCCGTTGGGCTGCGGCTGCTCGGCATAGGACAATTCCAGCCCGAATTCGGAACCGTCGCCCAGCAAAGCCTGGAAGACCGGCAAGTCGCGCGGAGTTGAAATGACCAGAATCTGGCGAATTCCCGCGAGCATCAGAACGCTCAGCGGGTAATAGATCATCGGCTTGTCGTAGATCGGCAGTATCTGCTTAGAAACCGCTAATGTAAGCGGATAAAGGCGTGTTCCGCTGCCACCCGCAAGGATAATTCCTTTCAACAAGCTCTCCTTGAACTACCGCGGCCCCCGCCTCGACGCCAAGTTGCCCGTGCTTAGGTTTCGAGCGCTGGCTTGTCAATGTCGGCTTTGACTGCTTCCCGACGCTGGTTCACCACTTTCTATCATCCGGCATGCGCTGGTTTCGAGCGAAATCCGACCGCGCCATGAAAAAGGGCCGGCGGGCGCCTGTCGCCCGCCGGCCCCTTTTCTCGTCGATCGTTCTCAGCCGCGCTTGAGCAATGCCCACACGGCCGGCACCAGGCTGGCGGCCAGAGCCACCTTGATCAGGTCGCCGACGATGAAAGGCAGGACGCCGAACTGCCAGGACTTTTCCGGCCCGATGAGGATCGCCAGCCAGGCAAAACCCATCGCCATCATCACGACCTCCGCCGTCAGCATGGCGCCGAACAGCTTGAACGGATTGCGGTCCCAGCCGCGATCGGCCGCCCAGCCGGCGATCGCCGCCATGACCACGAAGCCGGCGAGATAGCCGCCCGTCGAGCCCAGCATGTAGGCGATGCCGATGCCCTTTTCCGGCGTGCCCTGGAAGACCGGCAAGCCGAAAGCGCCTTCGGCGAGGTAGAGAAGGAGCGTCGCCACAGCCAGCCGCAGGCCGAACGCCGAGGCGATCAACAGCACAGCGAGCGTCTGCAGCGAAAGGTCGACCGGGCCGAGCACCACTTTGGTCTTGGCCGAAAGCGTGAGCAGCAGGGTTCCGGCGAGCGCCAGGAAGAGCTGCGTCGCGAGCCGGGCAGCGCCCCGATCCGGCAGGGTGAGAGAAACAAGCGGGCGCATCGTGGTTGCAGTTGCCATGGTCTTCCCCGTTCTGGCTAATTCACTGGGTGGCTGATTTGCCGGCTTTAAAGCGCATCGCGCAAGAGCGGATTGAGGCGATGCGCTTCAAAAATTTGTCTTGATGCATGCCGTTCTCCCAAAACCGCTGCGCAGTTTTGGGCGACATGCATTGATTTTCCTATATTGGCTTCCGTATCGGGCGGCAATCACTTTGCCGCATTGCAGCGGAGCTAGCCGGCATGGCCCTTGAATTCGACACCAGCTTCGATCCCGCCTATGGCCGGGCGGTTGCGGTTGCGCCGGACGTGCTGCGCGTCACCGCCAGAAATCCGAGCCCTTTCACCTTCCACGGCACCAACAGCTATCTCGTCGGCCGCGACACGCTGGCGGTGATCGACCCGGGCCCGGAAGACGACGCCCATCTCGAAACGCTGCTCAAGGCGATCGGCGACCGGCCGGTCAGCCACATCTTCGTCAGCCACACCCATCGCGACCATTCGCCGCTCGCGGCTCGATTGAAGGAGCTGACCGGCGCGCCGACGCTTGCCGAAGGCCCGCATCGGCCGGCGCGGCCTTTGCGCATCGGCGAGGTCAATCCGCTCGACGCCAGCGCCGATCTCGGCTTCGCTCCCGATATCGTGCTGGCCGACAATGCGCTGACCCAGGGCGACGGCTGGGCAATCCGCACCGTGCTGACGCCCGGCCACACCGCCAACCACGCCGTGTTTGCCCTCGAAGGAGCCCGAACCCTGTTTTCAGCCGACCATGTCATGGCGTGGTCGACCTCGATCGTTGCGCCGCCGGACGGCGCCATGGCCGACTATATGAGCTCCCTCGACAAGCTCTTGGCGCGCGACGATCGTTTGCTGTTGCCGGGCCATGGCGGACCTGTGAGCGCGCCGCAAAGGTTCATGCGCGGTCTCAAGACACATCGCAAGATGCGCGAAAGGGCGATCCTGGAACGCATCCGCGCCGGAGACCGGACGATCGCGGAAATGGTCGCGGCGATCTATCGCGACACAGACCCGCGGCTGCATGGCGCGGCCGGCCTTTCGGTGCTTGCCCATATCGAGGATCTGGTCGCGCGCGGCTTGATCATCACGGACGGCGATCCGGCCATAGACGGCGTTTTCGCGCCCGCTGCGTAGGCTCTATTCGGCTGGCGCCGCTCCGACTTGCCCGGCGACCTCCTGGTCGAGCTCGCCAAGGAAATCCGTGATGCGGGCGGCATTGTCGCCCAGGTCGTAGCGGCCATAGCGCGAAGCCGAGCGCATGTCGACGATGACCTGCTCGCCGTCGTCGGTGACGCGGATGGCGACGTCGGCCGGCAGTCCGAGCACGAAGCCCTTGGCCAGCGCATTGATCGTCGCCTCGCTCTGACCGTTGATGTCGGGATAAGGCGCCGTCAGCTGCCAATCGCGGCGGTCGAGCACGGTTTCGACAGCGTCGACGACGGTTTCGAAAGGCAGGTTGTAGCTGCGCCCGCTGACCAGCGGATAGGCATCGGCCTGCAGGCTTTGTTCGCCCGGCGTCGGCGGCGACAGCTCGTTCATGTCGCCGGTGCGATCGCTGGTGTCCAACACCGGCGGATCGTCGAGATCGGTCGAGATGTCGCGCAGCGGCGGATAGATCGTCGCCCAGTAGACAGCGACGCCGTAGGGCGCCAGCACCAGAAGCGCCAGCAGCGCGCCGATCGAGAGATCGCGGCCGCCGCGATCGCCGAAACTCCAGACCCTGGACAAACCGAGACCGGCCAGCAACAGGGCAAGCGCCGCCAGCAGCGCCACGAGCGCCAGCACCCACAGGAAGGGCGGCGTCTCGACGAGACCCAGCCTGTAAGCGGCAATGACGGTGAGCAAAAGGACGAGGGAAAATGCCCCGATCCGCCGCGACCAGCCGGCCGCGCTTGACGTCTGCCGTTCAGGAATAGATGCCATTCTTTGCCGTGTCGTCCCAACCCGGGTCGAGAGTTAGCGGGTTTTGGCGCCGGCTTGAAGCCGAAAGATCGAACATTTTTCGTCAATCCGTCGGCAGGCGGTAATCCTTGAACTGGTCGCGCAAGCTGGTCTTCTGGATCTTGCCGGTGGCGGTGTGCGGAATTTCGCCGACGAAGGCCACGTCGTCGGGCATCCACCACTTCGCCACCTTGCCGCTCATGAAGGTGAGGATGTCGCCCTTGCTCGGCTGCCTGCCGGGCTTGCTCACGACGACGAGCAAGGGCCGCTCACCCCATTTCGAATGCGGGATGCCGATGGCCGCCGCCTCAGCCACGTCCGGATGGCCGACAGCGAGATTCTCGAGATCGATGGTCGATATCCATTCGCCGCCCGATTTGATGACGTCCTTGGCGCGATCGGTGATCTGCATGTAGCCGCTGGCGTCGATATGGGCGACATCGCCGGTGTCGAACCAGCCATCGGCATCGAACTGCTCGGCGCCGGCGCCGCCATAATAGGCGCGCGCCACCGCGGGGCCGCGCACCTTGAGATGTCCGAAGGTCTTGCCGTCCCAGGGCAGCGCGTTGTCGTCGTCGTCGGTCACTTTCATTTCGACGCCGAAGGGCGGAAAACCCTGCTTGCCCTGGACATCGAGCCGCGCCTCGCCGGTCAGCGTCTCATATTGAGGCTTCAGGGTGCAGAGCGTGCCCAGCGGCGACATTTCGGTCATGCCCCAGGCATGCACCACCTGCACATCGTAATTTTCCTGGAACTTCGCGGTGATGGCGCGCGGACAGGACGCCCCGCCGATGACGACCTTCTTCAGGTAGGGCAGCTTCTTGCCGGTCTCCTCCAGATATTGCAGCAGCATCATCCACACGGTCGGCACGGCGGCGCTGAACGTCACCTTTTCGGTGTCGAGCAATTCATAGATCGAAGCGCCGTCCATCCTGCAGCCGGGCATCACCAGCTTGGCGCCGATCATCGGCCCGCTCTGGCCGAGACCCCAGGCATTGGCGTGGAACATCGGTACGACAGGCAGGATCACATCCCGGGTGGATATGCCCATGGCGTCAGGCATGGCGGCCATCATGGCGTGGAGAACATTGGAGCGGTGGCTGTAGAGCACGCCCTTCGGGTCGCCCGTCGTGCCCGAGGTGTAGCACATGCCGGCTGCGGTGTTCTCGTCGAAGGTCTTCCAGGCGAAGGCGCCGTCGGCCTCGGCCAGCCATTCTTCATAGGCGACGGCATTTGCCAGCGAGGTTTGCGGCATATGCGCCCGGTCGGTCAGCACGATCACCTTTCTCAGCGACCGGACCGCACCGGCGATCTTTTCCAGGAGCGGCACGAAGGTCAAATCGACGAAGATCGCCTTGTCCTCGGCATTGTTCATGATCCAGGCGATCTGCTCGGGAAACAGCCTCGGGTTGAGCGTATGATAGATCGCGCCGATGCCCATGATGCCGTACCAGGCCTCGATATGGCGAGCCGTGTTCCAGGCAAGGGTCGCGATGCGGTCGCCAAGCCTGAAGCCGTCACGATCCAGCCGCTGCGCGACCTTGAGCGCCCGGTGATGGATTTCGGCAAAGGTGGTGCGCACGATCGGGCCTTCGATCGAACGCGACACGACCTCCCGGCTGCCGTGCTGGCGTTCGGCATGGTCGATCAGCTTGTGGCAAAGCAGCGGCCATTCCTGCATCAATCCGAGCATCTGTTGCTCCCCTTCGCGCATTCGCGTCGTTTGTTTCACGCATTGTGGAACGAACCGGCGGTTTGTCCAGCCGCCATAAGTCGAAGCCCGTGGATGGATCGAAGAACCGGAAAAACCGCCATAATCCGGCCATCGTCGCCGTTAAGTTTCATTAACGGGCTGGGTGAGATTGGCGAATGGAGTGGTTCGCATGGACGCGCAGCTCGACGATAAAGCCCTCGAAAGCACGCTTGCCGAAAGTCTGGACGATCTGACGCCGGACACCAAAATTGTTTCCGATGATGAATTTGCCGAAGTCGTCGGCGGCGCGCTGGAGGCCGTCGGCGGAACGTTACTGTTCAAGATGCGCGTCGAAAACGGCGCCGAGGGCGAGCATGTCGCCGCGGCCTGCATCGGCAATGCCGACAATCGTCAGTTCCTGCTGCTCACGCTGCCGGCCAGCGGAGGCGCGCTAAAGGTCGAGACCGCGGCGAGGAGCACCAATCCGGTGGCGGGCATTGCCGCCGCCTATGCCGGCCTCATGGATGCCTTCAAGACGGCCGCCTGACGCCGACTCGCCCGGGGCGACAGACGTTCAATGAATGGTGATGGCGCCTTGCGCGGCGCAAGCTTGCACGAGGCGGGTGCTCGACACATGTAAGTCTCCCCCAAGGAGACCATTCATGGACAAGCTTGCCAATCCAGCCCCCGGCTTTCAACGCAATCCCGACAAGGTGATCACGGTCGAATCTTATCGCGGCACCGTCACTGTCCGCGCTGGCGACAGGATCATCGCCACATCGACTGCGGCAAAGATTCTCTCGGAGCCACCTTACCCGGCCGTTTTCTACATCCCGTTCGACGATATCGATTTCGGCAAGCTCGCCCCGACCGACCATTCGACACATTGCCCATACAAAGGCGATGCCAGCTACTGGAGCGTCCAGCCGGCCGGCGAAGCCGGCAAGAATGCGATGTGGGCTTATGAGCATCCGTTCGACGAAATGGTCGAGATCCGCAATCACGGCGCGTTCTACACGAACAAGGTGACGGTCGAAGCCACGCCCGGTTGAGCGACAGGCTGGATTATCACAGACGTTTGAGATCGGCCGAAACGCCTTTCCGTCGTCATTCTATGGCGAAGCAAGGAGCGAAGCGACGCGGCGAAGACCATAGAATCCATTCCGTGACTTCGAAGCCACGCCATGGTCCGGAATTCTGCTCCGCTGCGCCCTATGATTAAGGTAACGGAACGGATTCCAGGGTCTTCGCGACGGAGCTGCGCTCCTGCTCCGCCCTGGAATGACGAGGCTACGACCCCTCGCACCGCCCCTCAGTCCGTCGTGCCGTCATTGCCTACGGCATCGTCGAGGCGCACGAAGGTCATGCCCTTCTGCTTCAAGGCGAGCAGCCCCTGGACCACGCCCTCGCCGGCCGCATGGGTCGGCTGGTTGATGTGGGCGATGATGACGTCGCCGTCCTTGGCGGCGCCGATGCGGCGCGCCGTTTCCTTCGCGCCGAGCAGCGAGCCGCCGTCGCCGTTGACCGAGAAGCCGGCGACCTTGAAGCCCAGCCTGCGGATCATGGCGATCGCCGAGGGGCTGTATTCGGCGGTTGCGCCGCGAAACCATTTCGGCGCCGGCCCGCCTGCGCCGGCCAGAGCGGCAGCGCCGGATTCAACCTCGGCCTGCACGGCGTCCGGACTGCCGGCGCTGCGGATGCCATAGATCTTCTGCGGCGTATCGACCGCCGGAATGTGGCGGCCGCCGTGGTTTTCCAGTTCGAACAGATCGGGATGCGCCCGCATGATCTCGACGGCTTCGGCATTGCGCTTCAGCCAGATGCCGGTGACGAAGATAGTCGCCGGTATCCTGTTGTCGACGAGCGCCGAGAGTATCCTCGTGTCGGTCTTTCCGCCGCAGGCATCGAGCGTCAGGGCGACGCGCCCGCCGCCGCCCTCGACGCCCTGCGGCTTCACATGAAGCTTCGGTTCGAGCAAGGCAGTGGCATTGCCCGCCGACGCGGTGAACACCGACAGCGCCATCGCGCAAAGAGAGTTTCGAAACACGCGCATTCCTTATTTCAAGTCCTTCATATCGAACGTTTTGCCACATGAAAACCGCGCCCAAAGGCGACCGGCATCAAGGCGAAAATCAGGATGCCCAACCCGCAAACGCGGAATTTTCCCGCAATATCAAACCGTGCTGTTGAGGGCCACCTCTGTCCGCGACAGAAGCTCGCGCACGGCATCGACGACCGAGGCCACTTCGACGCGCCAGACGCAGCATGCCTTGCTCGGATCGGTCCGGTGACACAGGTCGCCGCCCACGCAGTCGCAAGGCATGGATGGTCGCATCGAAATGCTGGGCGCACCGACCGGCCCCCACCGGATCGGGTTGGTCAGACCAAACAGACCGACCACCGGCGTGCCGGTTGCCGCCGCCATGTGCATCGGGCCGCTTTCGTTGCCGAGAAACAGCCGTGCCTCCTGGAGCAGCGCCAGCAACGTTTCCAGCGATAGCGCCCCTACCAGATTGACGACCGGCGTGCTGACCATGGCCATGATCTGGTCGTTCGCCTCGGCCTCATCGGGACCGCCAACCAGAACGACGGAGAGACCGGTTTCGGTCGATATCGTGTCGATGGCCGCGGCGAAGCGCTCGGGCAGCCACCGGCGCCCCGGGAAGCTCGCACCGGCATGCACCACCATGAAGGCTTTGCGCCGAAGACCGGAGTTGTCCAGCAAGGCCAGGGCCCGCGCCGTTTCCAGCGGCAGCGGCTGGATTGAGGGAGCCTTCACACGCAGATCCACGCCAAGCGCCTCCAGCGGCGAAAGATAGCGATAGAGAAAATGCCTCTCGCCGTAGCCGAACGGCTTTGCCTGGACATTGATGGATTGGCGCTCGAAACGACGCAATGGGTGTTCCGACGGATAGTAGCCGACCCGGGTCTTCGCATTGACGACCATGGCGATGAAATGCGACGTTCTTGAATCGGTCAGGTCAATGGTCATATCGAAGCCGAACCGGCGTAGATTGCGGATTACTCGCCAGAGTTCCAGGCCGCGCTGCAATATAGTGCCGCGCGCACTGCCACGCCTGAAAGTAACGGTCTCAGACGCGATCCCGTGTGCGGTCAGGAAGCTTCCGAAACGGGTCTCGCAAAGGAAGACAACCTTGGCGCCGGGATATGCGATCTGGAGATTCTTCGCCAGCGCGGAGGCAAGAATGAGATCGCCGATGTACTTCGTTTGCAGGATCAGGATCGAGCGGACGGGGCCAACCGGCAACATCCTTGACCGGGCTCCGGACGGATCGGACTCCAGGGAGCTGGGCTGGGACATCGACATGCGGGACCATCACGCGTATTTCAAGGTGATCTCATATACAGGACGATCAGGCCCTGGGCCACAACGACTCTTGCGAGCCACCAAGAGCCTCGAGGCGGCCGACGGGCGGCAGCTCGCGTTCCCGCCCGAGCGGCGAACCGCGCACCAATAAATTCAGTGTCGGAATGTGCCTTGAAACGGTGTCGAGATTCAGGGCCGTCACACGCACGTTCGCGTGACATTGCATACAAAATCGTAAGGAATGCCCTTAAAGCGCGCCGCCCCGAAACGGATTCAGGCGGTGCGCTTCAAGTCTTTGTTTTGATGCATGTCCCAGAACCGCTGCGCACTTCTGGGCGACATGCTCTTTGTTTTGATGCATGTCGTTGTCCCGGAACCGCTGCGCACTTCTGGGCGACATGCATTAGGAACCGCGTTTTGCAGCGCTCTTCGCCGCCGCCACGGCAGCCTGCGCGGCCGCCAGCCTGGCGATCGGCACCCGGTAGGGCGAGCACGACACGTAATCGAGGCCGACCTCCTCGCAGAAACGGATCGAGGCCGGATCGCCGCCATGCTCGCCGCAGATGCCGAGCTTGATGCCGGGCCGCGTCGCCCTGCCTTTTTCTGCCGCGATCCGCACCAGCTCGCCGACGCCGTCGATGTCGAGCGACACGAACGGATCCTGCTCGATGATGCCCTTCTGCCGGTATGTTTCGAGGAAGGACGCGGCATCATCGCGAGAGATACCAAAAGTCGTCTGCGTGAGATCATTGGTGCCGAAGGAGAAGAATTCGGCCGCTTCGGCAATGACATGGGCGCGGATCGCTGCGCGCGGCAGTTCGATCATCGTACCGGTCAGGTAGTCGATCTTGGTGCCGGTCTCCTGCATGACGCTCTGCGCGACCGCATCGATGCGCGCCTTGACGTATTGCAGCTCCTTCACGAGGCCGACCAGCGGCACCATGATCTCCGGCACCACCAGCGCTCCGGCCTTGTGGCCGGCCTCGACCGCCGCCTCGAAGATGGCGCGTGCCTGCATCTCGGCGATCTCCGGATAGGAGACGGCGAGCCGGCAGCCGCGATGGCCGAGCATCGGGTTGAATTCGTGCAGCGCCTCCGTGCGCTGCCTCAGCTTGTCGGCCGACACGTTCATGGCCGAGGCGACCTCGGCGAGCTCGGCCTCGGTCTTCGGCAGGAACTCGTGCAGCGGCGGGTCGAGCAGGCGGATCGTCACCGGCAGGCCGGCCATGATCTCGAACAGTTCGAGGAAGTCCGAGCGCTGCATGGGCAGCAGCTTGTCCAGCGCCGCTCGCCTGTCCTTCTCGGTGTCGGCCAGGATCATCTCGCGCATGGCGACGATGCGGTCGCCATCGAAGAACATGTGCTCGGTGCGGCACAGCCCGATGCCCTCGGCGCCGAAGGAGCGGGCCATGCGCGCGTCGAGCGGCGTTTCCGCATTGGTACGCACCTTCATGCGGCGCGCCGCATCGGCCCATTCCATGATGGCGGCGAAATCGCCCGACAGCTCCGGCTGCAGCATGGCTACAGCGCCTTTTAGCACCTGGCCGTTGCCGCCGTCGATGGTGATGGTGTCGCCCTTGCGGAAGGTCTGGCCCATCGAGAGCAGCGTGCCGGCCTTGTAGTCGACGCGCAGCGAGCCGGCGCCCGACACGCAGGGCTTGCCCATGCCGCGCGCCACCACCGCGGCATGACTGGTCATGCCGCCGCGCGTGGTGAGGATGCCTTCGGCGGCATGCATGCCGTGGATGTCTTCGGGGCTGGTCTCGATGCGCACCAGGATGACTTTACGCCCTTGCGCCCTGGCGTCCTCGGCATCGGCGGACGAAAAGACGATCTCGCCGGTGGCCGCACCCGGCGACGCCGGCAGGCCCATGCCGATGACATCGCGCGCAGCCTTCGGGTCGATGGTCGGATGGAGCAGTTGATCGAGCGAGGCGGGATCGATGCGGGCGACGGCCTCCTCCTTGGTGATCAGCCCGTCCTTCGCCATGTCCACGGCGATCTTCAGCGCCGCCTTGGCGGTGCGCTTTCCAGAGCGGGTCTGCAGCATCCACAATTTACCGCGCTCGATGGTGAATTCGAGGTCCTGCATGTCGCGGTAGTGCTTTTCCAAGCGGTCGGAGATGTCGACGAAAGCCTGGAAGGCGTCGGGCATGAGCTTCTGCAGCGACGGCTTGTCGGAACCGGCGGCGATGCGCGCCGCCTCGGTGATGTTCTGCGGCGTGCGAATGCCGGCCACCACGTCCTCGCCCTGGGCGTTGACCAAGAACTCGCCGTAAAGCTGCCTGTCGCCGGTCGAGGGATTGCGGGTGAAGGCGACGCCGGTCGCGGATGTCTCGCCCATATTGCCGAACACCATGGCCTGGACGTTGACGGCCGTGCCCCAACTTTCCGGGATGTCGTGCAGGCGCCGGTAGGTGATGGCGCGGTTGTTCATCCAGCTCGAGAACACGGCGCCGATCGCGCCCCACAGCTGCTCCCGCGGATCCTGGGGGAAAGGCTTGCCGAGCTCTTCCTCGACCTTGGCCTTGTAGAGCGAAATCACGCTCTGCCATTCCTGGGCCGAAAGCCCGGTGTCGAGCTCGTGGCCGAGGCT
Source organism: Mesorhizobium sp. CNPSo 4661 (assembly GCF_057784215.1). Lineage (NCBI taxonomy): Bacteria > Pseudomonadati > Pseudomonadota > Alphaproteobacteria > Hyphomicrobiales > Phyllobacteriaceae > Mesorhizobium > Mesorhizobium sp. CNPSo 4661. The sequence continues at coordinate 378,032 of NZ_JBWGIO010000001.1, read as the reverse complement.
CGCCTTCTGGTCCTCGAGGATTTCCTCGAACACCTCATGGTCGAGGCCCATCACGACGTCGGAATACATCTGGATGAAGCGGCGGTAGCTGTCGTAGGCAAAACGCGCATCGCCAGAATCGGCGGCCAAGGCCTCGACCGTCTCGTCGTTGAGGCCGAGATTGAGCACCGTGTCCATCATGCCGGGCATGGAGGCGCGGGCACCGGAGCGCACGGAGACCAGGAGCAGCTTCGACGGATCGCCGAAACGGCGGCCGGTGATGCGGCCGATATGATCGAGGGCGGAGACGACATCCGCCTCGAGCCCGGCGGGATAGGTGCGGCCGTTGGCGTAATAGGCGTTACAGACTTCGGTGGTGATGGTGAAACCGGGCGGCACCGGCAGCCCGAGGCTGCACATCTCGGCCAGATTGGCACCCTTGCCGCCGAGAAGATTGCGGTCACCGGCACGGCCTTCGGCGGCACCGTCGCCGAAGGTGTAAACCCACTTGGTCATGCTAGCCCTCCAGTTCGTGGAAGATAGAACACCCCGGACGATGGCCCGGTTCCCCGCCTTCCCCGACCCGAGCGATAGGATGCTGCAGTGCGAAAGGCAAGGCACTGGCCTGATCGTCGCCGAAACTACAATCGATTAAGCAAAAGCTGCGTCAAAAAGACTTGCCGGAGGGGTCCGGCGCGATATAGAACATAACAGGAACATATTGGAGTAGCGTGATGAAACTCAACGGAAAACTCGACTATCTCGAACTGCCGGCGACGGGCGGCACGCTGGACAGCGTCAAGTCCTTCTACAGCGCCGCTTTTTCATGGTCGTTCACCGACTACGGCCCGACCTATGCCGCCTTTGCCGAAGGGCTCGACGGCGGCTTCCAGACAGACGCCGGCGAAGCCCCGGCCAAGCCATTGCCCGTGCTCTATTCCGAAAACCTTGAGGAAACGCTGGACGCGGGCGAGAATGCCGGCGGCGCCATCGTCAAGCCGATCTTTTCCTTCCCAGGCGGCAGGCGGTTCCACTTCACCGATCCGGCCGGCAACGAACTGGCCGTTTGGGGACATTAGGAAAGACACGGGATTTCGAGTTGTTTTTGCTGTTGACAGCCGGGGGGCAGCCGGGCTCATTCCAATGAGCGGCGGCAATCTTCCAACAGCAAAGCAGACTGATGAAATTCGGCTCAAGCGGCGTTCGGGGTTTGGCTAGCGAATTGGTTGGAAGGCCAAGCGGACTTTATACCGAGGGTTTCGCCCGGCGCTTGCGGTCGACCGGATTTCAGCAGGGCAAGGTCTTCGTCGGGCGTGACCTGCGCGACAGCAGCCAAGCGATTGCGCAAGACTGCATGGCGGCGCTGGCCGCAAGCGGCTTCCAGCCGGTCCATTGCGGCCCCATCCCAACGCCCGCGCTTGCCTATTTTGCCCTCCTGCACGGTGCCGCGGCGCTGATGGTGACCGGATCGCACATTCCCGCCGACCGCAACGGCATCAAGTTCTATGGGCCGAAGGGCGAGATCGACAAGGCGGACGAGGCCGCAATCACGCAGGCGGTCGCCGAGTTGTCGGACCACTATCCCTGGCCGCCGGCCCATGCGGACTGGCAAAGCGGCCATGAACAGGCGCTCGCGGCCTTTCGAGACCGGGTTGGCGGCATTCTCGCCCCTGGCGCCCTTTCGGGCATGAGGCTCGGCGTCTACCAGCACAGCACCGTCGCGGGCGAGTTGCTGGTCGAGGTCCTGAGATCCTTTGGCGCCGACGTGATGCCGATCGGGAAAACGGACGTTTTCGTGCCTGTCGACACGGAGGCCGTCGGCCCGGAAACGATGGCGAAGGTGAAGGACTGGGTGCGCGAATTCAAATTCGACGCCGTGCTTTCCGCCGACGCCGATGCCGACCGTCCTCTCGTCATCGACGACGAGGGCGAGCTGTTCCGCGGCGACCTGATCGGGCTGGCGACGGCGCTCTTCCTCAAGGCCGACATGGTGGTGACGCCCGTAACGTCCAATTCGGGCATTTCACACGCTTTCGGCTTCGAAGTGGTGAGAACGAAGGTTGGATCGCCCTTCGTCATAGCGGGCATGGAGGCCGCGCAATCGACCGGCGGCATCGTCGTCGGTTTCGAAGCCAATGGCGGGGTTCTCCTGGGCTCGGACTGCCTGGTGAACGGCAGGACCTTGTCGGCGCTGCCGACGCGGGATTCGTTCTTGCCCATCCTTGCGGTTCTGGGCACGGCGGGATCGACGGGCAAATCGCTGTCGGGCCTGCGCAAAACCTGGAACCTTCCGGTCTGCGCCAGCGAACGGCTCCAGAATTTCCCTGTCGAGGCATCGCGCGGCTTGATGCGCAAGCTCGCCGACCGCGATGCGTTGCGGCAATTCCTTGCCCCCTTCGGCACCGTCGCGGATGTCGATGAGACCGACGGTCTCAGGGCACGGATGACCAGCGGCGAGATCATCCATTTGAGGCCTTCCGGCAACGCCCCGGAAATTCGTTGCTATGCCGAGGCCGCCAGCGCCGACAAGGCGACCGAAATTGTGGCAATGGCGCTGGAACGGGCGCGGGACACCACACTGGCGGGTGAACCAGAGGCCGTGTAACGAAAGTGACGCCGGCGGTTGCCGCAGGCCTGAAGCGCGGCTGGTTAATAACAAGGGGCTCGCGCACCCGCACTCGCTCTATCCCAGAAAGCATCCATGACAAGGACAGCATTGATAACCGGCATTACGGGGCAGGACGGCGCCTATCTGGCCCAACTCCTGCTTTCGAAGGGTTATAGCGTCCACGGACTGGCGCGACGGTCGAGCACGGCCGTCAACACCGCGCGGCTGAAATGGCTGGGCATCGAGAACGACGTGCGGATCGTGGACGGCGATCTCACGGACCTGTCGGGCCTGATCCGGACCATGCGCGACGTAAGACCGGACGAGGTCTACAACCTTGCCGCTCAGTCTTTCGTCAAATCCTCATGGCAGCAGCCGATCCTGACGGGCAACGTCACCGGCATCGGCGTCACGAATGTTCTCGAGGCGCTGCGTCTCGAAATCCCCGAGGCGCGTTTCTATCAGGCTTCGTCTTCAGAGATGTACGGCCTTATCCAGGAGCCGGTGCAGTCTGAGACCACGCCTTTCCATCCCCGCTCCCCCTATGCGGTGGCGAAGGTCTACGGCCACTGGATCACCGTCAACTATCGCGAAAGCTTCGGCCTGCACGCTTCGAGCGGCATCCTGTTCAATCACGAATCGCCGCTTCGCGGCATCGAATTCGTGACACGCAAAGTCACCGACACCGTCGCGCGCATCAAGAAGGGCCTGGCAAGGGAACTGCGCCTGGGCAACATCGACGCCAGGCGCGACTGGGGCCACTCCAGAGACTGTGTCCGCGCCATGTGGCTGATGCTGCAGCAGGACCAGCCCGATGACTATGTGGTCGCCACCGGCAGGACGACGACGGTGCGCGACATGTGCAGGATCGCGTTCGAGCATGTCGGGCTGAACATGGACGACCATCTCGTCATCGATCCCGACCTGTTCAGGCCGGCGGAAGTCGAAATCCTGCTCGGCAATCCGGCCAAGGCAAAGGCGAAGCTTGGATGGGAAGCGACGATCTCCCTGGAAGAGATGATCCGCGAAATGGTGGACGCAGATCTGGCGCGCCACTTCGCCGCCAGGCGTTGAAGGAAGCGGCCGGCATGCGCGTTTTGATAACCGGTGCCAACGGGTTCGTCGGCCCCTATGTGCGCGACGCGCTGCGCTGCGTTTGCGGCGATGGCGTTGCCGTTGCCGCGACCTCCAAAGATGGCGGTCCGCATCCCGCCTTCGGCCAGGTCGAAGAGCTGGACGTGACGGACCCGGCCGCCGTCCAGGATGCCATTGTCCGTCACCGGCCCAGCCATGTCATTCACCTGGCGGCGGTCGCGGCCCTGGGCGCCGCCCAGGCCGATCCCCGCAACACCTGGCGCATTCATGTGGGCGGCGCGCTCAACGTGGCCAATGCCATAATCGACAAGGCTCCGGGCTGCTGGCTGGTTCATGTCGGGTCGGGCCTGGTCTATGGCGAGAGCGCCAGGACCGGGCGGCCGCTCGACGAAAGCACGCTTCTTGCTCCGATCGACGACTACGCCGTGACCAAAGCCGCGGCCGATCTCGCGCTCGGCGCGCTTTCACGCCAGGGGTTGAAGTGTGTCCGGATGCGCCCCTTCAACCATACCGGTCCGGGTCAGACCGAGGCATTTGCCGTGCCGGCTTTCGCCATGCAGATTGCACGGATCGAAGCAGGCCTGGCTCCGCCGGTTATCCGCGTCGGCAATCTCGATGCGCGGCGCGATTTCCTGGATGCGCGCGACATCGCCGACGCCTATGCGCGCGCGGTGCTGAACAGCCGCGACCTCGCCCCGAACACCATCTTCAATGTCGCATCCGGCGTGTCCTGGCGGATGGGAGACATTCTCGATCGGCTGCTGGCCTGGAGCAGCGTCAAGATAGCCACGGAGCAGGATCCCCTGCGGCTGCGACCGAGCGACCTGCCATGCATCGTCGGCGATGCGACCCACGCCCGGACCCTGCTTGGCTGGGCGCCCGGGCATTCCTTCGAGGATACGCTCGCGGCCGTCCTGGAGGATTGCCGCGCGCGCGTGGCCCAGGTCCCGGAAGCCTGAGCTGACCTGCTCACGGCCGGCACAAGCGCGAGCCGCGCGGCCGCGTGGGGCTTGCGATCCATCCCCGGCGATCGGGACGACGAACCGGCCGGGGAATGGCGGCCCTTATCGCTGCCGATTTTAGTTGATCTCCCGGCATTGAGCTTTGCTCCGCCTCGTCCTATAAGGCCGCGCGCAGCGGGCATGCCCCGCCTGCTGGGGCGTCGCCAAGTGGTAAGGCATCGGTTTTTGGTACCGACATTCCCAGGTTCGAATCCTGGCGCCCCAGCCAACTGTCATCGGTCCGTTCCAGACGCATCGGTTGCCCATCTTGGGAAGGGCACGCGGCGATTGCGGTGAGGCTTGGTCAGCCGATGGCGGCAGGTTTCGGAAGCCATCGCTTTTCGACCAGGCAAACCATCGTGTAGGCAGGATCAAAAACGTTTCCGACGTGATACCGGACAACCTGTCCCATCAGATGCGATGCGGCCGTCGCGGACAATCCATAGTCGCTGGTCAACCAGTTCAGCATATCCGTGGTTGCGTGCTGGAGAGCCTGGTCAAGCGGGCGTGCGTTGCCAACAGAGAAGATGTGCGTCTCGTTCTCACCGCGAGGCCATACCAGCCGCCTGCTTTTTTCCACAGTCAAGCGTAGCTCGACTTCAAAGCAGGTTTCGATCCCGGTTCCGACGATCTCACCATCGCCCTGCGCTGCATGACAATCGCCCGCGAAGAAGAGCGCACCCTCTACGGCAACGGGAAACCAGACGGTCGCGCCGGGCCGAAACCCGCGGTAATCCATGTTGCCGCCGTTTTCCGCGCTGGTTGCGGTGGAGAAGTCCTGGCCCAACGAGGGCGCCACACCAAAGCAACCGATCATCGGCTCGAGCGGCAAAACGAAGCTTTCAAGGCCTTGAGGCGGCTCCTGCAGCACCGCAGTTCGCGATTCCAGATCGATCCGCCAGGTGACTTTATCCCTTGCCGGCAGCCCGCGGGCAGCCTCCGGATCGACGACGTTCGCAGCCAGCGACGAGATCGTCCAGCCGGAAGGGCGGATCGGGTCCATGCGCAGGATGTCCACACGCAGCGCGTCGCCCGGTTCAGCTCCGGTCACGAAGATCGGGCCGTTCATCGGGTTTGGACCATGAGCCAGTCGCGCACCGTTCTTGTCGAAGCCCTGAGCGTCGAGCGTTTCCGTGATCACGATATCGCCGGACGCGATTGCGAGCGCCGGCGCGATCGTACCGAGGACATTGTGCCAAATGGAGTTGATGAGCTTGTGCGTTGCCATCAGATGGCAGTAACGAAGGCGTTGCCGCGCGGCAAGTGGGCGGATTGAGCTCCTGATGCCGATGAGCTTTGCCCCGCCTCGTCCTATTAGGCCGCGCGCAGCGGGCATGCCCCGCCTGCTGGGGCGTCGCCAAGTGGTAAGGCATCGGTTTTTGGTACCGACATTCCCAGGTTCGGTTCCTGGCGCCCCAGCCAGCCCCTCTCGCATGGCTTGCCCCGGCGTGATCCGGCGCAGGGTTGGCCTCGTTTCAGCTGCGCTGCGTGGCGACCTGCCTCGGAATGAGGAATCTTGCCGCAAGAGCGCAGAGCAGGACGGTAAACATCAGGATCAGCGCCACCAGCGCGTTGATATCCGGCGAGAAACCGAGTCGCATCATCGCCCACAGGCGCACCGGCAGCGTCGTCTGGGTGCCGGTGACCAGAATGGTGATCATGGTCTCGTCGAACGAAAGGGCGAAGGCCAGGATGGCGCCGCCGACCATCGCGCTCGACAGGTTGGGCAGGATGACGCGCCAGAAAGTCTGCCATTTGGTCGCGCCTAGGTCGTAGGAGGCCTCGACCAGCGTGCGGCTCATCGACTGCAAGCGCGTCAGCACCGTGCGGTAGACGATGGCGAGCACGAAGACCGTATGGCCTATGACGACCGTCAGCAGCGAGCGTTCGAGCCCGATCTCGCGGAAGAAGATCAACAGCGCCAGGCCGCTGATGATGGGCGGCATCAGGAACGGCAGGAAGACGATGAACTGCAGCAACGAGCGGCCGGCGCCGCGGCCGTGATAATAGAGGGCCAGCAGCGTGCCGCTGACCACCGCAAGCACGACCGTGCATAGCCCGACGACAAGCGTGGTGCGCAGGGCCGCGAGTATCTCGTGGTTCCCGGCCAGTGCGGCATAGGTCGAAACGGTCGGCGAGGACCAGTCGACCTCGCCGCGCGCCACCGGAAAGAAGGACGACACGATCGGCACGAAAAGCGGGCTGTAGAGCAGCACCGCGACCAACGTGGCGACAGCGGCGAGAAGTATCGTGGACAGGCGCGGCGCGACGATCAAAACGAAGCCCCCCGATTGCGCCCGAACCGCTCGCCGGCAAGGATCGCGGCGATGACCACCATGGCCAGCGCCACCGAGAGCGCGGCGCCGAAGGGCCAGTTGAAGGCGGTGCCGAACTGGCTGTAGAGGATGCGGCCGAAAGTGAAGCCGCTGATCCCGCCGACCATCTGCGGCGTCAGGAAATCGCCGATCGCCAGCACGAAGACGAAGCTCGCCGCCGAGGCGACACCGGGCAAGGAAAGCGGCAGGGTGATCCTCAGGAAAGTCTGCAGGTTGCTTGCGCCAAGGTCGTCGGATGCGCGCAGCAGCACCTGCGGTATGCGCTCCAGCGCCAAGAAGATCGGCAGGATCGCGAACGGGATCAAGAGCAGCGTGAGCGTAAGCAGGATGGCGTTCATGTTGAAGACGAACAGCGTCGACGGCTCGGCGATGATGCCCAGTCCCACCAGCGCCTTGTTGAGAAAACCATTGAGGCCGAGGATGCTGCGGATCGCGTAGATCTTGATCACGTAGCTCATCAAGAGCGGCACCATCAGCAGCATCAGCAGCGCGTAGCGCCAGCGGCCGCGCAGCGTGGTCAGGAAATAGGCCGTCGGATATGCGAGCAGGATCGAGATCGCCGCCACGGAAAGGCAAAGCACGATCGTGCGCCAGAACACCGGGAGGAAGACCGGGTCGGTGAAGAAGCGAGCATAGTTGGCAAGCGTCGGCGCATAGGCGATCTGGCCTTGGTCCACGCTGAAGAAGCTATAGACGAGGAAGATCGCCAGCGGCATCAGGACGAACACCACCGGCAGCGCAAAGGCAAGCGCGGTGACCAGCGGCGACCAGCGGATGGCGACGGGACGCGCCAGGCCTGCGCTTCTCATGCCAGCACCAGGTGGCCTTCATGCGGCGCGAAGGAAAGCGCCACGGTGTCGCCAACCCTCAGGGCGCTGCCGTCCACCCGGCTCGGGAAGCGCAACCTGAGGCGCTGCGCGGCATCGCCGCCAGCCATAATGGTGGCTACCGTCGAGGAGCCTGCAAAGGCAAGATCGGCAACGGTGCCGGAAAGACGATTGTCGGCATCGCCGTCGCCGGCAAGGTGCAGTGCTTCGGGGCGGAACGCGGCGAAGCCGCGGGCGCCGGTGGCCGCAGTCTTGAGATGCGGCTGGCCGGCGACCGAACAGACGAGCCGGCCGAGCACCGTCTCGATCGCGCGGAATTCGCCCTGCGCCTCGCCGAGCGTGCCGGCCACGAGATTGTTCTCGCCGAAGAAACGCGCCACGAACTCGCAGTTCGGCTTGTAGTAGAGGTCATGCGGCGCGCCGAGTTGGCGGATGTGGCCGGCCTCCATCACGCAGATCCGGTCGGCCATGCCGATGGCCTCCTCCTGGTCGTGGGTCACGAACAGGAAGGTGGTCTTGACCTCACGCTGGATCGACTTGAGGAATTCCTGCATCTGCCGGCGCAGTTCGAGGTCGAGCGCCGCGAGCGGTTCGTCGAGCAGGACAAGTCGTGGCTGACAGATCAGCGCACGAGCGAGCGCCACGCGCTGCCGCTGGCCGCCCGACAACTGCGCCGGAAAGCGTTCGGCGAAGCGCCCAAGCTGCACCAGCTCCAGTGCCTTGGCGACGCGTTCCGCGATCTCCGGGCGCGGCACGCGGCGAACCGACAGGCCGTAACCGACATTGCCGGCGACGGTAAGATGCGGGAACAGCGCGTAGTCCTGGAACACGGTGTTGAAGGGCCGCCGGTTGATCGGCATGCCGCTGATGTCGCGGCCGTCGAGCCGGATTTCGCCCGAGGTCAGCGGCTCGAGGCCGCCGATCAGCCTGAGCACCGTGGTCTTGCCCGAACCGGACGGCCCGAGCACGGTCAGGAATTCGCCATCGCGGATCGCGAGATCGATGTCGTGCAGCACGGGAACCGTGCCGTAGGATTTCGAGACGGAGCGCAGCGTGAGCAGGTCGCTGTTCAGGTTCATCACAAACTTCCAGAAATACGCTGTTGGCGGCCCGATGCCCGGACCGCCAGGTCCTTGAAAGCTCGGCGGAAGGATATCAGGGCGTCGCCTTGATCTCGTTCCACAGGTCGGAGCGCTTGGTCGGGTCCTCGACATTGTTGAGCCAGACCAGCTTGTCGTTGCTGCCGGCGCTGCTCGATTCGACCACGGTATTGCCGAAGCCGGTCCGCTCGGACAGCGCGCCGCTGACCTTCTTGCTGAGCATGAAGTCGATCCACTTCTCGGCCGCCTCCTTGTCGCGAACCCCTTTCGAGATGACCCAGTTGTCGAGCCAGGCGAGCGCGCCTTCGCTCGGATTGATGTAGGCGACGTGGGCGCCGATCTTCTGCAGGGCCTTGACCTGCTGCTGACCGTAATTGGCCCAGATCAGGGCGACGTCGTTGTTCTGGTAGATCTGCTGGGCCTCGTCGGCGGTGGTATAGAAGCTGAGCACGTTGCGCTTCAGCTCGACCAGCTTGGCCTTGACCGCCGCCATCTGCTCGGCGTCGAGATTGAACGGGTCCTTGTAGCCCAGCGTCAACGCGGTGAAGGAGAAATTGTGCTCGCCATTGTCATAGGCCAGCACCTTGCCTTTGTAGGCCGGATCCCACAGCACCGACATCGAGGTCGGCGCCGGCTTGACCTTGTCGGTGTCGTAGATCAGTCCGATGGAATCGAAGCAGAACGGAATGCCGTAGACCTTGCCGTCCTTGGTGTCGCCGCTGACCTGCGTGAGGTCGCGGAAGCGCGGCAGCACCTCCTTCTGGTTGGGAAGCTTGGCAAGGTCGATCGGGTTGACCAACTCGGCCTTGATGTAGCGCTGCAGTTGCGCGGTGTTGACGGCGAAGACATCGAAGTCCTGCCCTTCGCTGCCCTTGATCTTGGCCCAGATCTCGTCGTCGCTGCCGATGAAGACGACATCGACGCCGATGCCGGTTTCGGCGGTGAAGTCCTTGACCCAGTCCGCATCGGCGTAGCCGTCCCAAGCCAGCACGCGCAGGTTGGCGGCGAGCGCCGACGAAGCCATCAGGCCGATGCCCAGGCCGACACTCGCTATCCCTAGAAGCAGTCTCTTCAACAGCATGATCATTCTCCCATTTGTTGTTGTGATGATCTCAGTCCGCGGGTCTTGCCGTCACAGCGCGGTGACGGCCACCAGCCCCTCGTCCGGCACCGCCTGCATCGGGTTGCGCAACGGCTTGCCGAATTCCGGTGCCTGGATTTCGTATTCGTCGCCTGGTGCCGTCTTGATGCCAGAGGCGTAGCTCATCACCGCTGCGCCGAAGAAATAGGCGTGCAGATCGCCCGGCCGGCGGTGCATCGGGTAGCGGAAATGGTAGTGCTCGAGATTGGCGATCGAATGCGACATGTGCGCTTCGCCGGAGAGGAATTCCTGCTCCCAGATGACAGCGCCGTCCCGCCGGATGCGGGAATGTCCGCGCACCTCCCGCGGCAGCTCGCCGATCAGCAGCTCGGGACCGATCGAGCAGGAGCGGAGTTTCGAGTGCGCGAGGTAGAGATAATTCTCGGCCTCGGTCACGTGGTCGGAATACTCGTTGCCCAGCGCGTAGCCGATGCGGTAGGGGCGGCCATCCGGTCCGTTGAGGTAGAGGCCGACGATCTCGGCCTCCTCGGCACCCGCCTTGGCGAAGGCCGGCAGCGGCAACGCAGCACCAGGCGGGACGACGCAGGTGCCGACGCCCTTGAAGAACCATTCGGGCTGGACGCCCAGCTCTCCCGGCGCGGGTTTGCCCCCCTCCAGCCCCATGCGAAAGATCTTCAGCGAGTCGGATTCGGCGGCGTCCTTGCCGTGGGTCAGCACATGCATCTTGTCGCGCGCGGCGGCGCTTCCCGTATGCGTCAGGCCGGTGCCGGTGATGAGGAAACGCGCCGGCTCCGGATGGTCGACCGGTGCGAGCACGCGGCCTTCACGCAGCAGCTGGTCGTAATCGACTTTCCCGCCGCCGGTCCGCTCCTCGACGAGCGACGCAATGGACCTGCGCTCGGCGATGGCCGCCGTGGCAAGTTCGAGGACGGTTTCGGTTCCGACCAGGAGGTTGAGGTGATCGCCATCGGCGCTGACGCGGCCAACACGACGGCTGCCATCGGGCAATTCGAACTGAACGAGACGCATGATGCTACCTTTTTGCTGCGGTCCGATGGCGGTCACACCCAGCCGCCATCGACGATGAATTGCTGGCTCGAGCACATGCGGCTGTCATCGGCGGCAAGAAACAGCGCCATGCGCGCAATGTCGGAAGGCTGCAGCCTGTCGGGCAGGCACTGCCTTTCCTCGATCTGGCGCTCGCCGGCCGGCGTCAGCCACAGACGCATCTGGCGCTCCGTCATCACCCAGCCAGGCACCATGCAGTTGACGCGGATGCGCTCGGGGCCCAGTTCGCGGGCGAGCGCCCGCGTCATGCCGTAGACGGCCGCCTTCGCCGTCACATAGGCCGGGCAATCCGGATCGCCGACCATCCAGGTGATGGAACCGAAATTGATGATCGAGCCGCCGCCAAGCGCCTTCATCTGCGGGCGCACGGCCTGGGCGGCGAAGAACTGGTGGCGCAGGTTGACGGCCATGCGGTCGTCCCAATAGGCGACGCTGACATCGGCGGTCTGGTGGCGGTCGTCATTGCCGGCATTGTTGCAGAGTACCTGGATGGGGCCATTTCGCTCTCTCCCCTGTTCGACGGCTGCCTGCAGGGCCTCGACATTGCGCAGATCGCAGGGAATGAAGAACGGTTCCGGATGGCCTTGCGCCGCGATCGCCGCCACCAGCCGCAGGGAAGGCTCCGCCGCCGTATCGACGAACGCGACGCGGCTGCCTTGCGCGCAGAAATGGCGCACGAGGCTCTCGCCGATGCCGCTGCCACCGCCGGTTATGAAGACGCTGCGGCCCTTGAGGCTGGGGTAGACGGCGTAGGTTTCGGTGGTCATCGCGGCACCTAATGCGAATGGCGGGGAATGCCGGCGTCGCGGCGGCCGACGAGGAAATCGAAATCGCAACCCCTGTCGGCCTGCAGGACACGTTCGACGTAAAGGCTCTGGTAGCCGCCCTGGGGTGATGCCGGCGGCTTCCAGTCGCCCCGGCGGGCGGCAAGCTCCTCCTCGGAAACCAGCAATTCGAGACGCCGGCCAGCCACGTCGAGCTCGATGAGATCGCCATCGCGAACCAGGGCAAGCACACCGCCCGCCGCCGCTTCCGGAGCGACGTGCAGGACCACGGTGCCATAGGCGGTGCCGCTCATGCGCGCATCGGAGATGCGCACCATGTCGGACACACCCTGCTTCAGGAGCTTGGCCGGCAGCGGCATGTTGCCGACCTCGGCCATGCCTGGGTAGCCGCGCGGCCCGCAATTCTTGAGCACCATCACGCAGGAGGCGTCGATATCGAGGTCGGGATCGTCGATGCGGGCGTAATAGTGCTCGATATTCTCGAAGACGACCGCCCTGCCCCGATGCTGCATCAGCGCCTGGGTCGCCGCCGACGGCTTTATGACGGCGCCATTGGGGGCGAGATTGCCGCGCAGCACCGATATGCCGCCTTCCCTGGTCAGCGGCCGGTCGAGCGGCCGGATCACCTCGCTGTTGTAGTTCGGCGCGCCGTCGACCAGCTGGCCGATGGTCTTCCCACTGACGGTCATGGCGTCGCGATGAAGAAGCCCCACTTCATCAAGCGACGCCATGACCGCAGCCAGCCCCCCGGCATAGTAGAAATCTTCCATCAGGAACCGACCCGACGGCATCAGATCGACGATGGTCGGCACATCGCGACCGAGGCGATCCCAGTCGTCGAGGCTGAGATCGACGCCGACGCGATGCGCGATCGCTATGAGGTGCAGCACCGCGTTGGTCGATCCGCCGATGGCGCCATTGACCCGGATGGCGTTCTCGAAGGCCTGCCGGGTGAGGATCTGCGAAATCGTCACGTCCTTGTGGACCATGTCGACGATCTGCCGGCCGGCCAGCTGCGCAAGCACGCTGCGACGCGAGTCGACTGCCGGTATCGCCGCATTGTCGGGCATGCCGATGCCGAGCGCCTCGACCATGCTGGCCATGGTGGAGGCGGTACCCATGGTCATGCAGCTGCCGGCCGACCGGCTCTGGCCTTGCTCGGCCGCCAGGAAATCCTCGACCTTCATGCGGCCGGCCTTCACCTCCTCGGCGAATTTCCAGACATGGGTGCCGGAACCGATATCCTGGCCGCGGAACTTGCCGTTGAGCATCGGCCCGCCGGACACCGCGATGGTCGGCAGGTTGCATGACGCCGCCCCCATCAGGAGGGCCGGCGTGGTCTTGTCGCATCCGACCAGAAGCACGACGCCATCGATCGGGTTACCGCGGATGGACTCCTCGACATCCATGCTCGCCAGGTTGCGGAACAGCATGGCCGTTGGGCGCATATTGCTTTCGCCGAGCGACATGACCGGGAATTCCACCGGCAGGCCACCGGCCTCATAGACGCCGCGCTTGACGTGATCGGCGAGCGCCCGCAAATGCGCATTGCATGGGGTCAGTTCCGACCAGGTGTTGCAGATGCCGATCACCGGGCGGCCGTCGAACGCGTCGGCCGGAATACCCTGGTTCTTCATCCAGCTGCGATGCATGAAGGCGTTCTTGCCTTCACCGCCGAACCATGCCGTCGATCGCAGCTTTCGCTTCTGCTCGCTCACGATTTCTGTTCCTTACGGCGCCTGTTGCGGTTCTCGACACTGCGGCGAACATCTTCCTCGGCGTTGTCGATGAGCACGAGAAGAGCCTGCTGTGCACCGCCTCCATCGCCGGCGGCGATCTTCTCGGCCACCTCGCGATGCAGCGGCAGCGAGTGGCGCTGCCCCTCCGGATTGTCGTTGGAGAGACGGAAGCTCATCATCAGGGCTGTCTCCACCAACGCCGCCAGAGAGCCGATCAACTCATTGCCCGTCATGCGCAGGATGGTCTGGTGGAAGACGAGGTCGGGCTTGGCGAAGCGGTCGCCGTCGTCACCCACGGCCTCCATTTCGGCGAGGGCGGCATTGAGATCGGCAAGTTGTGCCGGCGTCGCGCGCTTGGCCGCGAGCGCTGCCGACATCGGCTCGATCGCCCGGCGCAGCTCGAATAGGGCCGTGACATCCTCGGCGCTGACGCCCGCCGCGTAGCGCCATGAAAGGACGTCGGGATCAAGGAAGTTCCAGTCGGAGCGCGGGCGCACCCGCGTGCCGGTCTTCGGCCGCGACTCGACCAGCCCCTTGCCCGCCAGGACCTTGATCGCCTCGCGCAGCACGGTGCGGCTGACGCCAAGCATCTCACTGGAATCGTCGGCATTGGGGAGCGCCTCGCCAGGCAGGAAATCGCCCTGCACGATGCGCAACCCGATCTGCTCGACGACCGTCGCATGCAACGCCGTCGAACCGCTGGCGACCGCCGCGACGACCCGCGACGTGCGGGCGGTGCTGAAGGATTTCGTATTCTTCATACTATTCATATGATATGTCTTTATCCGGCCGGCGATGAGAGTCAAGCCATTGGAGGGAGGATGGACGGGAATTTTGAGACGAGAGGCTCGCGTGGGATGGTCGCGATCGCCGATGGCCTGGCGACGGTCGAGATCGCCCCGACCGTCGGCGGCGCGCTGGCATCGTACCGCTGGCAGAGAAATGGGCATTCCGTCGACTGGCTACGTCCCGCTGGGCCCTCCGCGCTCGACAGCCGGTCGGCAAACGTCCGCTTCATGCCGTCGGAAACGATCTCGACGCGATAGCCTCGGCCGGGCCGACCGCCCGCTGCAACCTCGACCTGTCGCGGCGCGGCGCCCCCGGTCGTGATCGCTACGGCCCGGCATGTCGGCCTAAACCTTTTCCACCGACGGGCGTTGTTCGTTCCAGACTAACCGAACACGACAGCTCACGGAGAGGCTCAATCGATGTATTTCATGGCTTTGGCCACCGACTATGACGGCACGCTGGCGCATGACGGGCTGGTCAACGCCAGCACAATCTCGGCGCTGGAGGAGCTCAAGAAATCGGGGCGAAAGCTGATCCTCGTCACAGGTCGCGAATTGCCCGATCTCAAGGAGGTTTTTCCGGAACTTTCCTTGTTCGACAAGGTGGTCGCCGAGAACGGCGCGCTGATCTACACGCCGGCCAGCGAGGAAGAACGCACGATCTCGCCCTCGCCTTCCGTCGATTTCGTCGACAGGCTCAAGAAGCGCGGCGTGAAACCGCTGTCGGTCGGTCGTTCCATCGTCGCCACCTGGGAGCCGCACCAGGCGACCGTGCTCGACGTCATCAAGAAGCTCGGGCTGGAGCTGGAGATCATCTTCAACAAGGGCGCGGTGATGATCCTGCCTTCTGGCATCAACAAGGCGACCGGGCTGGCGGCTGCGCTGGAAGACCTGAAACTGTCGCCGCACAATGTCGTGGCCGTCGGCGACGCCGAGAACGACCACCCTTTCCTGAGAGCCTCGGGCTGCAGCGTCGCGGTCGCCAACGCGCTGCCCGCCGTCAAGGAAACCGCCGACCTCGTCACCAAGGCGCCGCGCGGCAAGGGCGTCGAGGAACTGATCCGCAAGCTGATCAAGCGCGATCACCAAATCGCCAAAAGGCGCCCGCGCGGCGTGTTGCTCGGGACCTCGCGTGGCAAGGAGATTTACCTGTCGCCAACGGAGACGGTGCTGATCGCCGGAAGCTCGGGCATCGGCAAATCGACCCTGGCCACGGCGCTGACCGAGCGGCTGGTCGAGAAAGGCCTGCAGTTCTGCATCTTCGATCCCGAAGGCGACTATGACGGGCTGAAAGGCGCGGTGCCGCTCGGCAACGGCTCGACCGCGCCGAACAAGGAACAATTGCTGGAATTGATCGAGAAGCCCGGGACCAATGTCGTGGTCAACGGGCTGGCGCTGAAGGTCGACGAGCGCCCGGACTTCTTCGCCGAATTGCTGCCTGGCCTCGGCAATGTCCGCTATCGCACGGCCAGGCCGCACTGGCTGATCATCGACGAAGCGCATCATTTGATGCCCAAGCGACGCTGGGATACGCGATCCGTGCTTTCGATCGAGCTGCCCGGCACGGTGCTGATCACCGTGCATCCCGAAGCGATTTCCACCGATGCGTTGCGTCTGGTGACGGCAGTGATCGCGCTCGGACCCAAGGCCAAGGGCGTGATCAAGACCTTCTGCAAGGAAACCGGGCTCAAGGCGCCGAAGGACATTCCGCTGCCCAAGGGCGACCGCGTGCTTTTCTGGCGGCCGCATGAGGCCAAGAAGCCGTTCACGGTGAAGGCGATCGAGCCCAGCCAATCGCTGAAACGGCACAGCCGCAAATATGCCGAGGGCGAGCTCGACGAAGCGGGCAGCTTCTATTTCACCGGACCGAAGAAGGCGATGAATCTGCGGGCTCACAATCTCATCATCTTCGCCCGGATGGCCGAAGGCATCGACGACAAGACCTGGGAATATCACCTGCGCGCCGGCGACTATTCCAAATGGTTCCGTCACCAGATCAGGGACAAGGACCTGGCCCGCGAAACAGCCGAGGCGGAGAAGGACAAGACGCTATCGGCCGACGAGAGTCGCAAGCTGGTGATCGACGCCGTGCGGAGGCGCTATACCGCGCCGGCTACCGCTCCGGAGAAGTAGGCTGGTTGCCTATCGTTGGCTGAGGATTTTCTTGACGAGGTCATCTTTTGTGCCGAGGGTTATGAACAGTTTGTTCTTGTTTTGTTCATAAAATTTGACTAACCTCTTAAGCAGCCACAAAGGTGGGGGAGCTTGATGGTGCAGATTCTCGAATCATCGATAAGGCGTTAGTGCTTTCGCATGAGCCCGTTCGATGCCCACAAGGACGTCCTCTCTGCGCTGGAGTGGAAAAGTTATTCAGTAAGCCGCTCTGATAAAGAGCTCTTGCGCGCATTCGTACTAAGAGCACTGGAGATGCGAGACTGTTCTATCGTGTATGCGAGCGACGCGAGCCGAGCCCCCTTCTACATCGTTTTCGACACGCCAGCCGGCGAGCGACATGGCATCCTCGTATATGCGTTTTTTGCAAATGCGAAACTTATTACAAATCGTCCTGCCGACGAGCATCGATTTCAGGTCAAGTACGGCGGAAATCTCAAAGGCGTGCTTGAAGTCGCGATCGACTCCAGCAGACTTGTCACAACATTGTTCGTGGGCATTGACCTGAAGGAAGGCCTGTTTGTAGCCGCCGATCCGGTGATGAACACCCCAGCACCGATGTCGCGCTCGATCGAGTTCAAGCACGAGCATGTAGAGTCAATTCGGCTGCAAGGTTGGGCTGTCTGGGAGCGCGATAGGCGACCTGGAAAATCAAAAGATCGCCCCACAGCCGAACTTGAGGATTACCGAACCGAGGTTCTGGTCGGAGGCAAGCAAGACCGGTTGCTTGACTTGATTGCTCTGGAGCGGATTGCTTATCGGCTAGACCCAGGCGAGCGGCACCTAGTAGCGGACAAACTCAAGGCACTTAGACCGGCTAAGGCTATTTCACACCCCATCCTCGAAGAATTTGGGATCGCGTCAGACGCCCTCTTTGACCTTATAGAGGGCGCTAGCCGTCTGAAAATGGCGGTCCGCGGATGGGTCGCTGAGGAGCACCTTGCAACTACACTCAGTAAGCTCAAGGGCGTTTCTGAATGTATTCGCCTTGAAGCTGATGGCAAGCCAGATATTTCGCTCAGATGGAAGGGGGGCGCGCCGATCTTGATCGAATGCAAGAACACACTTCGCTCGACCTATTCAGATGGTCGGCCGAAGGTCGATTTTCAGAAGACGCGCGCCTCTAAGGGTGATCCATGCTCTCGTTACTATCGGCCGGAGGACTTCCCGGTTCTAGCAGCATGCCTTCACGCGGTGACGGAGAATTGGGAATTCCGTTTCGCGCTCACTACAGACCTGGAACCGCACAAAACCTGTATCGGCCGAATAGCAAACATGATCGGGGTAGCAGAGCCGATCTTCTCAGTCAGCGCCGAGAAAGTTTTCGAATCGCACTATGCGAGAACCGCGTGAGGTGAACATGACGCTTAAAGCTATTTCCTTGTTCACTGGCATTGGTGGGCTCGATTTCGGATTTGAGGCGGCAGGGTTTGAGACGCGGGTCGCGCTCGATTTTGACGAGACGGCATGTGCAACTCTAAGATTGAATCGAAATTGGCCCGTCCTTGAAGGACCTATCGCCGCGATTTCGTCCGAGACTATCTTGGCGACTGCCGGTCTCAGGCTCGGTGAGGCAGATATTCTGATCGGGGGACCGCCTTGCCAGCCGTTCAGCAAGTCCGGCTATTGGGCTCGAGGCGATTCTCGACGGCTCTCCGATCCCCGCGCTGACACTCTGGTCGAGTATCTTCGGGTACTTCGCGACACACGCCCCAAGACATTCCTTCTAGAGAATGTTCCCGGCCTAACGTATCGAGGTAAGAGCGAAGGAATCGTGGCCTTGCAAGCTGGGGTCGAGGAGATCAATCGCGATCTCGGAACCGACTACGCGCTGGAATGTCGAGCTCTGAATGCAGTGGACTATGGCGTGCCACAGCTCAGGGAACGTGTCTTCATTGTCGGTTCAAGGGACGGGCGGAGCTTCCGATTTCCATCGCCAACGCACTTCCGATCGGACAGCGTCGAAGCTCTCGCCGGTAAGAACCGACACCGCACCGCTTGGGACGCGTTTGCCGATCTCGATCCCATCAAAGACAAGTCATCGCTGAAGGTCAAAGGCAAATGGGCCGATTTACTGCCCTCTATTCCTGAAGGGCAGAACTATCTTTGGCACACCGACCGTGGCGGTGGTGCTGCGCTTTTTGGATGGCGTCGACGCTATTGGAACTTCCTCTTGAAGCTGGCAAAGGACAAGCCATCATGGACTATTCAAGCACAACCGGGTCCGGCTACCGGACCTTTCCATTGGGAAAATAGGCGTCTTTCAAAGGAGGAGCTTTGCCGGCTCCAGACATTCCCGGATGGGCTTCGCTTCAATTGCAACCATGCGGAAATTCAAAAGATGGTCGGCAATGCCGTGCCATCCGCGCTCGCTGAGAGTTTAGCTCGAGAGGTGGCTGCGCAGTTCTTTGGCATCAATGGAGCCCACGGGATGTCAACGTTAGCGCCATCTGCACAGGAAGCTTTTCCGCCCCCCGAAAGGAGACTGCCAGTCGCGAAAAAATTTCTTCACTTAGCCCATAGTGATTCAGCGCATCCCGGCACCGGTCTCGGGCGAGGCGCCGTCTACCGAGAGCGCGAAGCTGCTTGAGAGAGAAGCTCAAGCAACCTTCTTCGCAAGGACTCATCGTGCTGTGTCTCGCATTCCCATATCGTCACAGAGTGCCAGCCTAGCTCACGAAGGCGCATGTCAATTTCTTGATCTCGCATTGCATTACGCTCCAACTTGGGAAGCCAATATTCCAGGCGTGATTTTGGCTTACGCGCAAGGCGGCATCCCGCATGCTGATGCCAAAAGCAGCCGTGAACGAAGATGGCTGTCCTACGCTTCGGAAGAACAATGTCGGGCGAACCCGGCAAATCGTGGCGGTGCAGTCGGAAGCGATAGCCGAGTGCGTGTAGCAGCTTTCGAACCTGGATTTCTGGCCTTGTGTTCTTCTTCCTTATCAAGCGCATGTGGGCGCTGCGCGCTTCAGGCGAAAGACGATCTCCCATGACCCAGAATACTCGATACAGGCAACAGCAGCTACCTTAGGAGGCTATGCCTGCACGATTTTGCTACGTGCAGTTTGATAGGGGCAAACCTAACACTGATCCGCCTCAGCTCGCCTCGCGCATCGCTTCGGCGGCCTGCAGGTCGACCGAGACCAGCTGGCTGACGCCCTGCTCGGCCATGGTGACGCCGAACAGCCGGTCCATGCGCGCCATGGTGATGGGGTTGTGGGTGATGATGACGAAACGCGTCTCGGTGGTCTTCGACATCTCGTCCATCAGATTGCAGAAGCGTTCGACATTGTGGTCGTCGAGCGGCGCGTCGACCTCGTCCAGGACGCAGATCGGCGCCGGATTGGTCAGGAACACGGCGAAGATCAGCGACATCGCCGTCAGCGCCTGCTCGCCGCCCGAAAGCAGCGTCATCGTCTGCGGCTTCTTGCCAGGCGGACGGGCGAGGATTTCCAGCCCCGCCTCCAGCGGATCCTCGGACTCGATCAACTGCAGCTCGGCCGTGCCGCCGCCGAACAGATGCGAGAACAGCCGCTGGAAATGGCCGTTGACAACCTCGAAGGCCGAGAGCAACCGCTCGCGGCCCTCGCGGTTGAGGCTCTGGATCGCCTGGCGCAGTTTTCTGATCGCCTCGATGATGTCCTCTCGCTCGGAGACGATGGTTTCCAGACGCTCCGACAATTCCCGCTGCTCTTCCTCGGCGCGCAGATTGACGGCGCCGAGCCGCTCGCGCTCGATCTTCAGCCGGTCGAGCTGGCGTTCGATCTCGGCCATGTCGGGCATCGGATCGTCGGCTTCGAGGCCGGTATGCTTGATGACCAGATGCGGCGGCGTGTTCAGCGCTTCCTGGATGCGCGCCTCGACCTCGACGCGGCGTTCGTCGGCCGCGGTGAGCCGCTCCTCGGCGCGAACGCGGGTTTCGCGCGATTCGGCGAGCGACTGGATGGCGGCGGTAGCCGCCTTGTCGAGCTCGGCCTGCCTGTTCTCCGCCTCCTGCAGGCGGTCGCCTGCGGCCTGACGCAACGCCTCGGCCTCGGAGAGCTGAGTCAGCAAGGCGCGGCGCTTGGCGTCGATCTCGTCGGGCGCATCGGCCAGCCTCTCGCGCTCTGCTTCGGCCTCGGCCTTGCGCTCGCCAAGGGCGGCGATCTGCGTCGAGGCGTTTTCGGCGCGTTCCAGCCAATTCTTGCGCTCGGCGCCGATGGCATCCAGCCGGCGAATGCGCGCCTCGGCCTCGCGCCGCAGCCCTTCATGCACGGCGCGCGCATCGGCAAGCGTGGCGCGATCGCGCGACACGTTGGCGGAGGCCTGTTCGAGTTGCAATTGCAGATCGCCAAGATCGGGCGCGTCCTTCAGCATCTCCTCGGCTTCGAGGAAGGCGGCCTGCGTCTCCTCATGGCTATCGACGATGCGAGCGCGTGCCTCTTCAAGCGCGGCGCGCCGGCTCAACAGCTCGCCGCCGGCCTTCTCGGCCTCGGCCAGCGCGTTGCGCGCGGCATCCAGCGCATGCTGGGCGTCGCGGCCGGCCTGGCGTGCATTGCGCTCGGCCTCGCTTGCCTGGCGCATCGCCTGCTCGGCATGCGCCAGCGCTTCCTCGGCCTCGCGCACGACGCGCGTCGCCTGCACGGCTTCGGCATCGAGCTCGGCCAGGCGGTTCTTCTGCGCCAGCCGCAGCGCGGCGGCGGTCGGGGCGTCGGCGCTCGCGGTCAGGCCGTCCCAGCGCCACAGCGCGCCGTCGCGGCTGACCAGCCGCTGGCCAGGCGCCAACAGCGCTTGAAGACGGCGGCCATCGGCGGCTTCGACGATACCGATCTGCGCCAAGCGGCGCGCAAGCTGCGCCGGCGCGCGCACGACGCTTGCCAGGCTCTTCACGCCTTCGGGCAGCGACGCATCGCCGGGCTGCACCGCGCTTTCGCCCCAGTGCACCGGGGCGCTGCGGTCGAGCGGAACATCGAGGTCCTCGCCAAGGGCTGCGCCAAGCGCGGTTTCATAGCCGCGCTCGACGCTGATCTGCTCCAGCACCGAAGGGAAAAGATCGCCGCCGCTGGTGGCGTTGAGTATCTTGGCCAGCGTGCGCGCTTCGGTCTCGATGCGCGCCAGTTCCGCCCTGGCGTCCTGCAGCGGAGGCCTTGCGGCGCTTTCGGCGGCGCGCGCCTCGGCGACGGCCTGCTCGGCGGCGATGGTGCCGGCCTCGCTCTCTTCCAGCCGGGCAAGCGCATCTTCGACCAAAAGCCGCTTCTCGGCCGGATCCGGCAGGCCGGAAATGCGCGCGACGATGTCGGAAAGCTCGCGGTCGACCTCGGCGAGCTGGCGGGCGAAGCGGTCGCGACGCTCGGCTGTCTCGCGCAGGCTGCGCTCGATCTGGTGGCGCGAGGCGGCCGCCTCGGCGCGTTCGGCGGTCAGCGCAGCAAGCTTGGCTTCGCTTTGCGACAGCGTCGCGCCGGCCTGTTCGAAAGCGGCGCGCGTGGTCGCCTCGCGCTCGGCGGCACCGGCGTTTTCTGAATTGAGCTCGGCTTCCTCGGTGCGCAGGCGCTCGAGGATATCGGCGTTGTCGCGCACCATCCGCTCCTCGCGGGCGATGTCGGCGTCCAGCTGCTGCAGTCGGCGTTCAAGCTCGGTCTGGCGGGCGCGGATGCGGCCGGCCTCTTCCTCGATCTGCGTCTTGGCGATCGACAGGCGCTGGAAGGCGGCAGCGGCGGCGGCTTCCGCGTCGCGCAGGTCCGGCAGCCGATGCGCGGCGATGCCCTGCTCTCTTGCCGCGGCCATCTGGGCGGCGGCCCGGTCGCCGACCAGCGTGGTGGCGACGGCAAGCGCGGAACGCGCCTCGCCTTCCTGGGTCTTCGCCAGCGTCCAGCGCAGATGCAGCAGCGTCGCTTCGGCCTTGCGGATATCGGCCGACAGGTTCTTGAAGCGCGAGGCCTGGCGCGCCTGGCGCTTCAGGCTCTCGATCTGGCCTTCGAGCTCGCCGACGACGTCGTCCAGGCGCTCGAGGTTCTGCTCGGCCGCCTTGAGCCTGAGTTCGGCCTCATGGCGGCGCGTATGCAGGCCGGAAATACCGGCGGCCTCTTCCAGCAGCGCGCGGCGGGCCTGCGGCTTGGCCTGGATCAGCTCGCCGATGCGGCCTTGCCCGACCATGGAAGGCGAACGGGCGCCGGTCGACTGGTCGGCGAACAGCAACTGCACGTCCTTGGCGCGCGCTTCCTTGCCGTTGATGCGATAGAGCGAGCCCGCCTCGCGCTCGATGCGGCGTGACACCTGCAATTCATCGGCATCGTTGAAGGCGGCGGGCGCCGTGCGGTCGGTGTTGTCGAGGAAAAGCGTGACTTCAGCGGTGTTGCGGGCCGGGCGCGCGCCGGAGCCGGAGAAGATCACGTCGTCCATGCCGGACGCGCGCATGTTCTTGTAGGAGCTTTCGCCCATCACCCAGCGCAAGGCTTCGACGAGGTTCGACTTGCCGCAGCCGTTCGGCCCGACAATGCCGGTCAGCCCGCGTTCGATGACGAACTCACCGGGCTCGACGAAGGATTTGAAACCGAGGAGGCGAAGGCGCGAAAATTTCATTCGCGCCGCCCCTTAAGCGGGTTCCGCAAAAGTGTTCCGCGGTTTTGCGACAAGAACCCGCGACAAGACAAAGGTCCGCGCGCGCCGAAGCCGGACCGCTTCGGCGCGGCCTGGATGTCAGAGCAGAGGGTCGATGATGGCCGACATTTCCTCAATCGACATCGCCCCTTTGTAGGTCTTTCCGTTGATGAAGAAGGTCGGCGTCGAGTCGACCTTGAACTCGTCCGCTCCGCGTTTCTGGACTGCTCTCACATCGTCCAGAAGTTTCTGGTCCGTCAAGCAGGACTCAAAGGACTCCTGTGTAAAACCGGCCAGCTTGGAGATCTGCAGCAGCGCTTCCTTGGTGTTGTTGACGCCAACCCAGCTCGGCTGCTGCTTGAACAGCACGTCGACCATGGCGAAGTAGTTGTCCTTGGAGCAGCGCGCCAGCATGAAGCCGGCCTCGGCGCTCGGATCGAACGGGAACTCGCGCAGGATGTAGCGGGCCTTGCCGGTGTCGATATACTTGGTCTTCAACTCAGGGAAGGTGGTCATGGCAAAATGCGCGCAATGCGGGCAGGTCATAGACGCATATTCGACGATTGTGACCTTGGCGTCATCCTTGCCGAGCTGCTTTTCGGGCAGGGCGCCAGGCTTCAGCAGCTCGGCCATGTCGACGTCGCCGCTCGATTGCGGAACCTGAGCCGCAGCCGGAGTAGCGGCCGGCTTGGCGGGCGTCGACGGATCGGCCGGCTTCACATCGGCGGCCTTCGCCTCCTCGCCGGAGTTGCTGCATGCGGCAAGCAACGCCACCGCAGGAACAGCGGCCAGCGTGGTCAGTACGTTTCTGCGGGACAAGCTATTGCCAAACGGGGCGCGGTTCATGCGAATCACCTGATATGAGTTGGATTTTGCAATGCAGCGGCTAGAAAAGGCGAGAGTTGGCGCGAATTAAGGCATCGCGTTCCCCAATCCAATCGCGAAACTCGGTCATGAGCATCACGAATGCGCGAGATTGGTGACGCATTCATGACGTTTCTTACGACCCTTTGCGCTTCCTTTCACCCATAATCGTGGCGCCGAGCCGCTCCAGCGAAGCGCGCAGGCCGTCATCCTCGATCTTGCCGACCAGATGTGAGAGCTTCGATTTCTCCGCCTCGCTCAAAGGGAGCGGCGCCGGTTTCGGCCGCGCCTTTTGCGAAAGCACCGGCTTTTGCAGGATCTTGATGCGGCCGACCGCGTTGAAACCCAGGAAGGCGTTGACGCGGTTGATCACCTCGCCGGCCTCGTGCTGCAGATGCAATGCCGCCATACCTTCGCAGGCGATGATCAGCGTCGCCGGCTCGAAAGGATCGTCCTCGTGCAGGCGGCGCGGCCACTGGATCTTTTCCGGCCGCGAGTGGGTGGCGAGCCGCGGCCCGGCGATCTCTTCCCAGGACTGCACCAGCCCTATCGAGATGCCGGCGCGCTTCTTCAGCACCGGATCGAGTATCTCGGTGGCGAGATCGCTCACCGGAACGGGATTGCCGAAGGCCCTTTTCCCTGCCATGTGCGTTCTCCAGTTCCCCAACTCATCCGATCAATGGCACCGCTCGATCAGACCCGCAAGGCATCACAGAACGCCGCAGCCGGCGATACCGGATCCGGAGATACCAGCAAAGCTGGATACTTGGATATCGGACCCCGCCTGCTTGCCTGGTATGACGCGCATCATCGCGACCTGCCCTGGCGCGTCACGCCGGTCGCGTTTGCGCGTGGCGTGAGGGCCGATCCCTATCGCGTCTGGATGTCCGAGGTGATGCTGCAGCAGACCACGGTCGAGGCGGTGAAAGCCTATTTCCGCAATTTCGTCGAGAAATGGCCGACGGTCGAAGCGCTGGCCGCGGTGCCCGCCGAGGATGTAATGAAGGCCTGGGCCGGTCTCGGCTATTATTCCAGGGCTCGCAACCTGAAAGCCTGCGCGGACCTCGTGGCGCTCCGGGGCGGCCGCTTCCCTGATACCGAGGCGGGCCTGCGCGAATTGCCGGGGATCGGCGCCTATACGGCGGCGGCGATCGCGGCAATCGCCTTCGACCGGCCGGCGGCGGTCGTGGACGGCAATGTCGAGCGGGTCGTGACCCGTCTCTACGCGATCGAAACACCGCTTAGCGAAGCCAAGCCGCAAATCCGCGCGTTGGTCGAGAAGCTGGTGCCGCAAAACCGGCCCGGCGATTTCGCCCAGGCGATGATGGACCTCGGCGCCACGATCTGCACACCGAAGCGGCCGCGCTGCATGCTCTGCCCGGTGCGCGAGGATTGCAGCGCAATCCTCGCCGGCGACCCGGAACGGTTTCCGGTCCGCCTGCCGAAGGACGACAAGCCGCTGCGCAAGGGTGCGGCCTTCGTCGCCGAGCGCGAGGACGGTGCCATCCTTATGCGCAAAAGGCCGGAGAGGGGCCTGCTCGGCGGCATGACCGAGGTGCCGACGACCGGCTGGACGGCGCGGGTCGACGGCGCCACGACCGCCGACGCCGCGACCTTTCACGCCGATTGGCGGCGTGCCGGCCAGATCGGGCATGTCTTCACCCATTTCGCGCTCGAACTCGAAGTCTTCCATGCCCAAATCAAGGACGATGCGCCGGCAGGACATTTCTGGTCGCTGGCCCATGAAATTTCCGGGGAAGCGCTGCCCACCGTCATGAAAAAGGTAATCGAAGCGGCGATACCGGGCGCGACCAAGAAACCGAAAGGCCCGCAATGACCGAAATCCGCCATATCGTGTTCGACATCGGCAGGGTGCTGATCCACTACGATCCGAATATCCCGTTCAGCCGCCTCATTCCGGATGCCGACGAGCGGAAATGGTTCTTCGACAATGTCTGCACGCATGACTGGAACATCGAGCAGGATCGCGGCCGCACATGGGAAGATGCCGAGGCGCTGCTGATTGCCGAGCATCCCGATCACGCCGAGAACATCCGTAATTTCCGCCGCCATTGGCACGAGATGGTGCCGCATGCCTATGACGACAGCGTCGCCATCATGCTCGGCCTGATCGAGCGCGGCCACGATGTGACCATGCTGACCAACTTCGCCGCCGACACGCTTGCCGAAGCCAGGCAGCGTTTCGACTTTCTCAACCGGCCGCGCGGCGTGACCGTGTCGGCCGACATCCGCCAGATCAAGCCCGACCGCGCCATCTACGATCACCACGTAACCGCATTCGGCCTCGAGCCATCGGCCACGCTGTTCATCGACGACAGCCAGAAGAATGTCGACGGGGCCAAGGCCGCCGGCTGGCAGTCGGTGCTGTTCACCGACGCCAGGACGCTTAAAGCAGACCTTGAGCGGTTCGGGATTGCAGCTTGAACTGAATCGCTTGCGGCGATCCGTTGAAGTGTTGATTCAGGCCCCTGCCCGCTCCATGCCGAGGCGGGCGATGCGGCGCAATTCGTCGATCGGGGTCAGGCCGCCGCTGCGCTCATAGTGCCAGAAGGTCCAGCCGTTGCAGGCGTCGAGACCCTGCACTTCGGCGCCGATCTTGTGGATAGAGCCGGCGCTGTCGCCGATCGCCAGCGTGCCGTCGGCGCGCACTTTCGCGGCCCAGCGCTTCTTGGCGTCGTAGAGCGTGGCGCCCGGCGTCACCAGGCCGTTGTCGATCAGGCTGATGAAGGCGACGCGCGGTTCGGAGCGCTTGCCCGAAAGCACGGTGAGATCGGCGTTTTCCAGCGGGCGCACAGCGGCGATGCGCTCATTGGCGGCGTCGATATAGGCCTGCTCGCGCTCGATGCCGACGAAATGGCGGCCGAGGCGCTTGGCGACGGCGCCGGTGGTGCCGGAACCGAAGAAGGGATCGAGCACGACGTCGCCCGGCTTGGTCGAGGCCATCATGATGCGGGCCAGCAACGCCTCCGGCTTCTGCGTCGGATGCAGCTTGTTGCCGTTCTCGTCCTTCAGCCGCTCGCCGCCGGTGCAGATCGGGAACAGCCAGTCGGAGCGCATCTGCAGATCGTCGTTCGAGGCCTTCAGCGCTTCGTAATTGAAGGTGTAGCCCTTGGCCTTCTGGTCGCGCGAAGCCCAGATCATCGTCTCATGCGCGTTCTGGAAGCGGCGGCCGCGGAAGTTCGGCATCGGGTTGGTCTTGCGCCAGACGACGTCGTTGAGGATCCAGAAGCCGAGATCCTGCATGCGGGCGCCGACGCGGAAGATGTTGTGGTAGGAGCCGATGACCCAGATGGTGCCGCTGGGCTTCAGCACGCGGCGCGCCGCGAGCAGCCAGGCGCGGGTGAAGGCGTCATAGGCCTCGAAACTCTCGAACTGGTCCCAATCGTCGTCGACGGCGTCGACCTTTGACTGGTCGGGCCGATGCAGGTCGCCGTCGAGCTGGAGATTGTAGGGCGGGTCGGCGAAGATGATGTCGACCGACTTTTCCGGCAGCCTGTCGAGGGCGGCGACGCAATCGCCCTTCAGGATGGTGTCCAGCCATTCGGACTGCTGGGGAGCGTGGGAAAGCTCGTCGAGAAGACGCACGGCTGACATCAAAACACCCAAAGGAACGCGTTACGGTTTACTGGCTGTTATGGTTACCGATCAGCGTAAACATTCGGTGAAGACCTGAGACCGGGCTCACGCGGTTTGCGCCCGCCCGCCCGTTGGTGTATGCCGCGCCCGCCTAGAGCCGGATTCAGATTTCAGGTCGACATGACCTGAAATCTGAATCCGGCTCTGGATCAAAGAAATGGAGCATGATGTCGTCCGAAAACCGCTCCACACTTTTCGGCATCATGCTCTAAGCCAGTCAGGCCCTTCCCCAATTTCTTTCGGATTGCCATGCCCCAGCCAGATCTTGTCATTTTCGATTGCGACGGCGTGCTCGTCGATTCCGAAATCGTCGCCGCGCGCGTCGAGGCCGAGCTTTTGACGTCGGCCGGGTTCGAGATATCGGCCGAGGAGCTTGCCGAGACCTATGCCGGCCTGACCTTCAAGGACATCATGCTGCGGGTCGAGGAAAAGTCGCAGATCCCGTTCCAGGCCTCGCTGATCGACCGCGCCGAGGAACTGGTCGACCGCAAGCTGCGCTCGGACGTGCGCATCATCGACGGCGCCCGCGAGGCGGTCGCCGCCGTCACCGCGCCGCGCGCGGTCTGCTCCAATTCGTCGACCGAGCGGGTCGAGTTCATGCTTGAGAAGGTCCGGCTGCTGCCGTTCTTCGCCGGCCGCATCTTTTCCGGCCTCGATATCCCCAGCAAGAAGACCAAGCCGGCGCCGGACGTGTTCCTCTACGCCGCCGAGAAGCTCGGCGCCAACCCGAAGAACACCTTCGTCATCGAGGATTCCGTGCATGGCATCGCCGGCGCCAGGGCGGCCGGCATGCGCGTCATCGGCTTCACCGGCGCCGGGCACAGCTATCCCGGCCACGCCGACGCGCTGACCGAGGCCGGCGCCGAAACGGTCATCCGGCGCTGGGCGGAACTCAACAGCACGATCGCGGCGCTGTCGGAGTGGTCGGAAGACGCCTAGAGCGTTTCACCGTTTCACGGAAACGGCGAACCGCTCTATCCCTTTGTTTTTACGCAATTCCGGACGGAAAACCGCTCACACCTTTCCCGGAATTGCTCTAGGGTTCGTTAGAAGCCTGCCCGGCTGGCCAGTCTAGTTCATGGCCGGAGCGCGCTTCTTCTTCTTGCCTTTCGACTTGTCCGCCGAGGCGGCCGGCGTGTTCTCGTCATAGCCGGCATAGGCCTGGTAGTCGCGCGCGGTCGGCTCCGGCACCACGACATTGCTGTCGACGAAGACGAATTGGGTGGCGGCCGAGGGATCGGTGACCTGCACCTGGTACGGATGCAATTGCGAATAAAGCACCTCGTCGCCGTGCTGGACCGCGATGCGGATCGGCATGGTGACGGTGCCGGGCGCGAACATCGGCCCCGGCACGACCTTGCCGGCGACGGCTATCTTCATCGACATCTGGCCGTTGGCATGGGTGCAATCGCGCGTCACGTCAGTGATGGCGGCCTGGTAGATGACCTTCGACGGATCGTGATCGGGATCGATCGGCTGGCCGTTGGGACCGGTCTGGGCGGCCGCGGCGGCTGCCTCGGCCTCGGCTTGCGCCGCGGGATCAAGCTTCTTTTTCTTCGGCTTCGCCGCGGTGCCCTTGGCGTAGGTGTTGAAATAAGCGGTGCCGTCGCGCAACGTCACCTTCGGGCAATAGGCGCGCAACTGGCTGGCGAGGATCTTGGGATCCTGCGGCGGCGGCGGCGCGGTCGGATCGCTCTTCTTGCCAAAACCCAGGTCCAGTATGCCATTGTCGCCCGATTGGCAGCCGGCGGCGGCGAGCATAAAGCCGGTGAGCGCCAGACCCGCGACAAGACGACGGTTGACCGAATAAAACGCCATGAAACTGCACTTCCCTCTCACAAAGCCGGTGACGTATAGCAACCGCGCGGCAAAAATGCGACTGAGCCGGCTCGGAAAATTAACCAATTGCCGTGGATGACGCGACCGGCAGCAATGGGCCTTTGACGATGCAATATGTGAGTACCCGCGGGGATGCGCCCGCGCTTGGATTTTCCGACGCGGTGCTGGCCGGGCTGGCGCGCGACGGCGGGCTTTATGTGCCGCGCGAGTGGCCGCAATTTTCGGCAGCCGATATCCGCGCAATGCGCGGGCTCGCCTACCCCGACCTTGCCATCCGCGTGCTGACGCCCTTCCTCGGCGGCGACATCGCGGCGCCCGTCTTCGAGCGGCTGGTGCGCGAGGCCTATGCGACTTTCCGGCACGAGGCCGTCTGCCCGCTGGTGCAGACCGGCAAAAACACCTTCGTCCTCGAGTTGTTCCATGGCCCGACGCTGGCCTTCAAGGACGTGGCGATGCAGTTGCTGGCGCGGCTGATGGACCATGTGCTTGCCGAACGCGGACAGCGCGCCACCATCGTCGGCGCGACCTCGGGCGACACCGGGGGTGCCGCGATCGACGCCTTCGCCGGCCGCGACCGCACCGACATCTTCATCCTTTTCCCACACGGCAAGGTCTCGCCGGTGCAGCAGCGCCAGATGACGACGTCGAGCGCGGCAAACGTCCACGCGCTGTCGGTCGAAGGCAATTTCGACGATTGCCAGGGCCTGGTGAAGGACATGTTCAACGATCACGCCTTTCGCGACCGAGTGTCGCTGTCGGGCGTCAATTCGATCAACTGGGCCCGCATCATGGCCCAGATCGTCTATTATTTCTCGTCGGCGCTGTCGCTCGGCGCGCCGGACCGGCCGGTTTCCTTCACCGTGCCGACCGGCAATTTCGGCGATATTTTCGCCGGTTACGCCGCCAAGCGCATGGGCCTGCCGATCGAACGGCTGATCATTGCCACCAACGACAACGATATCCTGGCTCGTACGCTGGCGAGCGGCGAATACCGTACCAAGGGCGTGTTCGCCACGACCTCGCCGTCGATGGACATCCAGGTGTCGTCGAATTTCGAGCGGCTGCTGTTCGAGGCGGCCGGTCGCGACGCCGAGACGGTCAGGCGTTATATGAACGGGCTGAAGCAGTCGGGCGCCTTCACCATCGAGGGAGGCGAGCTCAAGCGCATCCGCGCCGAGTTCGACGCCGGCCGCGCCAGTGTCGACGAGGTCGCCGCGACCATCCGTACGACGCTGGAAGCGAGCAACTACCTGCTCGATCCGCACACGGCCGCCGCCGTTCATGTCGCGGCCGCGCACGCCTCCGGTCCGGTGCCCATGGTGGTGCTCGGCACCGCGCACCCGGCGAAATTCCCGGCAGCGGTCGAGGCCGCGAGCGGCATCGCTCCTGCCCTGCCCGCATGGCTAGGCGGCTTGATGACAGCCGACGAAAAATACACGACACTTCCCTCCGACTTGAAAATGGTGGAAGATTATGTGAACCGCCACTCGCGGGCGGCGCGTTAGGGAGTACTTGCCATATGGGTGTTGAGGTAAGCCGTCTGTCGAACGGCCTGACAGTCGCCACCGAAACCCTTCCAAGCATCGAATCGGTCGCCCTAGGTGCCTGGGTGAAGTCAGGCGCTCGCAACGAGCGCGACGAAGAGCATGGCATGGCCCATCTGCTCGAGCACATGGCGTTCAAGGGCACGAAGCGCCGCAGCGCCTTCGAGATCGCTTCGGAAATCGAGAATGTCGGCGGCGAGATCAACGCCGCCACCAGCGTCGAGACGACCTCCTACTACGCCAGGGTGCTTTCCGGCGACGTGCCGCTGGCGGTCGACATACTGGCCGACATCCTGCAGGAGTCCGAATTCGATCCCGAGGAGCTCGAGCGAGAGCAGCATGTGATCCTGCAGGAGATCGGCGCCGCGCACGACACGCCCGACGACATCGTCTTCGACCGTTTCACCGAAACCGCCTTCCGCCATCAGACCATCGGCCGCTCGATCCTGGGCACGCCGGAGACGGTCAAATCCTTCACCTCCAAGCAGCTGCACGACTTCATCGAGCGGCAATACGACGCCGAGCGGATGGTCATCGTGGCCGCCGGCGACGTCAAGCAC
This sequence comes from Mesorhizobium sp. CNPSo 4661, assembly GCF_057784215.1. Classification (NCBI taxonomy): domain Bacteria; kingdom Pseudomonadati; phylum Pseudomonadota; class Alphaproteobacteria; order Hyphomicrobiales; family Phyllobacteriaceae; genus Mesorhizobium; species Mesorhizobium sp. CNPSo 4661. The sequence goes on along the minus strand of NZ_JBWGIO010000001.1, from coordinate 346,389 downwards.
GACGCTTTCGTGCGCGAGGTGGAAAAGCAGCTCGGCGGCTTCCGCGCCAAGGCGGCGGGCAATATCCCGCAATATGCGCAATATGTCGGTGGCGACTTCCGCGAGGACCGCGACCTGATGGATGCGCAGATCGTGCTCGGCTTCGAGGGCCGCGCCTACCATGTGCGCGATTTCTACGCCTCGCAGGTGCTGTCGATGATCCTGGGCGGCGGCATGTCGTCGAGGCTGTTCCAGGAGGTGCGGGAGAAGCGCGGCCTCTGCTACTCGGTCTATGCCTTCCACTGGGGTTTTTCCGACACCGGCATCTTCGGCGTGCATGCCGCGACCGGGCAGAGCGACATCGCCAAGCTGGTGCCGGTGATCATCGACGAATTGCAGAAGGCCGGCGAGAGCATCCAGCAGGAAGAGCTCGACCGGGCGCGGGCGCAATACCGCGCCGGCCTCATCATGTCGGCCGAAAGCCCGGCCAGCCGCGCCTCGCAGATCGCAAGGCAGCTGCTGTTGTTCGGACGGCCGATCGCCAAGGAGGAATTGATGGAGCGGCTTTCGGCGCTGACCGTCGAGCGGCTGACCGACCTCTCCTCGCGGCTGTTCTCGACCAAACCGACGCTTACGGCGGTCGGCCCCGTGGGCACGCTTGCGCCCTACGAAGCGATCCTCGAATCGCTTGCGGGCCCGCAGACGGCGGCCCGCCGGCTCGCCGTCTGACCCTAAGCAGGTTGCGCAAAAGTGTCCCACGGTTTTGCGATCAAAACCTTCGAGAAACCAGGGAATCTAGGCAGATATTCGTGGGGCATCCCACGAATATCTGCCTAGAACTGCTCCCGTGTTCGCGCTCCCTTTCTTTCGCCGCGACCTGCCGGCACTGAAGGGCGAAAAGGTCACGCTGCGCGTGCCCCTGACCAACGACTACCGCGAATGGGCGGCGGTGCGCGGCGAAAGCCGCGCCTTCCTCGAACCCTGGGAGCCGCGCTGGCAGCCGGACGAGCTCGACCGCACCGCATGGCGCCTGCGCATCAGCCGCTACCGCGAAGATTACGCGCAAGGCACGGCGATCGCCTTCTTCATCTTCGAAAAATCGAGCGGCAAGCTTGCCGGCGGCATCACGCTCGGCAACATCCGTCACGGCGTCGCGCAGAGCGGCCATATCGGCTACTGGATCGGCGAACGCTTCGGCGGCCACGGCCTGATGACCGAGGCGGTCAAGCTGGTGTCGCGCTTCGCCTTCGATACGCTGCGGTTGCACCGGATCGAAGCTGCCTGTATCCCCGAAAACGCCCGGTCGATCCGTGTGCTTGAAAAAGCCGGATTCCGGCGCGAAGGACTTCTGCGATCCTATCTCAGGATCAACGGCATCTGGCAGGATCACTACCTCTACGCCCGGATCGCGGACGATCCGCCGGGCGATGGAACGAAGGGCTGAATGTGACGAATTTTCCGCGATTCGCGTCGCTGTTCGCCCTTATCCTGGCGGTCGTTGTCACGTTTTTCGCGGCCATGCCGGCTTTCGCCGTCGAGCCGATCAAGATCGCGCGCGACGACAAGGCGCTCGACCTTTCGCGCGCCTTCGACCTGTACCCGAATCAGGGTGAGAATTTCCAGGTCTCGACCGCGCCCGGACCCGACGGTATCGTGCGGCGTATCGAGGTGGAGGCCAAGGACACGCGCTCGAGCGGCGACTGGGCCGTGTTCGCGCTCGCCAACACCACCGACCAGCAGCTCGACCGGCTGATCGTCGCGCCGCATTTCCGCCTGGTGAACTCCGGCATCTTCTGGCCCGATCTCGGCTCGACCCGCATCGCCGCCATCACGCCCAGCGAGGGCTTCGCGCTCGACCGCCAGACAAGTCCCGACGCCGATGTGTTCCGGGTGACGCTGAACCCCGGAACAGTGGTGACCTTCATCGCCGAGCTCGCCTCGCCGAAGCTGCCGCAGATCTATCTCTGGGAGCCGGATTCCTACAAGGACTCGGTCAATTCCTACACACTGTTCCGCGGCATCGTCATCGGCATTTCTGGCCTTCTGGCGCTGTTCCTGACGATCCTGTTCGTGGTCAAGGGAACCTCGATGTTCCCGGCGACCGCGGCACTCGCCTGGGCAGTGCTGGCCTATATCTGCGTCGACTTCGGCTTCCTCAACAAGATCATCGAGATATCGCCTGGCAACGAGCAGATATGGCGGGCTGGCACGGAGGTGGCGCTTGCGGGAACCTTCGTGGTGTTCCTGTTCGCCTATCTCAACCTCAACCGGTGGCATGGCCATTTCAGCTATGGCGCGCTGGTCTGGATCCTCGGACTGCTGTTGATCGCGGGCGTGGCCATCGTCGATCCGGCGGTTGCCGCCGGCATTGCCCGCATTTCGTTCGCCGCCACCGCGCTCACCGGCCTCGGCCTCATCATCTTCCTCGGCATTCGCGGCTATGACCGGGCGATCATGCTGGTACCGAGCTGGGTGATGGTGCTCCTGTGGCTATGCGGGTCGTGGATGGCGATCACCGGCATGCTCGACAACGACATCGCCCAGCCGGCGCTGGGCGGCGGGCTGATCCTGATCATCCTCCTGATCGGCTTCACCGTCATGCAGCACGCCTTTGCCGGCGGCGCGCTGCACCAGGGCCTGTTCTCCGACCTCGAGCGGCAGGCGCTGGCCGTCGCCGGCTCGGGCGACATCGTCTGGGACTGGGACGTGCTGCGCGACCGCGTCGTCACCAAGCCGGACATCAGCCTACAGCTCGGCCTTGCGCCCAACAGCCTTGGAGGGGCTGCCCGCAACTGGCTGCCGGTGCTGCATGCCGACGACCGCGACACGTTCCGCACCACGCTCGACGTGGTGCTGGAGCACCGCCGCGGCAAGGTGGCGCAGAACTTCCGCCTGCGCGGCGCCGACGGCCACTATCACTGGTTCTCGCTGCGCGCCCGGCCGGTGATCGGCTCCGACGGCGAGGTGATCCGCTGCGTCGGCACCATGGTCGACGTCACCGAGCAAAAGAAATCCGAGGAAAGGCTGCTGCACGACGCCGTGCACGACAATCTGACTGGACTGCCGAACCGCGAATTGTTCATGAACCGGCTGGAGGCGATCATCTCGATCGCCCGCACCGAGGACAAGGTGCGGCCGACCGTCTTCATCATCGACATCGACCGCTTCAAGCAGGTCAATGACGGTCTCGGCATTTCCGCCGGCGACACCATTCTTCTCACCGTCGCACGCCGGCTGCACCGCATCTTGAAGCCGAAGGATTCGCTGTCGCGCTTTGCCGGCGACCAGTTCGCGCTGATGCTACTTTCGGAGCAGGATCCGGCCCGCATCGCGGCAATCGCCGACGCCATCAAGCATGCGATCAACAATCCGATCACTTTCGCCAAGCGCGAGATCGTGCTGACCGCCTCGATCGGCCTGATCACCTGGACGACGGCGCAGACCTCGGCCGAGGACATGGTCAAGGACGCCGAGCTTGCCATGCACCAGGCCAAGCGCTTCGGCGGCGACAGGATCGAGCCGTTCCGGCCCGCCTTCCGCACCGTCGGCACCGACCGGCTGCAATTCGAATCAGACCTACGCCGCGCCATCGAGCGACGCGAGTTCACGCTTGCCTACCAGCCGATCGTGCGGTTGGAGGATGGCAGCGTCGCCGGCTTCGAGGCCCTGCTGAGATGGGACCATCCGCGCCGCGGCATGATCCCGCCGGGGGACTTCATCCCGGTGGCCGAGAATTGCGGGCTGATCGTGCAGCTCGGCCTTTTCGCCATGCAGCAGGCGGCCGAGGACCTCGCGGGCTGGCAGAAGCAGATCGGCGACGCGCCGCTGTCGATCTCGGTCAACCTGTCCAGCCGCCAGCTCATTCGCCGCGACTTGGTCAGCGATGTCCGCTCGGTCATCGCGCGCGCCAATCTGAAGCCGCGCTGCTTCCGGCTCGAGCTCACCGAATCCCTGGTGATGGACAATCCCGAGCAGACCGCGCATGTGCTGACCAAGCTGAAGCAGCTCGGCATCGGGTTGTCGCTCGACGATTTCGGCACCGGCTATTCCTCGCTTTCCTATCTGACGCGCTTCCCCTTCGACACGATCAAGATCGACAAGAGCTTCGTCGACGACTCGACGCCGAAGCGCGCGGTGCTGCTCAAATCCATGGTCAACATGGCGCATGAGCTCGGGCTTTCGGTGGTAGCGGAAGGCATTTCGGACGAGAGCGACGCGCTGGAGCTGCGCCAGATGGGCTGTGAATATGTCCAGAGCTTCATGTTCGGCGCGCCGATGCCCGGCGACCAGGTGCTGAAGACGCTCAGGGAGCAGTATCCGCTGACCAAGGCTTAGAGGCCTATCAGCGCTTGGCGGAGACCTCCAACATCGTCATTCTAATGCATGTCGCGCAAAAGTGACCTCGGTTTTGCGGCAACGACATGCATCAAACAAAGGACCTAAAGCGCGTCGCCTGAATCCGTTTCAGCGCGACGCGCTTTAGGGTCTGCGCGCGTCGCTTCGCTCCTGCTTCGCCCTAGAATGACGACGTTGGGGAAGCTCGCGCTAACCTAACAGGATGACGAGCGCGCTATGCGTGCCCCGCGGCGGCGCTGAGATGAGCAAGGTCGATGCCGATCGAGGCGAGGATACGGTCGTATTTGCGCTCGATGTCGGTGTCGAAGAGAAGCTCGGGCGTCGCGGGACAGGTGAGCCAGCCGTTCTCGGCGATCTCGGTTTCGAGCTGGCCGGCGCCCCAGCCGGAATAGCCGAGCGCCATCAGCGCACGACGCGGCCCGCGGCCGGTGGAGATGGCGCGCAGGATGTCGACGGTTGCCGTCAGGCAGATATCGTCGGAGACGTTGAGCGAGGACTCCACGCGATAGTCGCCCGAATGTAGCACGAAGCCGCGGCTGCGGTCGACCGGCCCGCCATTGCGCACGACGAAATCGCGCGTGTGCGCCGGCAGGCGGATCGCTTCCTGCTCGTTCATGATGCCGAGCTGCACAAGCAGGTCCGGAAACAGCATCTGCTGCGTCTGGTTGATGATCAGGCCCATCGCGCCCTCGTCGCTGTGGGCGCAGATGTAGATGACGGAGCGCGCGAAACGGTCGTCCTTCATGCCGGGCATGGCAATCAGGAACTGGTCGTCGAGGAAACCGCGTCCGGCGGCTCCCTTCTTGTGGCGCAGCAAGTCCATGGCTTGAGCGTAACGCGTTTCGGCCGCGCCGAAAAGATGGCGCCGGTCCCGGATGTAACGCAAATATGATACCGGAAAAGCGATGAAGTCATTGCGCGGCCAAGAACGGACGGTCAAATCACCGCATGCGATACATGAAAATACTGGTTCTCGGCGTCGTTTTCGGGTGGGCTGCAAGCCTCCCGGCCGAGGCCTCCTCCTCGATCTGGTACAACAGTGAAGGCGGCAAGGTTCGGCTGGTGACCACCGGCAAGCCCGACGAGGCCGGCAAGATCCACGGCGTGCTCGACATCGCCTTGAAGTCCGGCTGGAAGACCTATTGGCGCGATCCGGGCGACGCCGGCGTGCCGCCGCAGCTCGACATATCCGGCAGCACCAACATCGCCGACGCCCAATTGTCGTTCCCGCCGCCGCAGCGCCATGACGACGGCTACGGCAAATGGGCCGGCTATGACCGTCCGGTATCGCTGCCGGTGACCTTCACGCTGTCTTCGCCCGACCAGCCGGCGACCATCGACGCGCATGTCTTCCTCGGCATCTGCGAGACGATCTGCATTCCGGTGCAGACCCGGCTCAGCGTCGACCCCGGGGCCGATCCGGACAACGCGACCGACGCGGCTCTGGTGAAAACCGCGCTCGCGACGCTGCCCTCTCCGGCCCGGTCCGATTTCGGCGTCAGCGTGCTGCCCGGCGACCACGAGACGCTTGTCGTCCAGGCGCAGTCGCCCGGCGACCCGGCATCGGTCGATTTCTTCATCGCCGGCGAGCGGGACTACATGTTCGGCGCGCCGGTGCGCAGCGAGAAGGACGGCAAGCTCGTCTTCACCGTGCCGATCCTCGACCGGCCGTCGGCGACGCCGACCGATGGCGGGCTCTATTACACGCTGACCAGCGCCGAGGGTTCGGTGGACGGGCTGCTGCCTTTCCCTTGATCCAGCATTTGGCCAGCGGTTGCGGGAAATCGTCCGGTCCGATATCGAAGGCATCGACCCTTCCACATCCCCCCAAGCGAGGCTCCCCATGACCATAGCGGTTGGCGAAAAACTGCCCGACGTGACCTTCAAGACGATGACCGCCGATGGCGCGAAGGACATAAAGGGCAACGAGATCTTCGCCGGCAAGAAGGTGGTTCTGTTCGGTGTTCCCGGCGCTTTCACGCCCACCTGCAGCAACAACCATTTGCCGGGCTATCTCGAAAACCATGACGCCATTCTGGCGCGCGGCGTCGACACGATCGCCGTCGTCTCGGTCAACGACGTGCATGTCATGGGCGCCTGGGCGCGCTTCTCCGGGGGTGAAGGCAAGATCCTCTATCTCGCCGATGGCAGCGGCGATTTCGCCAAGGCCGTGGGGCTCGACAACGATCTTTCCGCAACCGGCATGGGCCTGCGCTCCAAGCGGTTTTCGATGATCGTCGACGACGGCAAGGTCACCGCGCTCAATGTCGAGACAAAGCCCGGCGTCAACGAGAGCGGCGCGGCCAAGATCCTCGAGCAGCTCTAGATCAGGATGACGTTTCGTTGACGGGATCATGCTCTGATGTTTGACACAATCTGGCGCGCGATGGCGATCGGCATCGGCGCCACGGTGTTCATGGATATCTGGGCGATTATCCTCAACAAGGCGATCGGCCAGCCTTTACCCAATTGGGGCATGGTTGGACGCTGGGTCCGGCATCTGCCCGAGAAGGTCTTCCACGACGATATCGGCAAGGCCGCGCCCTATGCGCATGAAAAGGCGCTCGGCTGGGCCTTCCACTATCTGGTCGGTATCCTCTACGGCGTGGTCCTGGTGGTGCTCGCCGGCGCAGGCTGGCTGGCGGCGCCGACCTTCCTGCCGGCCTTCATCCTCGGCATCGTCACGGTCGGAGCCGGCTGGTTCCTGCTGGCTCCAGGCATGGGCGCCGGCTGGGCGACATCCAGGCTCCCCAACCCGACGAAAGTGCGTGCGCTCAATCTCGTGGCGCACACGGTGTTCGCGCTCGGCATGTTCTCGACGGCGCTGCTGATCCGCTGACGTTTCCGTCATCGCCAGTGATGAGTTCAAATCAGAACAGACGGCTTAGATCCCTGCGTCCGTCGACGACGCGAATAATCTCGACCAATTCTACCGGGCCATTATCCGTGTCGGGTATTGTTTCATAGAGCAGCACAAATGGCGCTGCCACCAGCATGCGCGTCGCCGCTCGAATGTCAGGCCGCCTTACGCCCAAACGTGGCTGGTCCGCCAATTGCAGAGCCCGGTCCTCTATCCAATCATAGTAGCGATCGGCGGCCCTTGTGCTTTCACTGCCGATGGTCACATAAATGTCGATTAGATCGACTCTGGCCGCTGGCGACCATACTACCTCAACGGCCATTCGACGCAGCGTCCTTCAGCCTCTGCCGAGCTTCCTTTCTAAGGGCGTCAAAGTCCAACGGCTCCGGTTTTCCGCTTGCCTTGCCTTCGTCCCAGAGCCGCTGCAGTCGCCGAACATCCTCTTGTCGCAGTTCGCGTTTTGTCAGCCAATCCCGCACCGCTTCGCGTACGATTTCGCTCGTGGTGGCGTATTCACCAGTTTCTACGGCCTCCCGCATCACAGCCGCCTGCTGCGTTGTGACCGCCACGCTGATTTTTTCCACGTTTGCCATGGGCCATTATCCTTGCTCTATAGTAGTAAATAATACTCCCTTTGCAGAACCGCAATCAATGGCGCTGCTGGTCCACTGACGATCAATGGCCGCGATGCGGCGCCGGATCGTCGATCGGCCGCCAGCCGTGCAGGATGAGGCGCGCGCCGATATCCCAGGCGAAGTAGTTGCCGCCGCCCGCCGGCTGATCCGCGATGCGGCTGATTTCCCGTCCACTGAAATGGAGGAGCAACAGCGTGCCGACACCGCCATGGCCGACGAAGGCGATGTTGGATTCACCGGCCGCAAGCGCGGCTTCGACCTCCCCCACAATGCGGCTCTGCGCGTCTATCGCCCGTTCCCAGCCTCGGATGCTCTCGTGCGGCCTGGCGAAGAACTGATCGGCAACCGCCTCGAATTCCTGCGGCGGCAGGAAGCCGGTTGCCGACCGGTCGTTCTCGTGCATCCGCTCGCGCACCTCGACCGCAAGGCCGAGATGGTCCGCCAGGGTTTCCGCGGTTTCGATCGCCTTGCGTTCGGCGGACGACACGACGCGCCGGATCGAGCCGATCCAGGGCTGATCGAGCATGGCGACGGCCCTTGCCCGGCCGATGTCGGACAATCCCCATTCAGGCACGGGAACGCCGGCGTCGATGCGCACCTGGGGGTGTGTGATGTAATAGGCTATCGGCACGACATGCTTCTCCGGTCAGAGTGCAAGCCAGCCCGCCGAAATCAATAGCTCTGGGTGGAGCGACGTGCCCTTGGGGTTGCCGGCTGGCTTGCCGGTGTGGCCGGCCTCGGCGCCGCTGCCGGCTTCGGCATTGCAGAGGTGGCCGGCCCTTTCTTGAACGGCGCCATGCCTTCGCGCGCGAGCTCGTCGGCGCGCTCGTTCTCGGGATGACCGGCATGGCCCCTGACCCAGTTCCAGGTCACCTTGTGGCGCCGGTTGGCTGCGTCGAGCGCCTGCCATAGTTCGCCGTTCTTCACCGGCTTCTTGTCGGCGGTCTTCCAGCCGTTCTTCTTCCAGCCATGGATCCATTTGGAAATACCGTCCATGACGTATTTGCTGTCGGTGTAGAGATCGACCGTGCAAGGTTCCTTCAGCGCATCGAGCGCGGTGATGGCGGCAAGCAGCTCCATGCGGTTGTTGGTCGTCTCGGACTCGCCACCCGACAATTCCTTGGTCTTGCCGTTGAAGCGCAGGATGGCGCCCCAGCCGCCCGGCCCCGGGTTGCCGGAGCAGGCGCCGTCGGTGAAGATTTCAACGTGCTTGCTCATGTCAGTCCGTATTCGGAAGGAGATCGGATCGCGCGGTGAAAGCGCATGCGGCGGATATATTCGGTCGGATCGCGCTTCATCACCAGCCCGCCATCGGGAATGGTCAGCCAGTCATAGAGGCGGGTCAGCATGAAGCGCAGCGCCGAGCCGCGCGCCAGCATCGGCAGCGCCGCCTTCTCGTCACCCTGAAGCGGCCGCACCGATTGGTAGCCGGCGAGCAGCGCCGCCCCCTTTGTCAGGTTGAAGGAAAAATCCTTCTCGAAGCACCAGGCGTTGAGGCAGGTGGCGACATCATAGGCGTAGAGGTCGTCGCAGGCGAAATAGAAGTCGATCAGCCCGGACAGTTTCTCGCCGAGGAAGAAGACATTGTCCGGGAACAGATCGGCGTGAATGATGCCTTGCGGCAGGCTCGCCGGCCAGTTGCGCTCGAAATCCTGGAAGTCGGCGTCGACCTCGGCCGCCAAGCCCGGCTCGACCTCGTCGGCGCGTTCGCGCGAGGCAGCCCAGAGCTTGCGCCAGCCGTCGATCGCCAGCGCGTTCGGCCGTCTCATCTGGAAATCCTGGCCGGCGAGATGGAGACTGGCGAGCGCCTTGCCCACTTCCGCGCAATGCGCGGCCGTCGGCCGCCTGAGCGACAGGCCTTCGAGGAAGGTGATGATGACGGCGGGCCGGCCGGCAAGCGTGCCGATGACGGTGCCGTCATGCGCGGTGACCGGCAGCGGGCAGGAAATGCCCTTCCTGGCGAGATGGCCCATCAGGCCGAGAAAGAACGGCAGGTCGGCCTTGTCGACGCGCTTTTCGTAGAGCGTCAGGATGTAGGAGCCGGTCGAGGCGTGGACCAGGAAGTTGGAATTCTCGGTGCCTTCGGCGATGCCCTTGTAGGAGAGCAGCTCGCCGACCGGATAGGCCTTCAGGAACGCACTGAGTTCGTTCTCGTTGACGTCGGTGTAGACGGCCATCCGTTTTCACGCCGCTCCATTGACGAAGGCCATGTCGGCCGCCGTCAGTTCGACATCGCGCAACACCCGCATCACCGGAAAATCCTCCGTTTCCGTGGCCGTTATGGCCAGATCGATGGTGACGTCGAAACGCTGCCGGAACGCGTCGATGATCTCATCGACAATGATCTCCGGCGCCGAGGCACCGGCCGACAGGCCGAGCGTCCTGATCCCGGCGATCTCATCCCACGGAATTTCCGCGGCGCGCTGCACGAGAAGCGACATCGTCGCGCCCGCGCGCTCCGCCACTTCGACAAGGCGACGCGAGTTGGACGAATTGGGAGCGCCGACGACAAGGAAAAGATCGGCGCCCGCCGCCGTCTCCTTCACCGCTTCCTGGCGGTTGGTGGTGGCGTAGCAGATCGATTCGGCCGCGGCCGCGTGCAGTTCGGGAAACCGCTCCTGCAGCGCCCGGATGATGCCGGCGGTGTCCTCGACGGACAAGGTCGTCTGGGTAACGAAGCCGAGGGCAGAGGCATCGACCGGCACGAAGCGCGCCGCATCGGCCTCGGTCTCGATCAGCGTCACGGCGCCTTCCGGCAATTGGCCCATCGTGCCGATCACTTCCGGGTGCCCGGCGTGGCCGATCAAAAGCACATGGCGACCGAGCCGCTGGTGACGCATCGCCTGCTTGTGCACCTTGGAGACCAGCGGGCACGTGGCATCGAGGTAGAAGAGATTGCGCGCCTCGGCATCCGCCGGCACCGACTTCGGCACGCCATGCGCGGAAAATACCACCGGCGACTGACGATGCTCCGGCGGAATCTCGGACAGTTCCTCGATGAAGACGGCGCCCAGGCTCTGCAGGCCTTCGACGACGTAACGGTTGTGCACGATCTCGTGGCGGACATAGACCGGCGCGCCGTATTTCTTCAGCGCCAGCACGACGATCTGGATGGCGCGATCGACGCCGGCGCAGAAGCCGCGCGGCTGGCAGAGCCTGATCGTAAGCGGTGGCTTTTTCTCAGTCATGAATGCGAGGCCGGTTCAGTCGGAAAGCTGGAGGGAAATGAGGCGTGCACCCCTGCCCTGTCAAGAGCGGCAGGCTTCACGCTTCCTTCGCTGGACGGCGAAGCCTGAGGATGAGAACCGCTGCAAGGGCGGCGGCCAAGCCATACCAGGTGACCGCGTATTGCAAATGGTTGTTCGGGAGGTCGATGATGGTGACGCCGCCGACCGGCAGGCCGCCCGGGTTCGGCGTCTTGTCGGCATCGATGAAGAACGGCACCAGCACGAAGCCGGCAGGCAGGCCAGCGGTCGCCCCCATGACGTCGCGATCCTTCCAGAAGAAGATATTCTTGGCGACATCATTATCGGGGAGCATCATCGACGGCTTTGCGGGCAGCGGATTGCGGGCAAGCCCTGTCAGCGTCACCTTGCCGGCAACCTCACCTTGTTGGCGCTTGGCAGGATCCTTGAGATCGTAGGGAACGAAGCCTCGGTTGACGAGCACGAAGCGGCCGTCCTCCAACTGCAGGGGCGTGTAGACGTTGAAGCCCGTGTCGCCTTGCCAGGTGGAAAAGAAATGGCGCTCGCCCCGGTGCAGGAAAGTGCCGGTCACCGTCACCGGCGTGTAATCGACATCATGGGAAGCGGCGAATTCCTTCTCGATTTCGGCCAGCGGCAACGGTGTGGAATGGGTGCGCTTGTCGATGGTCGCGAGCAGGCTTTCCTTCCAGTGCAGGCGCTGCACCTGCCAGGTGCCGAGCCCGATCAGGACGGCGAACAGCACGAGGCCAAGGCCGAGCAGCAACGCCGAGCGCGGCCGCGAACGGCCGGCGGCCAAACCGGTCGTTTCGGTCATTCGCTGGAATCCAGCCTGCCCTCGGAGGCCTTCCTCGAATACTGCAAGGTGATCAGCACGCCCTTGATCAGGCGCAGCGCCGTCAGGCAGAGCACCAGCGCCAGCGGTATCCACAACATGAAGTGCAGCCAGAGCGGCGGACTGAACGTCACCTCCATCCACAGCGCGAGGCCGACAACGACGAAGCCGATGATCAGGATGACGAACACCGCCGGGCCGTCGCCGGCATCGGCGAAGGAATAGTCGAGCCCGCAATTGTAGCAGCGCTTGCCGACAGTCAGGAAACCCGAGAACAGCTTGCCTTCGCCGCAGCGCGGGCAGCGGCCATGCAGGCCGGCAGAGATCGGATCGATGGGTGGCCAGATCGCCTTATCTTCACTCATTTTATGATCTCGATCGGTGTGCCGTCGGCCACCATTGTCCAGATTTCATCCATATCGGAGTTCGTAACTGCAATACAGCCGTCGGTCCAGTCGACCATTTGAAGCACCCTGCCCAGCCAACCGAAACCATTCGGCTGGCCGTGGATCATGATGAAGCCGCCAGGATCGACGCCCAGCGCTGTCGCCGCCGCCTTATCGTCGGCATTTGGATAGGAGATATGGATCGACCTGTGCGCGACGCTGTTGGGGTTGCGCCAGTCGAGCACATAGCGCCCCTCCGGCGTTCGCTCGTCCCCCTCGCGGTGCTTGCGGCCGACCGGATCGCCGCCGAGCGCGATGCTGTAGCGGCGCAGAATTTGGCCGCCGCCGATCAGTTGCAACTGCCGTTGCGATTTCTCGACACGCACCAGATCGACCGTTTGCCCGGGCCACATCCCCCTGTCGAACAGTGGGCTCGTGGTGGTCAGATACGCGCAGATGATCAAGGGAATCTTCGCCCACATGACCTAGCGATGGCCGGCCATTGCGCCGAAAAGAAGAAGGCGGCCGCGTCGCCGCGGCCGCCTTCCAAAACTCCTGAAAAACTGCTGAAAGCAAATTCCGGAAAATCGCTACGCGCTTTCCCAGAATTGCTTTTTATCAGTGGCCTTCGATCAGCGCGCCGTTCGAGGCCCAGACATAGATCGCGCTGAACAGGAACAGCCAGACCACGTCGACGAAGTGCCAGTACCAGGCTGCCGCCTCGAAGCCGAAATGCTGCTTCGGCGTGAAGTCGCCGCGCATCGCACGCACCAGGCAGACGAGCAGGAAGATGGTGCCGATGATGACGTGGAAACCGTGGAAGCCGGTGGCCATGAAGAAGGTGGCGCCGTAGATCGAATCCTTGAACGCGAAGGGCGCGTGCATGTACTCGTAGGCCTGCACCATGGTGAACAGCATGCCGAGGCCGACGGTCAGCACCAGGCCGTTGATCAGGCCCTTGCGGTCGCCATGCAGCAGCGCGTGGTGCGCCCAGGTCACCGTCGTGCCCGACAGAAGCAGGATGATGGTGTTGTAGAGCGGCAGGTGGAAGGGATCGAGAACCTCCAGCCCCTTCGGCGGCCAGACGCCGCCGGTGAAGGCGGTGCGTGCATATTGCGAGGCTTCGCCGGGGAACAGGCTGGCGTCGAAGAAGGCCCAGAACCAGGCGACGAAGAACATCACCTCCGAGGCGATGAACATGATCATCCCATAGCGCAGGTGCAGCGACACGACGCGCGTATGGTGACCCTCATGCGCTTCCTTGATGGTGTCCGACCACCAGGCGAACATCGTGTAGAGCACGATGATCAGGCCGATGAAGAACAGCCACGGATTGGCGATGTTGTGGCCGAAGACCGGGAAGTTGCCGGCCTTCAGATACTGCATCAGGCAGACGCCGCCGACGGCGGTCACCAAGGCGCCGATCGAACCCAGGAAGGGCCACGGGCTGGGGTTGACGAGATGGTAGTCGTGTTGTGGTTTTGCGTGCGCGTCTGCCATATCAACCCCCGAGGCTTGCTTCGGAATCTGGAACTTTGTTGCTGCTGCCAGCGGCCGGCGCCGACGAGGCGACCGGCTGTTTCTTTTCGACCGGGAACATCGTGTAGGACAGGGTGATGGTCTTCAAGTCCTTGAGTTCCGGTACGTTGACGATGTCTGGATCGACATAGAACACGACCGGCATGTCCAGCGTCTCGCCGGGCTTCAGCGTCGTGTCGGTGAAGCAGAAGCACTCCACCTTGTTGAAATAGGCGCCAGCCATCTCCGGCTGCACGTTGAACGAAGCGCGGCCGGTGATGGCGCGGTCGAACTTGTTGGTCGCGCTGTAATGCGCCTGCGCCGTCGCGCCGATCTTGATCGTCACCGAGCGGGCGACAGGCTCGAACTGCCACGGAATGCCATTGGTGTTGGCATCGAAGCGGATGGTGATGTCGCGGTCGAGCACGCGGCCGGCATATTGCTTCTCGGCGCGCTGCGTGGTGCCGCCATAGCCGGTGACCTGGCAGAACATCTTGTAGAGCGGCACCGCCGCATAGGCCATGCCGACCATGCCGGTGAAGAAGGCCAGGCAGACGGCGGCGACGATGCCGTTGTTGACCTTGCGGGGCTTGCTGCTGGTCTCGCCGCCCATCAGCCGCCTCCCAACAGGCCGGAGCCGGTGATGCTGGCCCCGCTGTGGCCGAAGCGCACGATTGTGGCGGCATAGAAGATGATGACCAATGCCGCCAGCGCGATGCCGATGGCGATGGAGCGGTTGCGGCGTGCCTTCTGCTGGCGTTCGGTCAGCGTGACCAGCTCGAGTTTCTTGTCGGCCACGGTCACACTCCCCCCATCATGAGGGCGCGACCGACCACGCAGTCGACGAGATAGGCGGCAAAGATGGCGAAGAGATAGAGCAGCGAGTAGCCGAACAGGGCCTTGGCCGGCTTCATCGCACGGTCGTCATCAGCCATGGCAAGCACTTTCCAGGCATACCAGACGAAGCCCGCGCCGAGGACCGCCGAGACGACGCCATAGCCGGCCGTGGTGTAGCCGAGCGCCCAAGGCAGCACGCCGACCGGCGCCAGGATCAGCGCATAGGCAAAGATTTGCCGACGGGTAGAGGCCTGGCCGGCGACATTCGGCATCATCGGGATGCCGGCGCGGGCGTAGTCGTCGGACTTGAACAGCGCCAGCGCCCAGAAATGCGGCGGCGTCCACAGGAATATGATCAGGAACAGGATCACGCTTTCGAGGCTGACCGAGCCGGTCACCGCGGCCCAGCCGATCACCGGCGGGAAGGCCCCGGCGGCGCCGCCGATGACGATGTTCTGCGGCGTCCAGCGCTTCAGCCACATGGTGTAGATGACGGCGTAGAAGAAGATGGTGAAGGCGAGGAGCGATGCCGACAGCCAGTTGACCAGCACGCCGAGCGTCATCACCGACAGCACCGACAGCACCAGGCCGAAGCTCAACGCCTCGCCCGGCGTGACACGGCCGGCCGGTACCGGACGACCGGCAGTCCTGGTCATCACCGCGTCGATATCGGCGTCGTACCACATGTTGAGCGCGCCGGAAGCGCCGGCGCCGATGGCAATCGCCAGGATGGCGATCATCGCCAGCAGCGGGTTGATGGCAACGGGCGCCGCGACGAGGCCGACAAAGGCCGTGAAGACGACCAGCGACATGACGCGCGGCTTCAACAGGGCGAAGAAATCGCCCGCGGTCGCTTCCGACATGCGAAAGCCCGCTTCCTCCATCAATCTGTCTTCGGCAAGGGCCATGCGTACTTAAAGTCCATCATTCCGTTGGCCAAGACCGCCGGACAAGCCGGCGGTCTCGTATGCGTCGGGACGCTGCCTACTTGATCTTCGGCAGCTGTTCCCACTGGTGGAACGGCGGCGGCGAAGGCAGCTGCCATTCGAGCGTGGTGGCACCCTCGCCCCACGGATTGGCGCCGGCGACGCGCTTCTTCTGGAAGGCCTCGAACACGCCGTAGAGGAAGATCGCAACACCGACGGCCGCGATGTAGGAGCCGTAGGAAGACACCATGTTCCAGCCGGCGAACGCGTCCGGATAGTCGACGGTGCGGCGCGGCATGCCGGCGAGGCCGAGGAAGTGCTGCGGGAAGAAGATCAGATTGACGCCGACGAACGTGACCCAGAAGTGGGTGTTGGCGATCATCGGCGAGTACATGTAGCCGGTCATCTTCGGGAACCAGTAGTACCAGCCGGCGAAGATGGCGAACACGGCGCCCAGCGACAGCACGTAGTGGAAGTGGGCGATCACGAAATAGGTGTCGTGCAGCGAGCGGTCGAGGCCGGCATTGGCCAGCTGAACGCCGGTGACGCCACCGATGGTGAACAGGAAGATAAAGCCCAGCGCCCACAGCATCGGCGGCTTGAAGGAGATCGAACCGCCCCACATGGTGGCGATCCAGGAGAAGATCTTCACGCCGGTCGGCACCGCGATGACCATGGTGGCGAACACGAAGTAGCGCTGCGTGTCGAGCGACAGGCCGGTCGTATACATGTGGTGCGCCCAGACGATGAAGCCGACGGCGCCGATCGCCACCATGGCGTAGGCCATGCCGAGATAACCGAAGACGGGCTTCTTCGAGAAGGTCGAGACGATATGGCTGACGATGCCGAAGCCCGGCAGGATCAGGATGTACACTTCGGGGTGGCCGAAGAACCAGAACAGGTGCTGGAAGAGGATCGGGTCACCGCCATTGTCCGGCACGAAGAAGGAAGTGCCGAAATTGCGATCGGTGAGCAGCATGGTGATCGCGCCCGCCAGGACCGGCAGCGACAGGAGCAGCAGGAAGGCGGTGATCAGCACCGCCCAGGCAAACAGCGGCATCTTGTGCAGCGTCATGCCGGGAGCGCGCATGTTGAAGATGGTGGTGATGAAGTTGATGGCGCCGAGGATCGACGACGCGCCGGCGATATGAATCGACAGGATCGCCAGATCCATCGCGGGGCCAGGCTGGCCGGAGGTCGAGAGCGGCGGATAGATCGTCCAGCCGCCGCCGACGCCGAATGCGCCCGGCGCGCTCGGCAGGAACATCGAGGAGAGCAGCAGGATGAAGGCCGGCGGCAGCAGCCAGAACGAGATGTTGTTCATGCGCGGGAAGGCCATGTCCGGCGCGCCGATCATGATCGGCACCATCCAGTTGGCGAAGCCGCCGATGAGCGCCGGCATGACCATGAAGAAGATCATGATCAGGCCGTGCGCGGCGCCGAAGGCGTTGTACATGCTCTTGCCGCCGTCGATGGCGGCGTCGCCCTGCATGCCGTAGACCATCTGGGCGAGGCCGCTGAAGATCTGGATGCCCGGCTCCTGCAGCTCCATGCGGATGGCGACCGAGAGCGCGCCGCCGACGATGCCGGCCATGATCGCGAAGATCAGGTAGAGCGTGCCGATGTCCTTGTGGTTGGTCGAGTAGACCCAGCGGACCCAGCCATGCGGCCTGTGGTCGCCGTGATCGTGAGCTGCAGCCTCTGCCATGTTCCGCTCCGTTCCCTAAATCCTGCTAACCCGCGGCATCAGTTGCCGGCGGCCGCTACCTTGTTGGTACCATCGATCTCGGCCATCAGCGCCTTGTTGGCGGCGGGCACGTTGGTCTTGGCCGTATCCAGCCAGGTCTTGAACTGCGCGTCGGACACGACGCGCACCGCGATCGGCATGAAGGCATGGTCCTTGCCGCAGAGCTGCGAGCACTGGCCGTAATAGAGGCCTTCCTTCTCCGCCTTGAACCAAGTCTCGTTGGTGCGGCCAGGAACGGCGTCCATCTTGATGCCGAAGGACGGCACGGCGAAGGAGTGGATGACGTCGGTGGCGGTGATCAGCACGCGGGTCGTGGTGTTGACCGGGACAACCAGCTCGTTGTCGACCGCCAGCAGCCGCGGATAGAGGGCGCGATCCTCCTTGCCAGCCTTGGCGCGGTCGGCATCCTGAAGGACCGCCGAGTTGAACGAGAAGGTCTTGTCGACCTGGTACTCGTAATCCCAGTTCCACTGGTTGCCGGTCGCCTTGACGGTGAGCTTGGCTTCCTCCGGCGGCGTGTACTGCGCGGTGAGCAGCTGGAAGGAGGGAATGGCGATGAGCAAGAGCACGATCACCGGCCCGACCGTCCAGATCACTTCGATCAGCGTGTTGTGGCTGGTCCTGGATGGCACCGGATTGGCGCTGGCGCGGAACCTGACGATGCAGACCAGCAGCAGCAGCAGAACGAGGATGGTGATCGGGACGATGAACCACATGGTGTAGTTCCCGAACCGCTCGATCTGCCGCATCATGTCGGTCGCGGGAGCCTGGAAGGTCATCTCCCATTCCCGCGGCTGGTCGGCACGGGCCGCAGCACTGGAGAAGAGCACGGCCGATGCTGCCGTACCTGCCAAGAATTCAGCGCTTGCCAGGAATTTCCTCATCGCCCTCTCGTCTCCCACTTCCCGCGATCTGATCGCACCAATAACGGACGACGCCGGAATTGGGAATCCCGGTCTGTCCCTAGGCTGGTTCAAACCATACTCTATTTCCCTCCGCAAGAAAGGAGCGGAGGAAACCGTGCGGCATTTTTGCGCGCACGCCGAAGGCCGTGTTCGGCGCTCGCCATGCTATATGCGCAGCGGTCGCAATTCGGGCGAATTTGCTTTGGAAAAGCATGTAATTGCCGGTATCGGGGCGGACCGGCGGCGGTCTCGTCCTTTACTTGGCCCCGGCGCGGCTTAAAGTGCCGTGATTCGCAATGGAGCCGTTATGACTTCCTGGCTTTCGAGAACCCTGGCGAAGGTCGTCCTTGCCGTCGCCTTGCTCGGTGTCGGCGTAGCCGTCGGCGCCGCCGCCTCGCCGAACAACGCCTCGCCGCCGAGCGGCACGGTGAAGTCGACGCATGGCGCATGGTCGATCATCTGCGATACGCCTGCCGGTGCTACCTCCGAACAATGCGTGATGATGCAGAACGTCGTCGCCGAGGATCGCCCTGAAATGGGGCTTTCAGTCGTTGTGCTGCGCACCGCCGACAACAAGGCCGAGATCCTGCGCGTGCTGGCGCCGCTCGGCGTGCTGCTGCCCAACGGCCTCGGCCTCAATGTCGACGGCAAGGATATCGGCCGCGCCTATTTCGTGCGCTGCTTCCAGGACGGCTGCTATGCCGAGGTGATCCTCGAAAAGCCGCTGCTCGACACGCTGAAGAGCGGCACCTCGGCCACCTTCATCGTCTTCCAGACGCCCGAGGAAGGCATCGGCATTCCCGTCGATCTCAAGGGCTTTGCGGACGGCTTCGCCGCCCTACCTTGATCTTGTCGCCATGCGCCGCGGCCATTCCCGACGCTGAGGTCGGACGGCGAATGCGGATTTGGTGGCAGGAGGTTCCATGCGCACGTCGTTGTCCGCTTTCATGGCTGGCCTGGCGCTGGCCGGTGCGGTCTCTGTCGCCCGGGCCGAGGATGCCGAAATCCTCCAGAGGCCCGACCCGGCGGCGATCCTCGACATCGCCAAGGGCTTCGGCTCGGCCAGGATGGACAAGGACGACAATGGCGATCCGATGCTTTCAGGGCGGATCGAGGGCGTCAAATACGTGATCTACTTCTACGGCTGCGAGGATCACGAGAACTGCAAATCGCTGCAATTCTCGACAGGCTACACCGACCCGCTGAGCGCCGACCAGGCCAACGCCTGGAACGCGAAATACCGCTGGGTGAAGGCCTATGCGGGCGACGGCTCGAATTTCAGGATGGATGTCAGCTTTGCCGGCGGCATCACGAGGGCCAATGTCGAGGAGCAGTTTTCCAACTGGAACGCGATGGCCGCCAACATCAGGGACTTCGTCGCCGGCAAGTGACGGCGACGCAATCGTCAGCTTGATCCTGTTGGCGATTGTGCAACGGCGGCTTCGCGCCTACATCCCCCAGATCAAAGAGGTAGAGCATGATGTCGTCCGAAAACCGCTTCACACTTTTCGGCATCATGCTCTAGAACGATTTGTTTCCACGAATGGATTTGCCATGACCAGCCTGATCGGCCAATTCGACATTTCCGACGATCGCGTCAAGGAGATCGTCGCCGACACAATCAAGGGCGCCGACGACGGCGAGTTGTTCCTCGAATACAGCGAGAGCGAAGCGCTGATGTTCGACAATGGCCGGCTGAAGACGGCCAATTTCAACACCGACCAAGGGTTCGGCCTGCGCGCCGTGGCCGGCGAGGCCAGCGGCTATGCGCATTCCAGCGATCTCTCCGAAGCCTCGCTCAAGCGCGCGGCCGACGCCGTCTCGGCGGTAAAGGGCGGCTATTCCGGCCAGCTCGCCGGCGCGCCCGCACGCACCAACCGTCACCTCTATGGCGACGAGAACCCGATCCCCTCGCCTTCCTTCGAGGTCAAGGCCAAGCTCTTGCAGGAGATCGACGGCTGGCTGCGGGCGAAGGATCCGCGCGTGCGCCAGGTGACGGCGTCGCTCGCCGCCTCGTGGCAGCATGTCGAGATCGTGCGCGGCGACGGGCAGATCGTGCGCGACATCCGCCCGCTGGTCCGGATCAACGTTTCCGTCGTGGTCGGCGATGGCGACCGGCAGGAGAGCGGCTCCTACGGCATGGGCGGCCGCAAGAGTTTTGGCGAGTTCGTCAGTGAGGAAAGCTGGAAGCATGCCGCCAGCGAGGCGCTACGGCAGGCGCTGGTCAACCTGGAAGCGGTCCCGGCGCCCGCCGGCACGTTCGATATCGTGCTGTCCAGCGGCTGGCCGGGCGTGATGCTGCACGAGGCTGTCGGCCACGGACTGGAAGGCGACTTCAACCGCAAGAAGACATCGGCCTTCGCCGGCCTGATGGGCCAGCAGGTGGCGGCGAAAGGCGTCACCGTGGTCGACGACGGCACCATCCCCGAGCGGCGCGGCTCGCTCACCGTCGACGACGAAGGAACGCCTTCGGCGCGCAACGTGTTGATCGAGGACGGCAAACTGGTCGGCTATATGCAGGACCGACAGAACGCCCGGCTGATGGGCATGACGGCGACGGGCAACGGCCGCCGCGAGGGCTATGCGCACCAGCCGATGCCGCGCATGACCAACACCTACATGACCTCCGGCGACATGGAGCCGGAAGAGATCATCGCCTCGGTCAAGAACGGCGTCTACGCCGTTTCCTTCGGCGGCGGCCAGGTCGACATCACGTCAGGCAAGTTCGTGTTCGGCTGCACCGAGGCCTACATGATCGAGAACGGCAAGGTGACGCAGCCGATCAAGGGCGCGATGCTGATCGGCAACGGGCCGGACGCCATGCACCGCGTCAGCATGATCGGCAACGACATGAAGCTCGACAACGGCATCGGCATGTGCGGCAAGGCCGGACAGGGCGTGCCCGTCGGCGTCGGCCAGCCGCATCTGCGGATGAACCAGATGACGGTTGGCGGCACCAGGGTTTGAGCGCGTGAACGCTGGAAAGGCCACAATGTCGGCTTCTGAAAAGCTACCCATTGTCTCGACAAAAGAGATAGCCTGCGGGCCGGTGCCATCGACCAATGTCCAAACCCAAGATCGTCATCCTGACGGGCGCCGGCATCTCGGCGGAATCGGGCGTCGCGACGTTTCGCGATCCGAAGGGGGTGTGGGCTAGTTTCGACTTTGAGGAGGTCGCGACCCCGCAGGGCTTCGCCCGCAACCCAACCAAGGTGCAGGACTTCTACAACATGCGCAGGCGGCAGCTTGGCGACGTCAAGCCCAATGCCGCGCATGAGGCGCTGGCCAGGCTCGAGCAAGCCTTTCCCCGCGAAGTCCTGGTCGTCACCCAGAACATCGACGACCTGCATGAGCGTGCCGGCTCGCGAAAGCTGATCCACATGCATGGCGAGCTCTGTCGCGCGCTTTGCCAAGATTGCAGCGCCAGCAGCGCCTGGGCCGACGACATCGCCGACCATTCCGAGTGTCCGGCCTGCGGCGCCAGGGGACGGCTGCGGCCAGACGTCGTGTGGTTCGGCGAGATGCCCTATCGCATGGAAGAGATCAGCGAAGCGCTGGGCGGCTGCGACCTCTTCGCGGCGATCGGGACGAGCGGCAGCGTCTATCCGGCCGCCGGCTTCGTAGAAGAGGCACGCATCGCCGGCGCCTTGACCGTCGAGCTCAACCTGAAATGCGCCGGCTGGGCTTCCCGTTTCGACGAGCAACTGGAAGGGCCGGCGACGCAAGTGGTGCCCGCCTTCGTCGAGCGCATCCTTTCGGGCACGGGCTGATGGTTTCCAGCCCGAACTTCCCGCCGGCACCTTGAAGTGAACACAATCGTGTTAGGACATTATTAATTGTTTAATTGGCCGGGCCGGCGTTTGCGCATTAGCCTGTCGCCAGTCTCCTCGTTGCGGTGGTGTTGGCAGTGAAGCGATCCCCTGGTGTCTCGACCTCTTCTCTCCTCCTTGGCTTCATTTCGTTGGTTGGCGTTTCGTCGCTGCAAGTCGGCCCAGCGGCCGCGCAGTCGTCGCTGGTCAAACTAGCGTCGACGCGGCCTGCGGCCAGTTCCGCCACCGTCGGCGGCAGCACCAGCGTCCCATATGGCTGGCTCGATTTCTGCCATCGCCGGCCGAAAGAGTGCAAGGTGCCCGCCTTGCCTGCCGCCAGCGTCAAGCTGACCGCGCAGAACATGAGCATCCTCAAGCGGGTAAACCAGAAGGCGAACCGCTCCATCAAGCCGGTCAGCAACTATGACCACTGGGGCACGATGATGGACCACTGGGACTATCCGGTGGACGGCAAGGGCGATTGCAAGATCTACGCGCTCTACAAGCGCAAGCTTCTCCAGGAGGCAGGATTTCCCCGTCAGGCGCTGTTGATGACGGTGGTGCGCGACCTTCACAATGAGGGCCACACCATCCTGACGGTGAAGACCGACAAGGGCGATCTCGTCCTGGACAATATGGTCGACGAAATCCGCCCCTGGAACGCCACCGGCTATTATTTTCTAAAGCGCCAGTCGCAGCAGAACCCGAACACCTGGGTGTCGATCAATCAGCGCGGCGGTACGGCGAAACGGCTGACGCCGAGTTCGTAGGCAAAGCGGCCGCTTGGAGAGATCTGCCCTTCGCCTTTAACACGATGGTCCGCGCCATGGACTCGTGGCCGCCTCTCGCAGGTTCATGGGTCGGAAGATCCGGCCCATGAAAGGATCGCTTCCGTCCGACAGCGGCAAGCCTATTGCTTGCAGGGCGGCTCGCCCGGATGCCCGCAGCTCGGCTTCTTGTTGCCTTGCGGCGGCTGCTCCTTGGGCTGCTGCGTCAGACGCCGCTCCTGCTGCTGGACCTGGAACTTCGGCTGCGCATGGAACTCCGGTTTCGGCGGCTTGGCGAACACCTGCACATTCGGCTTTTCCTGCAGCTTGAGCTGGCGCTGCGCATTCTCGTTGGGCCTGTTTACCTTGAAGTTCTGCTGGACCTCCGCGCCACCAGAATCTGCACCACCGTTTTGCAATTTGCGGAACTTCTTGTTCCCGTTTGGTGAGCCCTGATTCTGGTCGGAGAACACGTTCGGATTGTTCTTCCCGAGGCGCTCCTGCACACTAGGCCGATTGTTGGTTGGCAAACCGTTGACGGTTGGCAGCTTGCGGAACTTCTTGCCCTTGTCGCTTCCGTCGGCCGAGCCTTGATCGCTCGGTCCGACGACGGACTGGCCTGCCGTCAGATCCTTGCGTGTCAGCTTCTTCGGTTTGCCTCCGTTCTGATCGGACAACACTTTCGTATTGTTCTTCCCGAACTTCTGCTGGGCGCTCTGTCCGTTCTCGGCCGGCAGACCGTTGACGGTCGGCAGCTTGCGGAACTTGCCATTCTTGCCCTGACCGTTGCCGGCTCCGTTCTGCTGACCGCTACCGGTAACGGCGGCACCGGCATTTCCGGTTGCCTGCTGGTTGGTTCCCGGGGTGCCCTGCTTGCCGAGCAGCTTCTTCGACTTGTCGTTGGGGAAATTCTGGCCATTCAGCACCGGCTTGCCGTTGACGAGCGGCAACGTCTTGCCGTTCGTTCCCGGCAGTGCGTGATCGGTCGAGAGCTTGCCCAGTGTTTTCGAAAGCGGCGCCGCACCGCCTGGCTGCTGGCCTTGCGCCGCACCTTGGCCGATCTTGCCCTGAACGGGATTCTGGTTGGACAACGCCGCCCGCTTCTGCAACAGCGGCGGCAGCGCCACCTTGGTAGCCAGAGCCGCGGCACCCAGCCCAACCGCGCCGGCGGTCAGCTTCTGGCCGGTGGTGAGGCCGCCACCCTGCCCTTGCTGATTGTTCTCGTTGATCGTCGTGTTGTTGATAACGGTCGTGTTGTGGATGTTGTTGAAGATGAAATTGTCCGGCGGCGGCACGATGTTATGCGGCGGCCTGACCCATACCGGCACGGGCACGAAGACCGGCGTCGGCAGGACGAAGACGTCGACCGGTGGCGGAGGCGGCGCCAGCACGACAAAATCCGGCGGCGGCGGCGGCAGGAAGATCACCGTAACCGGAGGCGGCGGGTCGAAGTCGAAATCCGGGTCGTCGAAATAGAGCACCGGCCGGTCGACATAGATGATTTCCTCCGGCGGAGGCGGCGGCAAATCATAGTCATAGACGGTGAATTCCTCCGGCGGCTCCAGCGCAGCATCGAAATGCTCGAGCCGACGACGCGCGTCCCAAGCGTGCGGGCCATGCGGATAGCGCCGCAGATAAGACCAATAGGCCTCCGGCGTGTCCCGCAGCCATGTCTCGCGCCAGGTGATCGCCTCGCGCCGCGCCGCGATGATGGCGCGCACCCGCTTGGCCATGGGATCGTGCGGATAGGCGACGAGGAAATCCTGGTAGCCGCGCATGGTATCGCGGTCGAGAGCCGCGACATAGGCGTCGTGCGCATCGAAGTCGCGTATTTCCCGAGTGCGGTTGGACCGGGATTCGGCCTCCGAAACCTTGGGCGCAGGCGCGTCCGGGGCACGATCGAAGAAGACGAAAGGCACATTGATCTTCGAGGCATTCCACGGCACTTGCGCGCCTTGCGTCACCTCGTTGACCCGCAGCCGCGTGCGGTCGAACACGTCGTCGAGCGACAACCCGCCTTCGCGTATCATCTCGGCCAGCGCCTGAGCATAGGCGCCATAGGGGCCCTTGCCTTCAGGCGCGACCGTTCCGGGGGCGGCATTGAACGCAATCAGCATGTTCGGGTCGGGGTCGACCAGCGCGAGGCCGCCAGCCAGCGGCTGGCTCATTTGTGGGAAGTCATTCGGGCGCGCCGCGTCGAGGACCACGATATTGACCTTCGCCGGCAGTCCCGCCAGCGACTTGGTGACATCGGACAGCCGCATGGCTTGAAGCGGCACGTCGGCCGGATTGGCGATCTGGGCGTCGACCGGCAAGAAATAATTCTCGCCTTCGAACTGCACCCCGCGGCCGGCGAGGTACACGAAAATGACCGCATCGGGACCTGCGGCGGAGACCTTTCCAAGGAAATCACGCAACGCGCCGCGCAGTGATTCCTGATCCACATCGCGGGCCCCAACCACATCGAAACCGGCCGCCTGCAGGGTCTGAGCGATCAGTCCGCCGTCGTTGGCGGCTGTCGCGAGCTCTCCGGATTGATAGGCGCCATTGCCGATGACGAAGGCTAGCCGCTTTTCACCTTGCGCCAGCGCTCCGGCCGCGGAACCGACCGCGAATATGACGAGAACGACGACGAGACCGAGGAATTTCTGAAGCGTGCGCATTGCAATCCGCCATCCATTCAAAGTGGTAACGCTCCAGAGGTCGGAACGTTTCCCGAACCGCCAAAATTTAAGTCCCGCAAAAAGGCGGCTTTAGGGCGCAATTTCGTCGAAGGAACAGAGGCTTCACAAAATTTCTTGCCAACCGCCAGTCGTAGGCTATCGCCGCCGCTTCGGCTTCTCCAGCAATGCCACCGCCTCGACATGCGACGACCACAGGAACTGGTCGATCGGCGTGACGCTCTTCAGTTGATAGCCGCCGTCGATGAGGGTGCGCAGATCCCGCGCCAGCGTCACCGGATTGCAGGAGACGGCGGCGACCAGCGGCACGTCGGAACGGGCGATCTGCTTCGACTGGTCCTCGGCGCCGGCGCGCGGCGGATCGAAGACCAGCCCGTCGAAGACGTTCAACTCCTTGAAGGTCAGCGGCCGGCGGAAGAGGTCGCGGCGTTCGCTGGTCACCCGCTTCAGACCGGTGGCGAAGCGGTAGGCGCGGTCGAGCGCGGCAAGCGCCGGCGCATCGCCTTCGACGGCATGGACCTCCGATTTCGCGCCAAGCCGCAGCGCAAAGCTGCCGCAGCCGGCGAACAGGTCCGCGACCTTCCTGGCGCGCGACAGATGCTGGCTGACGAGACCAGCCATTGCCTGCTCGGCGGCTTCCGTCGCCTGCAGGAAGGCGCCGGGCGGCAGAGCGACAGCAACCGATCCGAATTGCACCATCGGTTTCTTAGGCTCGACGACGATCTCGCCATCGACGGAAAGCCGCGCCAGACCCTCGGCCATGACGAAGTTCGAAGCGATGCGGCGCTGGTGGTCGCCAAGCTTACCGGCATCATGGACGGCAATGTCGAGGCCCGAGGCGGTGACGGTCACGGTCATATGAAACGCCTTCGACGTCGCGCAGACCAAGCCGGCCAGGGCGCGCAATTTGTCGAGCGCCGCAACGATCGCCGGCAGCGAGATCGGGCATTCCTCGATCGGGATGATCTCGGAGGACAGCGCGCGCACGAAGCCGAGCAGCATCCCGGTTTCGGTGCGCCTGGCGCTGAACGTGACGCGGCGACGGGTGTGCGGCGCGCAAGGCACCAGCGCGGCGATGTCACAGGCGATGCCCTTGGTCTTCAGGGCCTGCGCGACTTTCTCGCGCTTCCATTGCCGGTAGGCTTCCGCTTCGAAATGCTGGAGCGCGCAGCCGCCGCATTCGGTGAAATGGCGGCAGGCCGGGTCGATCCTGAGCGGCGAGGCTTCCAGCACCGACATCAGCGTGGCACGGTCCTTCTGGCGCGCGGCCATGACCGCCTCGCCCGGCAGCGTGAACGGGACGAAGACCTCCCCGCCCTCCGCATTGGCGATGCCGTCGCCCTGCGAGCCGAGCCTTGCGATCGTCAAGCGTGTGCTCATCACCCGTCCTTCGTGGCGGCGAGCAGGAACTCGCGGTTGCCGTCGCCGCCTTCGATCGGCGACGGGTGGAGTCCCAAGACCCGCCAGCCGGAAATACCAGCGAGCCAATCGCGCAGGTTAGCTGCAATGCGCGCTGCATCGCCTGGATCTTTGAGCAGGCCGCCCTTGCCGATCGCCTCGCGGCCGGCCTCGAATTGCGGCTTGACCAGGAGAATTGCCCTGGCGCCCTCGCCCGCCAATTCCAGCGCCGGCGGCAGCGCCAGCTTCAGCGAAATGAACGAGACGTCGCAGACCAGGAAACCGGGGATGCGGCCGCCGAGATCGGCTGCCGTCAAATCGCGGGCGTTCAGCCCTTCGATCACCGTCACGCGCGGGTCGCCGGCAAGGTCGGGATGCATCTGGCCGTGGCCGACATCGATCGCCGTGACATGCGTGGCGCCGCGCTCGAGCAGCACCTGGGTGAAGCCGCCGGTCGAGGCGCCGACGTCGAGCGCTTCGCTGCCGGAAGGATCGAGGCCGAAATGGTCGAGGCCGGCGATCAGCTTCAGCGCCGCGCGCGAGACATAGGCCCGCGCCGGATCGTCGATGGCGACCAGGCAGTCCGGCGCGACAGGCTGGCCGGGCTTGCGGGCGACGATGCCGTCGACCGTCACCGTGCCGCGCTCGATCGCGTCGCGGGCGCGCGAGCGGCTGGCGAACAGGCCGCGCCCGACGAGCAATTCGTCGAGCCGCTGGCGCTGGCTGGCTGGCAAAGGGGAACTCATCGGCCTTCATTGGCGAATGCCGGGCGCGAACGCAATGGGTTTGAATATCGGGCAGCAGGCTGCAGAATGCCGGCGGGAACAGGCCATTCGTCAGCCAATGGAGGTGGCAATGCTGAAAGGTACCTGTCATTGCGGCGCGGCGCACTGGACGCTGGAAGGCGATCCCGGCGGAATCACCGCATGCAATTGCACGCTTTGCCGGCGCTACGGCGCACTCTGGGCCTATGACTATCTCGACGAGCGCATCCATATCGCGGGACCGCTGAAATCCTACACGCGCGCCGAGGTGGCGAAGCCCGCGCTGGAAATCCTGTTCTGCCCGACCTGTGCCTGCGTGATCGCCTGGCGCGGCATGCGTTCCGACGAGAGCGGCCGCATGCGCATCGCCGTCAATGTCAGGCTGGCGCCGCCGCAGGACGTCGCCGACCTGCCGATCGACCATTTCGACGGCCTCGACAGTTTTGACGACCTGCCGCGCGACGGGCGCTGCGTGCGGGATATGTGGTTTTAAAGCATGTCTCCCGAAAGTGGTCCCGGTTTCGGGACAAAGACATGCTTAAGATCAAAGACTTAAAGCAGGTTGCGTGAATCCTTTTTCACGCGACCTGCTTTAAAAGACAGTTCGCGAAACCTGGCGCTCGACGGCCGGCGTCAGGCCGTCATTGCCGGATGCTTCCTTGCGCGGCGGCTCAACCGAAGTGGGCGCGACAGGCGCAGCATCCGGCACCACGACGAGTTGAGGAACCTGCTTGTAGGAGAAGGTGCCGCGGATGTTGCCCATCTTGCCGGCGACGATCTCCATCGCCGCCTTTTCGAGATTGCGGTCGTAACGCGTCTCGGCTGCCGCCGGCGCAGCCATGGCAGCCAGCAAGGCCATGCCGCAAAGGAACGCCTTCATTGTTCTTACCCCGTGCCTGGGACCAAGGTCTTAGCAGGGCGCCGTTGAAAATCGGCCAAGAGACAGGGTAAGCGAACCGCCAAATGGAAGCGTTAACAACTAGTTACGATCTTGAAGTGACGCAATTCCGGACGCAAAACCACGCACACTTTTGCTGGAATTGCTTCCGGCAGCCGGCAAACCGATTCAGCGTGTTGAAGCCTTGATTCAGGCGCGCTGCGCCTGCACGCCGCGACCGAGCGCAGCAAAGACCGTGCGCACGATACCTGCAGAATCCAGGCCGGCATCGGCATACATCTTCTCCGGCTTGGCATGATCGGTGAACATGTCCGGCAGCACCAGCGGGCGCACCTTGAGGCCGCTTTCCAGCAGGCCTTCATGGGCAAGGAAATGCAGCACCTGGCTGGCGAAGCCGCCGATAGCGCCTTCCTCCACGGTCACCAGCACCTCGTGTGAACGGGCGAGCCGGCGGATCAGATCTTCGTCCAGCGGCTTGGCGAAGCGGGCGTCGGCAACCGTGGTGGACAGGCCTGCCGCGCCGAGCTCCTCGGCCGCCAATAGGCAATCCTGCAGCCGCGTGCCGAAGGAAAGCAGCGCGACCTTTGTCCCTTCCTTCAGGACGCGGCCCTTGCCGATTTCGAGCACCGCGCCGCGCTCCGGCATGTCGACGCCGACGCCGTTGCCGCGCGGATAGCGGAAGGCGATCGGACCGTCATCATAGGACGCCGCGGTGCGCACCATGTGGCGCAGTTCCGCCTCATCGGCCGCGGCCATGACGACGAAGCCCGGCAGCGTGGTGAGGAAGGTCGTGTCGAAGGCGCCGCAATGGGTGGCGCCGTCGGCGCCGACGAAACCGGCGCGGTCGATCGGGAAGCGTACCGGCAATTTCTGGATTGCAACGTCGTGCACGACCTGGTCGTAAGCGCGCTGCAGGAAGGTGGAATAGATGGCGGCGAAGGGCTTGTAGCCTTCGGTGGCCAGCCCCGCCGCGAAGGTCACGGCATGCTGCTCGGCAATGCCGACATCGAAGGTCCGCTGCGGAAACACCTCACCGAACAGATCGAGGCCGGTGCCGCTCGGCATGGCGGCGGTGATGGCGACGATGCGGTCGTCCTCGCGCGCTTCCTGGATCAGGCTTTCGGCGAAGACCTTGGTGTAGGCCGGTGCATTGGCCGGCGCCTTGGCCTGCGCGCCGGTGATGACGTCGAACTTGTTGACGCCGTGATATTTGTCGGCCGCGGCCTCCGCCGGCGCGTAGCCCTTGCCCTTCTGGGTCACGACATGGATCAGCACCGGGCCCTTGCCGTTGTCGCGCACATTCTTCAGCACCGGGATGAGATGCTCCAGATTGTGTCCGTCGATGGGGCCGATATGGTAGAAGCCGAGCTCCTCGAACAGTGTGCCGCCGGTGACGTAGCCGCGCGCATGCTCGACGGCGCGGGTAATGGCGCGGTCGGCGCGCTTGCCGAGATAGGATGTCAGCTTCTTGCCGAAGTCGCGCAGGCCCAGATAAGCCTTGCCGGAGGCGAGCCTGGCCAGATAGGCGCTCATGGCGCCGGTCGGCGGCGCGATCGACATGTCGTTGTCGTTGAGGATGACGATCAGCCGGGCATCGAGCGCGCCGGCATTGTTCAGCGCCTCGAAGGCCATGCCTGCCGACATCGAGCCGTCGCCGATGACGGCAATGACATTGTTGCGCCCGCCTGACAGGTCGCGCCCCATGGCCATACCGAGGCCGGCCGAGATCGATGTCGAGGAGTGTGCCGCGCCAAACGGGTCGTATTCGCTCTCGGCCCGCCGGGTGAAACCGGAGAGGCCGCCTTCCTGGCGCAGCGTACGGATGCGGTCGCGGCGGCCGGTCAGGATCTTGTGCGGATAGGCCTGGTGGCCGACGTCCCAGATCAGCCGGTCGTCCGGCGTGTTGAAGACATAATGCAGCGCGACGGTCAGTTCGACGACGCCGAGGCCGGCACCGAGATGGCCGCCGGTCTGCGACACGGCGTCGATAAGTTCGGCGCGCAGTTCCGCGGCAAGCTGCGGCAACGCGCCCTCATCGAGCGTCCGCAGGTCCGCCGGAATGCGGACCTTGTCAAGCAGCGGCGTGTCTGGCTTCACTCGGGCGCGTCCTGCCTCAATTGATCGAACACGGCGCTACCAGCAAATTGCGCCTTAATCATGCGCCGGAATAGGCCGCCGGCGGGCGAATGTAAATGCGCGCCAGTGACGCGCAGGCATTGCTCGTTTCGGTGAACCATCGCAAACGTCTGCATTGGCGAAGCCTTCCCAATGTCGTCATTCCAGGGCGAAGCAGGAGCGAAGCTCCGTCGCGGAGACCCTGGAATCCATTCCGTGACTTCAAACCAAGCGTGCAGCGGAGCAGAATTCTGCACCGTTGCAATGCTCGGAGGTCACGGAATGGATCCTCGGGTCTACGCGCGTCGCTTCGCTCCTTGCTTCGCCCGTGGATGACGACGCGACCGATGTATTCAGCCAATCGCCACGGCATGCGACCTTGCTGACGCAGGCATGTCCGGGCAGTCGAAATTCTGCGCTACTAACCTTCCGGCAGCGGAATGAACTCTTCCTCATCGCCAGGAACGATATCGAAGCGGCCCGTCTTCCATTCCTGCTTGGCCTGCTCGATGCGTTCCTTCGAGGACGAGACGAAATTCCACCAGATGTAGCGCTTGGAGCCGAGCGAGGCGCCGCCGAACAGCATGAAATGCGCGCCGCGCTCCGAGGAAACGACGATCTCCTCGCCCGGCTTGAACACCAGGAGCCGCTCGGCCGGGAAAACATCGCCGGCGATCGAAACGTCGCCTTCCAGCGTGTAGATGGCGCGCTCCTCGGCATCGGCCGGAATCTTCACGCTGGCGCCCGCCGCCAGGCTGAGATCGGCGTAAAGCGTATCCGAAGCGGTCGCAACGGGCGAGCGCAGGCTCTCGAATTCGCCGATGACGACGCGACCGCTGACGCCCTCAGCATCGATTTCAGGCAGGCGGGCCATCGAGGTGTTGGCGAACACCGGGGCAATTTCTTCCTTGCCGTCGGGCAGCGCCAACCAGGTCTGCAGGCCGGAGACCGACATCGGCGCGCCGCGCAGTTCCTCCGGCGTGCGCTCGGAATGAACGATGCCGCGTCCGGCGGTCATCAGGTTCACGTCGCCGGGCGCGATCACCATTTCGGTACCGAGCGAGTCGCGGTGCCTGATCTTGCCGTCGAACAGATAGGTGACGGTGGAAAGCCCGATATGCGGATGCGGGCGCACGTCGAGCGCATGACCGGCGCGCAGGATGGCCGGTCCCATGCGGTCGAAGAAGATGAACGGCCCGACCAGACGGCGCTTTGCCGTCGGCAAGGCGCGTCGCACCTCGAAACCGCCGATATCCTTGGCGTTCGGAACGACCATCAGCTCGATCTGGTCGCAGGCGAAGGCATCGCCGGGCTCAGGATCGTTTCCCGGAAAGAAGCTCATGACCGTCCCTCAGGCGAAGCGCAGCGCCGACCTGGCTTTCGCCTTGGCGGCCTCTTCCTCGCGGTTGCGCGGTTCCTGGCTGGTTTCGAGCGAGTCGATCAATTCGCGCGCGATCGCGGCGATCGCCTCCACCGCATGGTGGAAGGCATGTTCGTTGCGCTTGGACGGCTTGGTCGAGCCGCTGAGCTTGCGCACGAACTGAAGCGCAGCATCATGCACTTCGTCATTGGTCGCCGGCGGTTCGAAATTGGCCAGGGTCTTGATGTTGCGGCACATGGCTTGAACTCCTTACCTGCTTGCTCTGCCCACCCTATTCCAAATCAGTCCGCGTCCAGCGGCTCCGTTCCTGCCGGCTTGCCGTCGCGCGACAGCCTGATCTTCTCGACCTTGTCCTCGGCGGCCTTCAGCAGCCGGTCGCAGTGCGCCTTCAGCGCCTCGCCGCGCTCGTAGATCCTGATCGACTGGTCGAGCAGGACGTCGCCGCGCTCCAGATCGTCGACGATCTTCTCCAGCGCGTCGAGCGCCTGCTCGAAGCTCATCGCCTTGACGTCCTCATTGCCTTCCACTGCCATACCCTATCCCTTCATCAGCCGCCCGACATGGGCGGCGACTGAAAATGCCAGTCCCTGCAGATCGTAGCCGCCTTCCAGCAGGCTGACGAGCCTGTTGGAGCTGTGGCGCCCGGCGCGCTCCATCAGCTGGCCGGTCGCCCAGTCGAAATCGTCCTCAGTCAGGTTGATCTCGGCGAGCGGATCGCGGTGGTGCGCGTCGAAGCCGGCGGAAATGATGATGAGGTCCGGCGCGAACGCATCGATGGAGGGCAGCACGCGTGACAGGAAGGCATCGCGGAACAGGTCGCTGCCGGTCTGCGGCGCGAGCGGCGCGTTGACGATGTTGCCGGCGCCGGTCTCGCTCTTCGCGCCGGTGCCAGGATAAAGCGGCATCTGGTGCGTCGAGCAATAGAGCACCGACGGGTCGTCCCAAAAAATGTCCTGGGTGCCGTTGCCGTGGTGGACGTCCCAGTCGACGATGGCGACGCGCTCGGCCTGGTGCTTCTTCTGCGCGTAGCGGGCAGCGATCGCGGCCGTGTTGAACAGGCAAAAGCCCATCGCGGTGGTCTTTTCAGCATGGTGACCCGGCGGACGCGCGGCGACGAAGACATTGGCGGCGCGGCCTTCGAAGACATCGTCGACCGCGGCGTTGGCGCCCCCGATGGCCGTCACCGCGGCCTGCCAGCTTTTCGGGCTGGCGCTGGTATCGGCGTCGATCGAGACGATGCCGTTCTCAGGGATCGCCGCGCGCACGCGCTCGACGAAATCCTCGGGGTGCGCATAGAGGATGGTTTTCTCGTCGCCTTCGGGCGCCTTGACGCGGTCGAGCGCCGAAAAAGCCTCGTCGTCGAGCACACGCTCGATGGCGCGCAGGCGGTCGGGCCGCTCGGGATGTCCGGGCGGCGTAAGATGTTCCAGGAAGATCGGGTGCGTGTAGAGACGGGTGGCCATGGCGCCTAATCTAGGCACCGGCGGCACGGATGACCATGTTTGAAAGCCGAATGGCTGGGGAAAATTGCGCCAACCCGTGTCGCTGGCACCATTGGCGCAGCCCAAGCTTCGCGGTAAGGTCTCGTCGCTGCCTGGTGCCCGCGACGCGGGAGAATCGGGAACACGGTTGAAATCCGTGGCGTGCCCAACGCTGTGAGGGGGACCGCGCCGGCAAGAGCCACTGTCGATGACGGGAAGGCGCCGGTGCGGGACGATCCCGAGCCAGAAGACCGGCCTGGCAGACATGGTTTTCCGCTTGGTCAGGCGGGAGACTGCTTATCGCAAGGGGAAAAGCGATGACGGCAGCAGCGATCGCCACGAGCGGCGACGACTTTGACCAATTGGCGCGCGACGCGGTCTACAGGGCGATGTTCACCAGGCGTGACGTGCGCAGCCATTTTGTCTCCGACGATCTCGATGACAGCGTGCTGGCGCGGCTGATCACCGCGGCCCATCACGCGCCGTCGGTGGGCTACATGCAGCCGTGGAACTTCATCGTCATCCGCGACGCGGCAAGGCGGCGGCAGGTGCGCGATCTGTTCCTCGCCGCGCGCGAACAGGAACTGCCGGCGATCGAGGCGGAACGGCAGGCGCTCTACCGCAAGCTGAAGCTCGAAGGCATCTGCGAAAGCGCGCTCAACCTGTGCATCACCTGCGACCGGCAGCGCTCGAAAGACTCTCCGCTCGGGCGCTGGCACAACCCCGAGATGGATCTCTACAGCACCGTCTGCGCGGTGCAGAATTTCTGGCTGGCGGCGCGGGCGGAAGGTGTCGGCGTCGGCTGGGTCAGCATCATTGAGACCGAGGCGCTGAAGCAGCTCTTGTCGATCCCGGAGCATGTCACGCCGATCGCCTATCTGTGCGTCGGCCGCGTGTCGCAATTCGCGCCGAAACCGGACCTCGAGGCGCATGGCTGGGGCAAGCGCCTGCCGCTGCCGGAGCTGGTGATGAGCGAGACTTTCTGCGGCGCCGGCGAAGCGCCGCTCAAATCGGCAATCGCGAGGCTTCGTGACGTCGACCAGCCGACGCCATAATCAGGCGGCCCGAGGCGTATCCCAGCGCGAGCCGCCGAAGGAGCCCAACGCCTTGTCGCGCAGTTCCCTGAACTTGGACGAGGCCTCGGCGAGCCGGCGGTCCCATTCGGGATTGGGCGTCTGGCCTTCGATGGCTTCGAAATAGACCTGCATCAGCGAGGCGATGGCGAAGGGCTCGATGAAGGCCGCCTTGAAGGCCCAGGCAAACACGATCGCCAGCACGAAGGCCCAGCCGGCAAGCTGTCCCGGCATGACCCAGAGGATCGCGGCCGCGGGCGCCAGCATCAACAGGAAGATGACGAAGGACACGCCCCACATGATCACCGCTAGCCAGACGGCGTTCTTGATCATGTGCTTGCCGTTCTGCGCGTAAAGCACGACGCCTTGGCGCGCCGTCTCGAAAGGCGAATTCGAATTGATGCGGATGTTGTAGCCGAGGATGATCTCGTCGACATAGGTCAGCGACAGGCGGATCACCGTGTTGATGAAGCTGACGAGACCGCTCAGGCCCGGAATGGGCAGGAAGGCGGCGATGCCGCCGATCAGGCCGGTGATGGCGCGGATGGCGCCCTTGACCAGCTGGTCGACGACGAAAAGGATGTTGGCCTCGGCGAAACGCTGGGTGACCACTTCCTTGGCATAGGCGATCTGCCCTTGGCCGTCGGGAACGTCATGACCGTCGATCAGATGCACCATGACGGCGATATGACCGGCCTTGAGCACGTAGAGAATGTATTCGCGGATCCAGTAGACGGCGATCGAGACGATGCCGAAGCCGACCACGCCGCCCCAGAGCGCGAAAGACGTCGGTCCGTCCGGGTCGGTCGAGATGTGGCCGACGCCGTAGCCGACGCTGGCGCCGGTTCCGGTCGCCATGATGTAGGCGACCGTGATGCCGAAATAGACGATCATGCGAAAGACGATGAACGGCCATGTCCGCATCATGATGGACACCGACCTGGCGATGCTGAAGTCCCACATGCCCCGACTCTCCCACCCGCGCATGACCCCGAAAATCGGAATCGATTTTCGGAAAAGGATCATGCGCCAAATCAAGTTTTACAGCGTCCTTTGCGCGTTCAAAGAACGCGCGGCGCTGTAAGAGAATGGCTGGGGAGGATGCGCTCACCCGATCGATTGTCAATCACGGCAGGGTTGCGAGGGCCTGAAACCAGTGCACAACCCGACGGCTTGGTCAGCCAAACGTGCCGTCAAGTTTTTCTGCGCAAGCCTTCGAGCAGTTGCTTGAACGCCGCGATCGCCTTCTTCGACGTCGCTTCGGGGTCACCGGAATTGGCGATACGCTGCGCGGCCTGGCTGCTGGCGCCGTTGATCAGCAGTGCGGTCGTCTCGGGATCAAGCTCCGGAACGACCACGCCATCGTCCTGCAGCTTCGTCAGATGGTTGGTCATCGAGGCGATGCAGGCACTGGCATTGGGCCATTGCGCCGGGTCGCCGAGCACCGCCGGGCCGTCGCGGAACATGATGCGCTGGATTTCCGGCTCCAGCGCCATCTCGATATAGGTGGTGCATTCGTCGACGAAATGCTGCCAGCGGGTCGGCGCTTTCGACGCCACCTCGTTCACCCGCACGGCCATTTCGCCGTCGATCTCGGCGATCACCGCCTGCAGCAGCCCCTTCTTGTCGCCGAAATGATGGTAGAGCGCGCCGCGGGTCAGCCCGGCAGACGCGGTGAAATCGTCCATCGAGGACTCGGCATAGCCGACCGTGCCGAAAGCATGGCGGGCGGCCGCGATCAGCTTGGCGCGCGTCTCGGCGATCATCTCCTTGCGCGGTCTGTGCATGCCTCTGGCCCCATTCACATACGTCTCGTATGCCAATTGACATACGCTGCGTATGAACTATCTGACTTTCATACGCAGCGTATGTAGTTGCGATATGTTATGTTGTCGAGGAGCAAGACCATGCGAAACCCTTATTCGGACATCTTTCGGGCTCCCGGCACGAAAGGCTTCGCCGCGGCCGCCTTCATCGCGCGGCTGCCGATCGCCATGGCGCCGATCGGCATCGTGGCGATGCTGTCGCAGACGCATGGCGAATACTGGCTGGCCGGCGCCGTCTCGGCCACCTACGCGCTGGTCAACGCCTTCCTGTCGCCGCAGGTGTCGCGGCTGGTCGACCGGCGCGGCCAGACGGCGATCGCCGCGCCGATGACGCTCGTCTCGGTCATTTCCTTCGCGACACTGATCGTCGCGGCTAACCAACAGTGGCCGGCCTGGACCTTGTTCCTTTCCGCTCTGCTTGCCGCCGCCATGCCCAGCATCCCGGCATTGGTCAGGGCACGCTGGACCGAGATCTTTCGCGATCGTCCCGAGTTGAACACCGCCTTCGCCTTCGAATCGGCGGCGGACGAGCTGGTCTATGTCGCAGGCGCCTCGCTGTCGGTGGGCTTGAGCGCGGCGCTGTTTCCCGAAGCCGGCATGGTGGTCAGCACGTTGCTGCTCGCGCTCGGCACGGCGGCATTCCTGCTGCAGCGTTCGTCCGAACCACCCATCCGCCCGGCGGAACATGGGGCGACCGGTTCGGCGATCCGCCTGCGGCCAGTGCAGATCATCACCTTCGCGCTGATCTTCGTCGGCGCGACCTTCGCGACGACCGAAGTGACGACGGTCGCCATTACAAAGCAGCTCGGCCAGCCTGAAGCGGCAAGCCTCGTCATCGGCGTCTATGCGCTGGGATCCTTCGTGCTCGGCATCATCGTCGGCGCGCTCAGGCTGAAGGCACCGCTGCAACGGCAACTGGCTGTCGCAGTCAGCGTGATCGCGCTCACCACGCTGCCGCTGCTTTTCGCCGACACTGTGCCGACGCTGGCGCTCGCGGTGTTCGTGAGCGGCGTCGCGATCTCGCCGACCTTCATCACCGCTTTCGGCCTGATCGAACGCCACGTGCCGCCGGCGATGCTCACCGAAGGCGTCACCTGGGTGACCACCGGCATCGGCATCGGCATAGCGCTCGGCTCCTTCGCCGCCGGCTGGATGGTTGACAGTTTCGGTCCGCAGAGCGGGTTCTGGGTGTCGGTGGCGGCAGGCGCGATCGCGCTGGCCACCGTGCTCGCCGGGCAACGCCGGTTGGCGACGGACGATTGCGACGTGGACAGAGGCGAGGCGGTGATCCCGGCGCAGTGACGGCCAAAAGCGTGGCCAGCCATCCGTTGATCATCGCAGAGGTTGGAAGTTGGCCGTAGCCTCTATGACTTCGTCATCCACGGGCGGAGCGACGCGAAGCGGAGCGCAGACCCGAGGATCCATTCCGTTACCTCGATCGTAGAGCGCAGCGGAGCAGAATTCTGAACCGTCGCGGCGCTTCGAAGTCACGGCATGGATCCTCGGGTCTGCGCGCGGCGCTTCGCTCCTTGCTCCGCCCGTGGATGACGACGTCGCGGGGGTTCAGCGAGCTACAAAATTTCGGTCTTGGCGATGTGGATGCCAAACCCCTCGAGACCGACATAGTGGCGCTCGCGCGAGGCGATCAGGTTGATCGAGGAGATGCCCAAGTCCTTGAGGATCTGGGCGCCGAGGCCGATCTCGCGCCACTCGTTCTCGCGGCGGCGGGCTTCCTCGTGGTCCTCGCGGTCGCCGCTCTGCGGCCGATTGCGCTCCTGGTGGGCGACGCCGACGGACCCCTCGCGCAGATAGACGATGACGCCGCGCCGGCGCTCGCCCATCGCCTTCATGATGCCGTCGAGGCGATGGCTGGTGCCGAAGACGTCGGTGACAACATCTTCGGAATGCAGGCGCACCGGCACGTCCTCGCCGTCGCGGATATCGCCGAAGACGACCGCGACATGGTGCATGGAATCCCAGGGCAGCGTGTAGGTGAAGACCTGCGCCTTGCCGCCGGGCGTGTCGATGTCGGAGCAGGCGACGCGCTCGACCAGCGTTTCCTTGCGCTGACGGTAGGCGATGAGGTCGGCGACCGAAACCTGCCTCAGGCCATGTTGTTCCGCGAAAGCCTGCACTTCCGGGCCGCGCTTGACGGTGCCGTCGTCGTTGACCAGCTCGGAGATGACGCCGACCGGCGGCAGGCCGGCAAGCTTGCAGAGATCGACCGCGGCTTCGGTGTGGCCGGAGCGCATCAAGACGCCGCCTTCGCGCGCGATCAGCGGGAAGATGTGGCCGGGGCGCACGAAATCCGACGGGCCGACATTGCCATTGGCAAGGTTTCGCACGGTCAGCGTGCGATCGTCGGCGGAAATGCCTGTTGTCGTGCCATGCTTGAAATCGACGCTGACCGTGAAGGCGGTGGTGTGGGCGGAGTCATTGTCCGCCACCATCGGCGCCAAGTTCAGCCGCCTGGCGTCCTCGCGCAGCATCGGCGTGCAGACGATGCCGGAGGTGTTGCGCACGATAAAGGCCATCTTCTCCGGCGTGCAGTGGACGGCGGCGACGATCAGGTCGCCCTCGTTCTCACGCCCGTCATCGTCCATGACGACGACGATCTCGCCGCGCTCGAAGGCGCGGATCGCTTCGACGATCTTCTTCTGGTCGTAGGGCATTGGGCGCTCGCTTCGCTCGCAGGGAATAGGGGTTAGGCAGTAGGCAGTAGAAGGAAGAAACGGCTGTGTCGGGCGGCCTACTGCCTAATCCCTACTGCCTACTCCCTTCCCTGTCTGTCCTCTGTGCCGCAGATAATGATCGGCGATCGCGCAGGCAACCATGGCCTCGCCGATCGGCACCGCGCGGATGCCGACGCAAGGATCGTGGCGGCCCTTGGTCATCACCTCGACATCGTGACCGTCCTTGTCGATCGACCGGCGCGGGGTCAGGATCGACGAGGTCGGCTTGACGGCGAAGCGGGCGACGATCGCCTGTCCAGTCGAGATGCCGCCCAGGATGCCGCCGGCATTGTTGGACAAAAACACCGGCTTGCCGTCATTGCCCATGCGCATCTCGTCGGCGTTCTGCTCGCCGGTGATACGGGCCGCCTCGAAGCCGTTGCCGATTTCGACGCCCTTGACCGCGTTGATCGACATCAGGCCGGACGCGATGTCCTGATCGAGCTTGGCGTAGATCGGCGCGCCGAGGCCCGGCGGCACGCCGTCGGCGACGATCTCGATCACCGCGCCGACCGAGGAGCCGGCCTTGCGTATGCCGTCGAGATAGGCGGTGAAGACCGGAACCGAGGCCGGATCGGGCGTGAAGAACGGGTTTTCGGCGTCGCCGATGAAATTCCAGTTCCAGTTGCCGCGATCGATCGACTTCTCGCCCATCGAGACCAGCGCGCCGCGCACCGTCATGCCGGGAACTATCCTGCGCGCCAGGGCGCCCGCCGCGACCCTGGCCGCCGTCTCGCGCGCCGAGGAGCGGCCGCCGCCGCGATGGTCGCGCAGGCCGTATTTGACGTCGTAGGTGTAGTCGGCATGACCCGGCCGGTACTGGCGGGCGATCTCGCCATAATCCTTGGAGCGCTGGTCGACATTCTCGATCAGCATCGATACCGGCGTGCCGGTGGTGATCATCGTCTCGCCGTCCTCGTCGAGGATGAAACCGGACAGTATCTTGACCTCGTCCGGCTCGCGGCGCTGGGTGACGAAGCGCGACTGTCCAGGACGGCGGCGGTCGAGCTCGGCCTGGATATCCTCGCGCTTGAAGCGAATGCCGGGCGGGCAGCCATCGACAACGCAGCCGAGCGCGGCGCCGTGGCTTTCACCCCAGGTGGTGACGCGGAAGAGATGGCCGAATGTGTTGTGCGACATGAGAATACGCCCTGCCCCGGCGGCAAAGCCGGTTAGGCTGCCTTCTATTGGCGTTTTCCACAGTGGTCAAACGACTGCATCAAACTGTGATCTGCCGGATTTAGTTTTGACACATTCGGTTGGTTTCTGCTCTCCTCCATCCGCCGTTGAGGATCCGCCGCTGACCAGCCGGCGCAATGACCAAAGAGGACGACGATGCGTACCCTGATTGGCGCCGCCTGCGCCATGTTGCTGATTTCCACCGCCGCCGCGTTCGCCGGCCAGACCGAAGGCCTGATCAAGAAGGTCGACAAGGACACGCTGACGCTGACGCTTGACGACGGCAAGGCCTACAAGCTCAACGCCGAGACCGATATCGACTCGCTGAAGCCGGGCATGGACATCGTCATCGCCTTCGACGTGACCAATGGCGAGAATGTCGTCACCGATATGCAGTTGCCCGACAGCGACCAGAACTAGTCCGACGCGAAGCCCGCACTGCACCGGGACCAACCTTAGACATTGGCCGAAACGCCGAAGCTTCGTCATTCTAGGGCGAAGCAAGGAGCGTAGCGACGCGCGCAGACCCTAGAATGACGATGCTAACCTTCACAACCACTCCAGGCTGCGGCCTTCCAGTCGCAGCAGGCGATCCTGCGGGATCTCCAGGCCGGCGGCTTCCTGCTTGGAAATGCCGGTAACGAAGCGGAAGAAGCAGCGCATGACGCCGCCATGGGTCACGCAGACGGTAGGCTGGCGCAGCCCGTCGAACCACGGCTTGATCCGGTCGAGCAGCATCTCGTAGCTTTCGGCGCCCTCGCCGGGCGGCTGGAAATCCCACTTGGAAGCGCGTCGGCCGTCGGTTGAACCGGGAGCACGTTCCTCGAGTTCGGCGAAGGTAAAACCCTGCCAGTCGCCGAAGCTTATCTCCACAAGGCGCGCATCGGTGCGGTAGGCGGTGGGATCGAGCCCCATCGCTTCGCGCATCAATTCCATCGTCTCGCGCGTGCGCCGCATCGGGCTGGCGACAAAATCGAAATCCGCAGGATTTCTGATTAGCTGCGCCAACCGTCGGCCATTTTGCGTGGCCTGCTCGCGGCCGAATGCGTTGATGTCGGTGTCGGCCTGGCCCTGCAGGCGGTGCTCGGCATTCCACTCGGTCTGGCCGTGGCGCGCGATGTAGACGAGCGGATACATCAGGTCTTCCAAGGTCGAGCCAGGGCCTGGGACGAAGGATCGGCGAAGGAGAGGATCAGTCCTTGACGGTCGAGATATCCGGCGCGTCGACCGCCTTCATGCCGACGACATGGTAGCCGGAATCGACGTGGTGGACCTCGCCGGTCACGCCGCGCGACAGGTCCGACAGGAAATAGACGCCGGAATCGCCGACCTCTTCCTGGGTGACCGTCTGCTTCAGCGGCGAATTGTACTCGTTCCACTTCAGGATATAGCGGAAGTCGCCGATACCGGAGGCGGCAAGCGTCTTGATCGGTCCGGCGGAGATGGCGTTGACGCGGATCTTCTTGGCACCCAGGTCGACGGCGAGGTAGCGCACGCTGGCTTCGAGCGCCGCCTTGGCGACGCCCATGACGTTGTAATGCGGCATCACCTTCTCGGCGCCGTAATAGGTCAGCGTCAGCAGCGAACCGCCATCGGTCATCAGCGGCTCGGCGCGCTTGGCGATGGTGGTGAAGGAATAGACCGAGATGTCCATGGTGCGCAGGAAATTGTCGCGCGTCGTCTCGACATAGCGGCCGGTGAGCTCGTCCTTGTCGGAGAAGGCGATGGCATGGACGAGGAAGTCGAGCTTGCCCCAATGCTTGGCAATGTCGGCAAAGACGGCGTCCAGGCTTTCCGGGTCGGTCACGTCGCAATGTCCGGCGACATGCGCGTTGAGTTCGGCCGCGAGCGGCTCGACGCGCTTCTTGAAGGCTTCGCCCTGATAGGTCAGCGCGATTTCGGCGCCATGATCGGCGCATGCCTTGGCGATGCCGAAAGCGATCGACCGATTGTTCGCGACGCCGAGGATCAGGCCCCGCTTACCGGCCATCAGGCCCTGTCCAGCTGCCATGTGCAAGCTCTCCGCAAGAATATCTGCTTTGTGGAGAGCCCTATCGCACAGGCACAAAGCCCCTTCAAGCGCCCAAAAGACACTGTAACAGGAACAAAATTCCCTCAATCAGCCTTTTCGGCCGCGCATCAGGGCCTCAAGCTCGGCATTGCCGCCTTCCGGCAGCATCAATCGCACATGGGCATAGAGATCGCCATGGCCGCCAGCCTTTTCCGGCAGGCCCCTGCCCTTGAGGCGCAGCACCTTGTCCGAGCTCGACCATGCTGGGACGTTGACCGCGAGCTTGCCGGTCGGCGTCTCGACCGCCACCTTGGCGCCGAGGACGGCGTCGGCCAGGGAGACGGGCAGGTCGACATGCAGGTCGCGCCCCTCGATGCGGTAGCGCGGATGGCGGCGGATGTGGATCTTGACCAGCGCATCGCCCGGCTGGCCCGGACCCTGCCCGCCCTGACCCTTCAGGCGAATCGTCTGGCCGTCCTCGACATAGGCCGGCAGCTTCACCGCCACCTTGCGGCCGTCGGGGAACATCGCCGTCACCTTGTCGGCGGTGGCTGCCTCCTCGACGCTGATGTCCATGGTGACGTTGAGGTCGGCAGCC
Organism: Mesorhizobium sp. CNPSo 4661; assembly: GCF_057784215.1. NCBI lineage: Bacteria > Pseudomonadati > Pseudomonadota > Alphaproteobacteria > Hyphomicrobiales > Phyllobacteriaceae > Mesorhizobium > Mesorhizobium sp. CNPSo 4661. Next base: position 303,489 of record NZ_JBWGIO010000001.1, on the reverse strand, counting down.
TGCGCCGGCTGGCGGCGGTCGCCTGGCCCGGCCGCCCTTGCGCCGGCGCCGCGGGCGCCGGAAAAAGCATCGCCGAATATCTGGCTGAAGATATCGCTGTTGCCGTCGAACGGATCGCCGCCCGGACGCCCGGTGCGGAATTCGAAATGCGCGCCGCCCGGGCCCTGCTGACGGCGGAACCCGGCGAACGGGTCGCCGCCGGCCGCGCCTTCAAAACCCTGGAATTTCGGCTTGCCCTCGGCGTCGATCTCGCCGCGGTCGAAGGCGCCGCGCGTCTTCTCGTCGCCCACGACTTCGTAAGCCTGGTTGACGGCCGCAAAACGGTCCTTCGCTTTGGGATCATTCGGATTCTGGTCCGGATGATGCTTCTTGGCGAGCTTGCGGTAAGCCGATTTTATGTCCTTCGCCGATGCGTTCTTGGCAACGCCCAGCACCTCATAGGGGTCGCGCATGCTTCCTGCCTGCAAGAGAGAATGGATTTGTGGTCGCCCCCTATATGCGCTCGCATAGGAAGAAATTCCAGTGCCACAAGAGGGATTGGTCCTCGAAAGTTAGAGCGCGCCCAAATCAGAGCGCCTTGAATTCCTGCATGCGCCAGCCACCGGCGCCGGCCAGGCACAACTCACCCTTGTAGAGCGCGACGCCGTCGAAACTCTCGCGCGTGGCGCTGAAGCGGCGGCAGGTCAGGCCGCCATCCTTCAGCTCCAGCAGTTCGGTGATCGCCCCGCGCGAGCCGGTGCCGGCGTTGGCCCATGGCACCGCCTGGCCACCAAGTTCCTTGATGTCGGCGGAAGAAACGGCATTGCCGATGGTGGTCTGGTCGGAATCCTTGTCGCCGGCGGCCGGGGCGGCGGGCGAGGACGGGGCGCTGGAGGTGATGATCGAGCGATCGACCTCGGCCTTTTCCAGGCTGAAACCGCCTGCGCCGCAGGCGGCAAGCGGGAGCGTCAATGTCACGAGCACGACCTTGACGCTGGCCGAAGCGATAACGCCCCATTGCCTGCTGTCAAAAGCTTGCGCGATACGCGACAATCGGCCAACTCCTCCCGCAACGGTAAAAATTTGGAAAACTATGAACGAAACCGAGTTAACAAGCAGTGACTTCACCGAGGCGGCGGAGCCGTTCAGGCTCTTTGCCGCATGGCTGGAGGACGCCACGAAAAGCGAGATCAACGATGCCAACGGCGTCGCCCTGGCGACCGTCGACGCCGACGGCATGCCGGATGTGCGGATGGTGCTGCTCAAGGGGTTCGACGAAAAAGGCTTTGTCTTCTACACGAATTTCGAGAGCGCCAAGGGCCGCGAGATTCTTGGCAGCATGAAGGCGGCGATGTGCTTCCACTGGAAATCGCTGCGCCGCCAGGTGCGGGTGCGCGGGCCGGTGGAGATCGTCAGCGACGCCGAGGCCGACGCCTATTATGCCACCCGTCCGCGCGGCAGCCGCATCGGCGCCTGGGCCTCGAAACAGTCGCGGCCACTGGAAAGCCGCTTCGCGCTGGAGAAGGCGGTGGCCGAATATACGGCGCGCTATGCCATCGGCGAGATCCCGCGGCCGAAACACTGGTCGGGCTTCCGCATCCTGCCGCAGACGATCGAGTTCTGGCATGACCGGCCCTTCCGGCTGCATGACCGGGTCGTCTTTTCGCGCAATGCCGCCGGTGGCTGGGACAAGAGCCGGCTCTATCCCTAACCCCGAACGCCTGCCGGAAATCAGTCCTTTTCCAGCTGGAACAGCAGGAAGCGCGGCCGCTCGCTGGCGACGCCGACGGCAGGGCGTATCGATTTGGTGGCTTCCTTCGGCACCAGGAACGTCTCGCGCAGATTGAGGGTGTCGCCCCTCTTGGCGCCCGAGAAGATCGCCGAGATGCAGTTCCCGACATTGTCGGGGGTCTTCAGCGAGACGATCGAGGTCGGTAACCAGCGCCGGCCGTCCTTGTCGATCAGCGTGACCTTGCAGCCGAGCCAGAGTTTTTGCAGGTCCGGATCGCCGACCTTGACCTGGAAGTCGGCCAGCACGGGCACGGAGTCCGGCGGCAGGTTCGACATGCCGAAGGCGCCGCGCAAATCGGTCAGTTTCCAGTCGCTGCCGCCGAAATGCGCGCTCTGCCCCCACACGACGCGGCGCGCGAACAGGTCGCTGTCGCCGAGCAGCGCCTTGACGCTGTCATAGGACTCCACGGCCAAGGCGAGCGGGATCAGGAGCGCGAGCGACCACAGGCTGCGCCGCCGCCATTTCCGCTCTCCTGCCCTATTCTCCTGATCCAGAGCCTCTGCCGTCATTCGCTTTCCTCAGAGTGGCTCAGCCATATCCAGCATGTCGACCGTGCCGGGAGGCAGGCCGTCCGGCGCGACTGCCACCGGCCCAAGCGCGATTTCGGCCTGGGAGTCCAGCGCCGCCATCAGCTTCTCCGAAACGAGCAAGGTCGCGTCGCTCACCTGGTCCGGCCGCATTTCGAAGATCAGCCTCGCCTTCCTCGGCAGGCCGGGATCGATCGCGACCGGCAAAAGCCCGTTCATGAAGGACAGCCTCTCGGTCTGGTCGTAGGCAAGACCGAGAGGCCCGCGCCAGGACGCGACACCAATGGTTGTCGACTCGGAGCGCGCCGCGAACTCGACCGTCACCACGGCCCAGACGCCGCCGGTGGTCAGGACCTTTTGTTGGCCGAACTGATCGACCTTCAGCTTGCGGGCGAACTCGACTTTCTCGGCATGGACCTCGAAGGCGCGCCCGACAACGGTATCGCCGAGTTTGCCGTGCGCGGGGATCGGCCCGATCAGGTCGCCGTAACGCGGCTTCGATGTCTGCAGGCCGTAGCAGAAAACCATGGCGACAAGCAGGAGGGCGATGTTGGCCGATTTTCGCATCATGGGCCCATCATGGCTGGATATCCGCGCTGTCGGGCCCGGCGCCGACGGCAATGGTCAGCGTGCCGGCCGGCGTGGGATTGAACCAGCCCGGCAGGCCGTAGAGATTGTCGCGCGGCTTGTAGGTCTTGCGGATGACCGTCAGGCCGGAACTGGCAGGTGCCGCCGCTCCATCCGGCAATTGCCAGATATAGGCCATGCGCTCCGGCATGCCGGGATGCAGTTCGGGCGACATCGTGGAATCGCGCGTCAGCACGATGAAGGGTTTGGTGGCCGGATCGACCGTCGCCGGGCTTGCCTGCAGCACGTCGAAATAGTCCTTGGTCGACTTTGCGGTGCGGTTGGTCATTTCGAGCTCGAGGACCAGCGCCTTGCCGCCCGGCTTGAGCAACGTCCCGTAGGCGTATTTTTCCGTGGTGACATAGGCCTTCAATGGCCGCAGCAGCCACTCGCCGGTGTCGATCCGGCTTGCCGGCGCCAGAACCGGCAACGGCTCATGCCTCGCGCCGAAGGCGCCAAGGACACCCGCGACGGCAATTGCGGCTGCCGTGCCGATGCCGGCGACGGTCCACGCCTTCAGCCGTGAGCGGACGCTTTCAAGCATTCTGCGCCTCGATTTCCGTGGCGTCGGCCGGCCCGGCCGGCTCGGCGCTCCCGCTGGCCTGGCGCTTGGGCAGTGCAAAGGCCGTTTCGAGGACCGCGGCGAGGAAGCAAATGCGCAGCGGCTCGACCAGGATGCCGGTCGAGGAATCCTGGAATGGGCTGCCGAACAGCAGCGACACGCCTTGCGAGAGCACCTGCCAGGTGTCGAGCTCATGCGGTCCGATGAGCCGCGTCATGCCGAGCCACGCCCAGGCGGCGAGCCAGTCGATCAGGCGGTAGCCGACGATCAGCGTCACGATAAGCACGACGCCCGAGCTCAGCGTGATGCGCACGCCGTTGGCTAAAGGCAGGTAACGCGAGCGGTAGCCGGAGATGAAATGGTCGGCGAAGTCGCGCAGGAATTTCGGGATGGCGCGATAGCGTTCGCCAGCGCGTTCAACCCGCCGGTGCATGCGCATCAGTTCCTTGTCGTCGCGCACGTCATAGCCGTAGATCAGCGCCGCCAGCACCAGCCAGATCACCGGCAAGAGCATGTAGAAGAACAGGTTCACCAGCCTGGTCGTGGTGTCGATGGAGGTGACCTCGGCCGGCACCATCGGATCGGCGAAAGCGCTGGCGATGGGATGCGCGACGCCATCAGCCGCCGCCTGCAGGGCGGAAAAGATGTTGCGGCTCATGATCCAGGCGACGGCCTCGTCCTTCCAGCGCGAGATCACATAGAGACCGATGAAGATCCAATTGGTCTCGCAGATGACCACGACGATCTGCCAGAAGGAGCGCGAGCCGCCGCGCTTCTGCATGGCGGTGGCGAAGCGCCTGATCAGCCAGGAGATGACGACCGACACGATCAGCCAGCGCGAATCCAGCACATCGAGCACGCTGCCGGCGCCTTCGCCGAAGGGCGTCATGTCGAGCGTGACGCGCGAATATTGCCGCACCGTGTCGCCGAGAAAGCCCCAGGCGGCGTAGTAGGCGAAGAAGGGCAGCAGCGCGACGGCGACCATGCGCGCCAACCGCGCGCTACCGCTCCGTGGCCCGGTTTCGCTTTCGCTCTGGGCCGACTGCTGCGCGACGCGCACGGCAGGCAGCGCGGGCAGCAGGGTCTGGAACATGGCGACGGTGACGATGAGCTGGGTCAGCGCGACCAGCGTCAGCAGAGCGAGACCGGCCATGTGGTTGAGCAGGGCTGCGCGCGCCGCGACCTGCATGAACAGGTCGCCGAACACGATGCCCAGAAGCACCATGGCGACCAGCTGCGGCCAGAAGCGCCACCAAAGTTTCATGGTGAGCGCCAGCGGTCTTACGGCAATGGCAAGCATGTCGGACGTTCAATCCGTCAGTGCGTGCCTCGTCATTTCGGAAGCTTGCTTGTCAGCGGCAATTTTGCGGGCCATGTCCACTCCAGGCGACTAGAGCGCTTCGCACTCCAGTCCTTGTCTTGGCGCAATTCCGGACGGAAAACCGCTACGCACTTTTCCTGGAATTGCTGTAGGCCCCCGCCCCGTCGGCTTCGTGAGATAGGGCGCGAAAACGATGGTGTACAGACCAAAAATCGCGTCTGACGCGAGTTTCGCTCGAAGCTGCCACAACCTGACAGTGTCGTGAACTCAGCCCGCCTTCCTGCGCGTCATGAAAGCGGTGAGCGCGGCGCGCGCCTCTTCGGAGGTCAGCCGCTCGCGGAAACGCTCGCTTTCGACCTTGATGCGAGCGATCAATTCCTCGCGCGGCTCGCGCATCAGGTCGCGCGCGATCTTCAGTGCCTGCGGCGGCTTGGCGGCGATATTGTTGGCGGCGGCCAGCACCGCGCCTTCCAGCGCGTCTTCCGACACGACGTCGTAGATCATGCCGGCGGCCTTGGCGCGCTCGGCCGAAAAGCCCTCGCCGAGGCCGAGCAGCGCGAAGGCGCCCTGACGGCCGAGGAGTTGCGGGGCGATCAGGCTCGAGCCGGCTTCCGGCACCAGGCCGAGATCGACGAAGGGCGTGCGGAACAGCGTGCGCGGCGTGGCGAAGGTCAGGTCGCAATGCAGATTGAGCGTCGTGCCGATGCCGACCGCGATGCCATCGACGCCCGACACCATCGGCTTTTCCGACCTGGCCAGCGCCATCAGGAAATCCCAGACCTCGTTGCCGCCCTCGCCGCCGGTGGCGATGACCAGGAAATCGGCGAGGTCGTTGCCGGAGGAGAAGGCGCCCGGAACGCCGAGGAAGACATGCACGCGGACCGCCGGATCGGCATCGCCTTCGGCAAGGGCCGTCGACATTTTCGCGTACATGGCGCGCGTCAGCGCGTTCTTCTTGTCCGCACGGTTGATGCGGATGATCTGCACGGCGCCCTGGCGCTCGACGAGGATATGGTCTGTCACGGTTGGTCCTTTGAACGTCGGGATGCTTAAGCGGAAATCAGTGCCTTGCCGGCGGCGGCGAGGCTTTCTGCGCCGTCGATGACGCGCTCCTTCAGGGCGCGCGTTTCGCCGAGCAGGTTTTCGGCAAAGAAGCGGCAGAGCGCGATGCGGCCACGGTCGGCCAGCCCGCCCTGCGCCAGATAGGCACCGCCGGCGGCGAGCGAGATCAGGCGCAGATAGGGCGTGGCGCCGGCCATCGCGGCGTCGATCTTGCCGTCGGCGGTGAGCTTCTGCAGGAAGCGCGTCGCCTCGTCGAGATCGCTGAGTGATCGGTCGAGATTGTCGGCGGTACGGCCGAAGCCGTCGATGTTGGAGGTGCGCACCGCATCGGCCACGGCTTTCAATTCGCCGATATAGCGATGCACATGCTCTCCGCCGCCAAGCGGCAGTTTTCGCGCCACGAGGTCGATTGCCTGGATGCCGTTGGTGCCTTCATAGATCGGCGCGATGCGGGCATCGCGATAAAGCGCCGCGGCGCCCGTCTCCTCGATGAAGCCCATGCCGCCATGCACCTGGACGCCCAGCGAGGCGACCTCGACGCCGACATCGGTCGAGAAGGCCTTCGCCAGCGGCGTCAGCAGGTTGGCGCGGTCGCGCCAGGTGGCGGCGGCCTCGCCCTCGCCGACGCGGGCGCGGTCGATGGCATGGGCGCAGGAATAGCTGATCGAGCGGGCGATCTGGGTCAGCGCCTTCATAGTCAAGAGATTGCGCTGCACGTCCGGGTGATGGACGATCGGCGCCATGCCGGAACCGGAATAGTCCGATGCCTTGCCCTGGCGGCGCTCATTGGCATAGGCGATCGCCTTCTGGGTGGCGGTCTCGGCAACCGCCACGCCCTGCATGCCGACGGCCAGGCGAGCGTTGTTCATCATGGTGAACATGCAGGCCAGCCCCTTGTTCTCCTCGCCGATCAGCCAGCCGATGGCCCCGGGTGCCGCGCCCTGAAAGCCGTCGCCATAGATCATGGTGCAGGTCGGCGAGGCATGGATGCCGAGCTTGTGCTCGAGGCCGGAACAGAAGACGTCGTTGCGGCCGCCGAGCGAGCCGTCGTCATTGACGAAAAACTTCGGCACCAAAAACAGCGAGATGCCGCGCGTTCCGGCGGGCGCGTCGGGCAATCGCGCCAGCACCATATGCACGATGTTGTCGGTGAAATCGTGCTCGCCATAGGTGATGAAGATTTTTTGGCCGAAGATGCGATAGGTGCCGTCGCCGACCGGCTCGGCGCGGCTGCGCAAGGCGGCGAGGTCCGAGCCGGCCTGCGGCTCGGTCAGGTTCATCGTGCCCATCCACTCGCCTGAGACGAGTTTGGCCAGATATTTTTGCTTCAGCGCCTCGGAAGCATGTTTGTCGAGCGCCTCGACCGCGCCCATGGTGAGCGTCGGGCCGATGCCGAAAGCCATGGCGGCGGAATTCCACATTTCGAGCGCTGCGACGCCGAGCATCGTCGGCAGGCCCTGGCCGCCGAACTCCTCCGGTCCAGACAGCGCGTTCCAGCCGCCGTCGATCCAGCGCCGGTAGAGCTCCTTCCAGCCGGGCGGCGTAGTGACGGCCGCGTCCTTCAGCACCGCGCCATGCGCGTCGCCGATCTTGTAGAGCGGGGCGACCTCCTCGCTCGCGAAACGCCCCGCCTCGGCCAGGATCGCGTCGACGAGATCCTCGCCGAGATCGCCGAAGGTGCCGGCGTCCAGCGCCGGCTTCAGCCCGGCCACCTGCTTCAGCGTGAAGGCGATGTCCTCGACCGGTGCGCGATACATGTCTGCTCCTCCTCCGTTCCAGCCAACCGTAGTACATGGCCGAAGCGAAACCATGTGTCGATTTCGCACCTTCTTTTTACGTAAACGTCAAATTTTGTCACGCGGATTTTGCAGGATCGTCATCTACGGGCGGAGCGGGAGCGTAGACCTGACGAGCGTTTCGACCAAGCGAAGGTCGGAACGCTTTGCCCCCCATGGAAACAATCGCAAACTTCGAAGATTAGCCGCAGCGCCTGAGCTTCGTCATCCACGGGCGGAGCGGGAGCGAAGCGGACGCGTAGACCCGAGGATCCATTCCGTGACCCCGCGCGAAGGGTGCAACGGAGCAGAATTCTGGGCCGTGGAAACGCTTTGAAGTCACGGAATGGATCCTCGGGTCTGCGCGCGTCGCTTCGCTCCTTGCTCCGCCCGTGGATGACGAACCCGCGAAGGTTTGACCGATTTTCAGGACCCGAAACTGCGCTTCAAAATTTGCAGTGAGGAACTACATCCCGCTATAGTCTGCCGAGGCAGATTACAGACAAACCGGACACCAGCCATGCTTGCCAGACCCGACGCCTATCGCTGCCTCGAATGCGGCCTGCCCTACCGGGCTCCAGGCTTCCACTACTATCACGGCATGCTTGAGGAAGGCCCAGCCTACTGGACCGATCGCGGCATATTGTGCTCGCCGCAATGCTCGCTTGCGCATCACAACAAGCGCAGGGCCGAAGGCACGCTGCCGCAGGAGCCGGCGCCCGATCCGTTCGAGGTGCCGACAGTCTTCCGGCGCTGACGCCTTACCGATCCCTCAGCGCAAGCTGCGCCCCACCGCCTGCAGCGCCAGGAAGGCTTCGTAACGCTTGTCGTGCCAGGCGCGGACGTCGCCCGTCGCGGGTGTGAAAACATCACCAAGCCGGGACATGGATGGCATGGCGGTCGATAGGTCCGCGTACCGGCGCGCCGCGACCGCTCCGAGCATCGCGGCGCCGAGCAGCACCGGCTCCGGCGACTGCGAGGCGGCCACCGGCAGGCCGGCGGCGTCGGCAAGCAGCTGGCGCACCAGCGGCGACTGGCCGGCGCCGCCGCTGATGACGATGGTGTCGACGACGTGGCCGGACGAGGCCATAGCCGCCACGATCTGGCGAACGCCGTAGCCGAGGCCGCAAAGTCCGGCCACGTAAAGGCCGACGAGACTCTCGACGGAACGGTCGGTGCCGAGCCCGGCGATCAGGCCGCGCGCATCCGGATCAGCCAACGGCGAACGATTGCCGAGGAATTCGGGCACGACATGGATGCTTCCCGCAAGCGTGGCGGCGACCGACAGGTCGGGCGAACCCGCCGTGGCGGCCGCGGCGAGCCAATCGACCAGCGATTTGCGTTCGGCTGCAGCGCGCGCGGAAGCCTCGGCCTGGGCCGGGTGGAAATGCACCAGCAGATCGATGGCCGCGCCGGCCGCCGACTGGCCGCCCTCGCTCAGCCAGAACCCCGGCACCATGGCGGAATAATAGGGTCCCCATACACCCGGCACGAAGGCCGGACCTTCACTGCTCGCCATGGTGCAGGCCGAGGTGCCGAGCACATAGGCCATGCGCGAGACGATGGTGCCGGCATCGCCCGCGGCGCCGACGGTGCCGACGCCGCCGGCATGGGCGTCAATCAGCCCGGCGGCCACGATCGTGCCCGCAACCAGTCCCAGTTCGGCGGCGGCCGCCTCTGTCAGGCCGGCGCCCACCGCCGTGCCGGGATCGACCACATCCGTGCCGATACGGACAAAACCCTCGTCCGCTAGCTCGCCAACTCCCACCGCATGGAAATAGCTGTCGTCCCAGCGCCGTTCATGGCTGAGATAGGTCCATTTGCAGGCCAGCGTGCAGACCGAGCGGGCAAGGCTGCCCGTGGCGCGCCAGGTCAGGTAATCGGCCAGGTCGAAGAAATGCCGCGCTCTGGCAAAGGTCTCGGGCAGGTTCTCCTTCAGCCATAGAAGCTTCGGCGTCTCCATCTCCGGCGAGATGACGCCGCCGACATAGTCGAGGACCGGATGCCGCAGCGCGTTGATGCGCCTGGTCTGGTCGAGGGCGCGATGATCCATCCAGACGATGATGTTTCGGTCGCTGTCTCCCGAGCGGCCTACCGGCAAAGGCTCGCCATCGTCGCCGACCACCACCAGCGAACAGGTCGCGTCGAAGCCGATGCCACCGATGTCCCGGGGATCGACGCCCGATTTCCCGACCGCCTCGCGCACGCTGGCGCATGCCGCCTGCCAGATGTCGCGACTGGATTGCTCGGCGATCTCGCCGGACTCGACGAAGAGAGCAATGTCGCGCTTGGCGGAAGCCAGGAGTTGGCCATGCTCGTCAAAGACGCCGGCGCGCGCGCTGCCGGTGCCGACATCGATGCCGAGGAAGTGGGAAGGCATGGGGGACCTCGGGGTGAACGGTGAATGGTGAATGGTGAATGGTGAGTAGTTAGTAGTTAGTAGTTAGTAGCGAGTTGAGTAGACGATTTTCTATTCACTATTCACTATTCACTATTCACTACTCACTACAAATCGTTGCTCTGCGGCAGGATCACCAGATCGCGAATGGTGATGTTCCTTGGTCGCGTGAGCATGAACAGGACGGCGTCCGCGACCTCGGTGGGCTGCATCAGGCCACCGGCCGCCAGCTCGTCCTCGAGCTTCTGCTTCGGCCAATCGCTGATCAGCGCCGTCACCACCGGCCCCGGCGCCACGGCGCCGACGCGCAGGCCGTGCTTGGCCACCTGCCGGCGCAGCGTGTGGACGAAGGCCTGGATGGCATGCTTGGAGGCCGTGTAGACCGGCTCCCAGACGACGGGGACCAAGCCGGCGATGGAGCTGGTGACGACGATGTCGCCGGTCTTGCGTCCGACCATATGCGGCAGCACGGCGTGCACCGAGCGGAACACCGAATTGATGTTGAGATTCAGCATGCGGTCCCACGCGTCGGGATCGCCGTTGAGAATCTCGCCGCCGACATAGGAGCCGGCATTGGCGTGGAAGATGTCGAGCTGGCCGGTCTTGTCGAGGATGCCGGGCAGCATGGTCGCCACGCTGGCCGGGCTGGTGAGGTCGACCACCAGCGGGATGGCGCCGGAGCCGAGCTCGGCGACGACCTCCTTCAGCCTGTCCTCGGCGCGGTCGACCAGCACGACGCGGGCGCCGGCTGTCAGCATTGCCCTGGCGCATTCGAGGCCGATGCCCGATGCCGCGCCGGTGACCGCGGCGACTTTTCCCGAAAGATCGTGAGCCATGTGTACCCTTCTCGTTTGAAACTGTTCAGGCGCGGCCGTGCGAAGCACGGGACCTGCGCGCGAGGGAGTCGACGATCACGGCGATGGCCAGAACGGCACCGGTGATCATGTAGCGAAGCGACGAGGACAGATCGAGCAGCGTCAGGCCGCTGGCGATCGACTGGATGACGATGATGCCAAGCAGCGCGGAATAGGCGCTGCCACGACCGCCGAACAGGCTGGTGCCGCCGATGACCGCGGCCGCGATGGCGTTCAGGTTCACGTCGCCGGTGCCGGCCTGCTGGCTGGCGGAAGCGAGCCGCGCCGCGGCCAGCACGCCGCCGAGCGCGGCGAAGAGCGAGCATAGGGCGAAGGCGCTGAGATAGATGGCGCGCACCTTGATGCCGGCGCGCCGCGCCGCCTCGCGGTTGCCGCCGACGGCGGTCATCGAACGCCCCCATTTGGTCCGGGTGAGCGCATAATTCATCGCCACGACGAGGCCGACGAACAGGCCGAACATCCACGGGATGCCGCGCGACTGGTTGAGGTAGGCGACGATCAGCTCGAGGCCGATGGTGATAGTGGCGACGCGCAGGATGAGCCCCGTCGCGGACGGGGTCGACAGATTGGCCGCGCGGCGGCGCGCGAAGGTGCGAAGCCCGGAAACCAGCATCGCCAGGCCGGGGATCGCGGCAAGCGTGTGGGAGACCCATTTCGGCATCACCATCAGCTGGCCGAAATCCACCAGGGCCGAGCCGTAAGGCAGGTTGATCGATCCGGTGGAGCCGAGGATGTAGAGCTGCATGCCCAGCACCGCGAGCAGGCCGGCCAGCGTCGAAACGAAGCTGGGCATGCCGAGCCGGTTGAACAGCAGGGCATAGAGCGAGCCGATCAGGGCGCCGAAGGCCAGCGCCGCCAAGATGGCGAGCGCCACAGGCCAGCCCTGGTTGACCCAGAGCGTGCCGACCATCGCCGAGGCGAAGCCGCTGATCGAGCCGACGGAAAGGTCGATCTCGCCGACCATCAGCACGCAGACGATGCCAAGCGCGATGACGCCGACGGTCGAGCAATCGAACAGGAGGTTGACCAGATTGCTGCTCGAAACGAACACCGGGTTGAGGCTGGTGAACACGGTCCAGATGACGACGAGGCCGACGACGACCGGCAGCGAGCCGAGATCGCCGCTGCGCACGCGATCGAGGAAGGCGCGGAGCGCGCCGCCGACGCCGGTGTCATGCTTCACCCGCGTATCGGCGCGGTCGAGCGCCAGCGGGGCGGAGGCGCCTTGCTTGACGTCCGTCATGGGTGTTGCTCCCCCGCCTGTTCGCTGTCGCTGTGATCGCGCTCCATGCGCAGGCGCTCGGCGCGGCGCGACACCGCGTTGTTGGACGCGCCGGTGATGGCGCTGACGAGGTCCTGGTTCGAGGCATCGGGTTCAAAGACGCCGTTGTTGCGCCCCAGCCTGAGAACGACGATGCGGTCGGCGACGGCGCGGACATCTTCCATGTTGTGGCTGATCATCACGACGCCGAGGCCGCGCGCGCGGACGCGGTCGATGAGGTTGAGCACCTCCGCCGTCTGGGCGACGCCGAGGGCCGCGGTCGGCTCATCGAGCAGGATGAGCTTCGGTTCGAGCAGCAGCGAGCGCGCTATCGCCACCGTCTGGCGCTGGCCGCCGGACAGCGAGGCGACCGCCTCGCGCACGCTCGGGATGCGCGCCGACAATTCGTTGAGCAGCGTCCAGGCCCGCATCTCCATCGCCACTTCGTCCAGCCGGAGCGGGCTGAGCTCGTTGCCGAGGAAAATGTTGGCGACGACGTCGAGATTCTCGCAGAGCGCAAGATCTTGGAAAACCGTGGCGATGCCGAGCGTCAGCGCCGCGCGCGGGTCGGGCAGCGTCACCGCCTTGCCGCGGAAATTGATCGTTCCCGAGCTCGGCTGATGCACGCCGGCGAGGATCTTGACCAGCGTCGACTTTCCGGCGCCGTTGTCCCCGACCAGGGCCACGACCTCGCCGGCATGGACGTCGAAATCGATATCGGTCAGCGCCGAAACGGCGCCGAAATGCTTCGATATCCCGCGCAGGCTGAGCACCAGCTCGCCGACGGAAGCCGACCTTTCAGGACTCTCGTTCATGCGCCGCCTTTCTTGACAGTGTTTCCTGGACATCCGGCCGCCGACGGGCGGCCGGATGTCACGCGATCAGTTGGTGATGCCGAGCTTCTTGCAGCCCTCGGCATAGCGGTCGACGCAGAGCTCGGCGGCCGTGTTGATCTTCTTGTCGATGATCTCGGCCTTGAGGTTCTCCTGCGTCACCACCGCCGGCGTGAAGAGCTGCGAGGGCGTGTCGTAGAGCGTCATCTCGGCCTTCGGCGTCTCGCCCGACAACAGCTTGACGGCGACGTTGGCCGCCGCGGCCGCGACGATCTCGCTCGGCTTGGAGATGGTGTTGTACTGGTCGCCGGCGATGATCAACTGCAGCGCGGCGATCGTGGCGTCGTTGCCGGTCACCGGCGGAACCGGATCGACGCCGGCTGCCTTGAAGGCGGCGATCGCGCCGCCGCCGGTGCCGTCATTGGCGGCGACGACGCCTAGGATCTTGGCGCCGAAGCGGGTGACCTGTCCGCTCGCCCATTGCTGGGCCTTCGGCGGCGCCCATTCCGGCGTGTCGAACTCGGCCAGGATCGGGTAGCCGCTGTTGTCGAGACCCTCATGGATGCCCTTCTTGATCAGGCCGGCGGCGGCATCGGTCGGCGAGCCGTTGATCTGCAGCAGGCCGCCGCCGGCCGGGTCGACCTTCAGCGCCTTGAGATGCTCGACCAGCGAATCGGCAATGGCCTTGCCGATGCCTTCATTGTTGAAGGACACGTAGAAATCGGCGGGCGCCGTCGGGATGGGCCGGTCGTAGGCGATCACCTTGACGCCCTGGCTCTGCGCCAGCTTGACCAGCGAAGCGGCGGCGGTCGAATCCACGGGATCGAGCACGATGGCCTTGGCGCCCTGCGAGATCACCGAATTGAACTGCTGCTGCTGGCGCGCCGCGTCGGCATCGGCGTTCTGGTAGATCACCTTGCAGCCCGGGCAGAGCATCTTCATCTCGGCGACGAAGCCCGGATAGTCGTGCTGCTCGTAGCGGGTCGATGCCTGGTCGGGCATCAGGAAGGCAACCGTGGCGTCAGTGACCGTGGCGGCGAATGCCGCCGTGCTGCCGAGCAGCGAGACCGCGAAAACGGCCGCGATCGTCGATTTCAAGGCAAACGGCGATTTCCATGTATATCTGGTCATTCGAATGTCTCCGTTTCGAGAAATGGTTTCACGATGACCTGCGCGGGACGACGCGTCAGGCCTTGACTGCATGTCGAACTGTTGAAAGGAGTATTGTCAGCAGCGGCCGAGGATCGATCGATCCCGATAAGCCACGCAGATATCCTCCTGAGCATGCTGGATTTCGGGCAAACGAACCCCAGCACCGGGTGCCCTGCACCCCGCGTCTTTCCTTCCCTGAATGTTTCTTTGTTTGATGCAATTCCGGGCGGAAAATCTTTTCAGACTGGAATTGCTTCAGGCTCCTCCCGCTTCCTCCCTGTTAGGCGGCAATCTCCGCGTTGATGTTCTCAGCCAGCAAGGCCCTAAAGCGCGAAGGCGACATGCCCTTCTGCGCCAGGAACTGACGGTTGAAATTCGAGATGTTGTTGTAGCCCGCGGCGTAGCAGATTTCGGTGATCGACATCTGGCCTTCGCTCATCAGCAGCTGGCAGGCGAGGTTGATGCGCAGGCGGTTGACATACTGCACCAGCGCCATTCCGGTGTGCCGGCGGAAGCTGCGCGAGAAGGCGCTCGGGCTGCGCCCGGCGATCTCGGCCAGAGTGCCTTCGCTGAAGGGTTCGGTCAGGTGGCAGTTGATATAAGCGAGCGCCTGGTTGATGCCGGCCGACATGAAGCCGGACGGGTCGGGCAGATAGCCGGCGCTGGCCAGCGTGCGGACATCGCCGGCGCGGTTCAAAATGTCGAGCACGGCCATGAACAGCGACAGGCGGCGCACGCCCTGCGCCTCGGTCAGCTCCGCCAGCAAGGGCGCCGCAAGCTCGGCCGTCGCCGCCGAGAACAGCGCGCCGCGGCGGCTGGTTTCAAGGATGCCGGCGCAGGCGGCAAGCTCGGGCAAGGCGGCGGAAGCGTCGGCGATGAATTCTTCGGAGAACTGCACGACACGGCCGCGCAGCGGCACGGTCTCGCCCGGCGGCACGTCGCTGACCCAGTTGTGCGGCAGGTTGGGCCCGGTGAGCACCAGATTGCCCGGCTCGAACTCGCCGATGAAGTCGCCGACAAAATAACGGCCGGTGGTGGCGACAACCAGATGCAGTTCGTATTCGGGATGGAAGTGCCAGCGCACGGTGCGGAAAGGATAGCCGTGGGCCCAGGCCTTGAACGACTCTCCTTGTCTGATCTGGACGACTTCCAGGTCCGGATTCATCTTCATTTTCCTCCCCGCGCGGGTCCGGTCTTGTGACCGGTTGCTGCGCTTCGTTTGGGCAAACCGTGTATTCCCACTGGCCACCGCGATGGAAAGCTTAGGCGGCAATTGAAGCGCCTGCCACCACGGCTTGTCCACCCGACCGATACTTTTTTGACGTTTTGGAGCGGACCGAAGCAAGCCGATGTTGTGAAAGCAATTCCTTAACCATAGCGGTTCAGGATCGTCCCCTGGTCAGTGGGGACACCCTGATTGAAAAAGCCGGCGCGCCCTCTTCGCCGCCTGGCGCTTCTCGCGGCGGCGGTTGCGCTCGGCACGGCGGCACAGGCCTCGGATTTCTCCGAGCCGTGGAAGAATGCCGACCGCCCGCTGGTGATCGACGCCTACGAATACAATTCCATCGACTGGCAGCAGCTCGTCACCGACAAGCGCATCGCCGGCTTCATCAACAAGGCGTCCGACGGGCTGCCGCCACCTTACTTCTGCTTCGGGGCCGAGGCCGACGTCAAACTCTGCAAGGCGCAATGGAAGCGCTATGCGGTGACGCGCGAATTGTTCCAGACGCGCAAGGTCGTGGCCAAGGCGCTCGGCCTGAAATGGGGCGCCTATCATCTCGCCCGCCCCGGCAACCCGGTCGAGCAGGCCAACAATTTCATCGATTTCGCCGAACCGGCTCCGGATGAGCTGATGGCCCTCGACATCGAAGGCATCGATGCCACGCAATGGATGTCGCTGGAGGACGCGGAGGAATTCGTGCGCCAGGTGCATCGTCGCCTCGGCCGTTTCCCGGTCCTCTATGTCAACGGCAAGACGGCCCAGTACATCGCCGACAACCGTTACCAGTACCGCCTCTTATCACGGCTGCCGCTCTGGTATGCGCGCTACAAGCCGGACATCGACGTGCATTTCCCGATGGGCAACTGGCAGGGCTATGCGCTGTGGCAATTTTCGGCGCAGGCCAATTGCGGCCGTTTCCGCTGCCCCTATCGCGTGCCGGGCACGCCCCACGACATCGACGTTTCCGTCGCGCCGATGAGCGCCGACGAACTGCGCCAGGAATGGGCCTTTGGCGGACTGCTCGACGTGCCGGCCGACTACCTCGCCTCGATCCCGGTGCCGGTACCACGTGAGACGGCGCTGGCCGGCAAGGTGACCATCACCTATGCCGACGTGGCGACGCCGCCGACCGTCGAGGAGATGGTCGCCGTGCTCGGATCGCGCTGGGAAAGATTCCGCGACGGATTCCGCATGCCGGTGGTGAAGACGGTGCCACAGCGGCCGGGCTTCGGCATCGTGCAATATGTCGCCTGGAAACGCACCGAGCAGCGCACACCCGAGCAGATCGACGCGGCTCTCGCGGCGGCCGATCCGGTCAATACCGCATCGACCGCTCTCGACCACAAGCGACACTGAGCCCCAAGCATCATCAACGATGGTTGCCCAGGCTGGCATACATGCCGGTGGTGCGGAACTGCGTCGGGTTGATGCCGTAGCAGCGGCGAAAGACTTTTGAGAAGTAGTTCGCGTCCTCGAAGCCGCACAGCACCGCGACTTCCTTCACCGGCAGGAAATCCGCCTTGGTGAGCAGCTTCGCCGCGCGCTGCAAGCGCTGCTGCAGGACGAATTCCGCCGGCGGCAGCCCCTCGCTCTCGGCGAAGCAGCGCGAGAAATGGGCTCGGCTCAGGCCGCTGATCTCGACCAGCTCCGCCACCGGCAGCGGCTTGTCGAGATTGGCGTTGATGTGGTCGATGACCGGCTGCATGGCGCTCTGCTTCTCGGCGAAGGCGTGCGAGCCGAAGACGTCGTCGTAAAGCGCCATCGCCGCCTCATAGGCGATCGCCGACGCGGCGCCCGGTGAACCCGCCCCCTTGATGAGCCGCAGGCTGCAGTCGGCAAGGTGATCGACGGTGGCCGGCTGCAGCCGGAACACCGGGCCCGAAACGCTGAGGATCGACTTGTGGATGCGCAGTGCCTCCTCGCCATTCATCGAGATCCAGAAATATTCCCAGCGGTCGCCCTTGGCCAACCAGTAGCGATGATTGTGCGGCACCAGCACCAGCAGCGTGTCGTTCGCCTGCAGACGGTAGTTGCGGCTCTCGTAGCGCAATTGGCCGGTGCCGCTGATCGTATGCTGGAGCACGGTGAACGGGGTCTGGCCGCGCTTCCTGCCGTCCCAGTCGTAGGTCTCGTCCTCGCGCAGCTCATAGCCGGTGCTGGTCGGCATGGCATGCAGGCGCTGGCGGCCGCGCGGCAGCGAGATCGTGCGCATCAGCTTTCCGTTGGCGATCAGGTCCCGCAGCACAAAATTACCCTCGAAAGCATAATCCTTCTCTGGCCGCGCCGGCGAATAAGCGCATAATCCGGCCCTCAAGACGCGAAAGACCCGCGGTCGAGGAGCGGGCGGGAGGAGAAAAAGCCGGATTTCCGGCTTTGAATGGCGGGCGCGCTGTTGCGTGCGGCCATATCCTCCCTTGTTGCTCCTTGCCTAGCATTCGATTGGATCGAGGTGAAGGTGATGAGTTTCAAAATCGCTATTATCGGCGCCGGCAGCGTCGGATTCACCAAGAAGCTGTTCACCGACATCCTGTGCGTGCCGGAATTCAAGGACATCGAATTCGCGCTGACCGATGTCAGCGAGCACAATCTCGGCATGATCAAGGCGATCCTCGACCGGATCGTCGAGGCGAACAAATTGCCGACGAAGGTGACGGCGACCACGAACCGCCGCGAGGCGCTGGAGGGCGCGCGCTACATCATCAGCTGCGTGCGCGTCGGCGGGCTTGAAGCCTATGCCGACGACATCCGCATCCCGCTGAAATATGGCATCGACCAGTGCGTCGGCGACACGATCTGCGCCGGCGGCATCCTCTACGGCCAGCGCAACATTCCAGTGATCCTCGACTTCTGCAAAGACATTCGCGAGGTCGCCGACACGAACGCCAAGTTCCTCAACTACGCCAACCCGATGGCGATGAACACCTGGGCCGCGATCGAATACGGCAAGGTCGATACGGTCGGGCTCTGCCACGGCGTGCAGCACGGCGCCGAACAGATCGCCGAAGTGCTCGGCGCGAAGTCGCCCAGGGAGCTCGACTATATCTGCTCCGGCATCAACCACCAGACCTGGTTCATCGGGCTCAGGCTGAACGGCCGGCCGATCGGCAAGGACGAGCTAGTCGCCGCCTTCGAGGCGCATCCGGTCTATTCGAAGCAGGAGAAGCTGCGCATCGACGTTTTGAAGCGTTTCGGCGTCTATTCCACCGAAAGCAACGGCCATCTGTCGGAATACCTGCCCTGGTACCGCAAGCGTCCCGACGAGATCACGCGCTGGATCGACATGTCCGACTGGATCCATGGCGAGACCGGCGGTTATCTGCGCTACTCGACCGAGACCCGCAACTGGTTCGAGACCGAATATCCGCAATTCCTCGAAGCGGCCTCGAAGCCGATCGACCCGGCGAAGCGCTCCAACGAGCATGCCAGCCGCATCCTCGAGGCGCTGGAGACCAACCGCGTCTATCGCGGTCACTTCAACGTCAAGAACGACGGCGTGATCACCAACCTGCCGCAGGACGCCATCATCGAATCGCCCGGCTTCGTCGACCGTTTCGGCATCAACATGGCGGCCGGCATCACGCTGCCGGAGGCCTGCGCCGCAACCTGCATGGCTTCGATCAACGTGCAACGCATGTCTGTGCATGCGGCCATTTCCGGCGACATCGACCTCTTGAAGCTCGCCGTGCTGCACGATCCGCTGGTGGGCGCCGTGTCAACCCCGGAAGAAGTCTGGCAGATGGTGGACGAAATGGTTGTCGCCCAGGCTCAATGGCTGCCGCAATATGCCGATGCCATTCCGGCGGCGAAGGAGCGGCTTTCGAAATCCAAGGTCAAGACCCGCGAATGGGCGGGCGCGGCGCGGCGGAGCGTGCGTTCGATCGAGGAATTGCGCGCCGAAAAGGCGGCGCTCAAACAGGCCGGCTGAGATCGCCCGGGCATGCTGACGGACGCGCAGGAGGCACGTCCGCCAAAGTCGGCCATTCAGAACAAGAAGCGGGCAGCAGCAGGCGTCCAAACAACTGGGAGGAGACGATGAGGACCTTACGCAGAATAGGCTTTGCCGCCGGACTGGCGATGAGCGTTGCCATTCCGGCATACGCCTTGGCATCCGAACCGACGATCCCGCCCGAGCCGGCGACGTTTCCGGCCGAAGGCAAGATCCACTATGTGGCGCGCGATTCCATCCTGGAGTTCAAGGCGCTGCCGCAATATCACGAGCCGGACTGGGTGACGGAGAGATACGTCAAGACCGGCAAGCTACCGCCGGTCAAGGACCGCCTGCCCAAGGAACCGCTGGTCTTCAAGACCGGCAACATGCCGGACGGCATCGGCGTCTATGGCGACACGATGCGCCATGTCATCGGCGGCAGGCCGGAAGGCTGGAACTACGGCGCCGGCCAGACGCAGGGCTGGGGCGGCATCGACATCGGCCTGTCCGAATGCCTGACGCGCACTGCGCCGCTGTTCCAGGTCGAGGCCAAGGACACCGAGCCGCTGCCCAACCTCGCCAAGAGCTGGGACTGGTCGAGCGACGGCCACAAGCTGACCATGCATCTGATCGAAGGCGCCAAATGGTCCGACGGCGCTCCCTTCAACGCCGACGACGTCATGTTCTACTGGGACGACGAGGTGGTCGATCCAAACGTCTCGCCGCTGAACGGCGCCACGCCGGAAACGTTTGGGGTCGGCACGACGCTGAAGAAGATCGACGACAACACCGTCGAGTGGACGTTCAAGGACGCCTTCCCGCGGCAATATCTCTATGCGATGGCCTACGGCACCTTCTGCCCCGGCCCGTCGCATATCCTCAAGCCGCAGCATCCGAAATATTCGAAGAACACCTACGACCAGTTCAAGAACGCCTTCCCGCCCGAATATATGAACATGCCGGTGATGGGCGCCTGGGTGCCGGTCGAGTACCGGCCGGACGACATCATCGTCATGCGCCGCAACCCCTACTATTGGAAGGTGGACGAGAAGGGCAACCAGCTGCCTTATCTCAACGAGTTGCACTACAAGCTGTCGACCTGGGCCGACCGCGACGTCCAGGCGGTGGCGGGCTCCGGAGACTTCTCCAATCTCGAGCAACCGGAGAATTTCGTCGCTTCACTGAAACGAGCGGCGGAAGCCAATGCGCCGGCCAGGCTCGCCTTCGGTCCGCGGCTGATCGGCTACAATCTGCGCTTGAACTTCTCCGCCAATGGCTGGGGCAACCCGGACGAGCGTGGCCAGGCGATCCGCGAGCTGAACCGTAACGAGGATTTCCGCAAGGCCGTGACCATGGCGATCGACCGCAAGGCGCTCGGCGGATCACTGGTCAAGGGGCCGTTCACCGCCATCTATCCCGGCGGCTTCTCCTCCGGCACCAGCTTCTATGACCGCAAGTCGACGGTGTACTATCCGTTCGATCTCGAAGGCGCCAAGGCCGAGCTCGCCAAGGCCGGTCTCAAGGATACCGACGGCGACGGTTTCGTGAATTTCCCGGCGGGCACCGCCGGCGGCAAGAATGTCGAGATCGTGATGCTGGTCAACAACGACTACACGACCGACAAGAGCCTCGCCGAAGGCGTGGTGGCGCAGATGGAGAAACTGGGCTTGCGGGTCGTGCTCAACGGACTTAACGGCACCCAGCGCGACGCCACGCAATATTCCGGCCGCTTCGACTGGCTGATCCGGCGCAACGAGCAGGAGCTGACTTCCGTCGTGCAGAACACCGTGCAACTCGCGCCCGTCGGCCCCAAAACCAGCTGGGATCACCGCGCGCCCGAAAGCGGCGTGGTCGACCTGATGCCCTTCGAAAAGGACCTTGTCGATATCATCAACAAGTTCGTCTCCTCGTCAAACAATGACGAGCGCGCCAGCCTGATGAAGAAATTCCAGAAGATCTCGACCGAACATGTCTACAATATCGGCCTGACGGAATATCCGGGCGCGCTGATCGTCAACAAGCGCTTCTCCAACATCCCGCAGGGCACGCCGATCTTCATGTTCAACTGGGCCGAGGATTCGATCATCCGCGAACGGGTTTTCGTCGCGGCCGACAAACAGGCGAAATATGAATTGTTCCCCGAAGAGCTTCCCGGCAAGCCGGGTGACAAGGGTCCGATGTAAGGTCTACCTCCCCTGACCAAGAGATGTCCGGCCGCGTCGCGGCGCGGCCGGACAAACGAAACCTCCGAACGCACCCGAGGGAGCGACCGGTCAAAAAAGGAAGCGGACCGTCCATGCTGCGATTCCTGCTCATGCGCATAGCGTCGGCGCTTCCGGTCCTCCTCATCCTGAGCCTGGTCACCTTCGCCATCATCCAGGCGCCACCCGGCGACTATGCAGACTACATCCGCTCGCAGTTGATCAACCAGGGCGGCGCGTCCTTCGCCGAAGCCGACGCGCAGGCGCAGGCCTACCGTGTCGAGCACGGCCTCGATAAGCCGCTGCCCGTCCAGTACCTCAACTGGATCGGCGGCATCGTCACGCGCGGCGATTTCGGCTACAGCCTCTACTACAACAAGCCGGTGGCCGATGTGGTGGGCGAGCGCCTGCCGCGCACCTTGCTTCTGGCGCTGGTCTGCCACCTGCTCGCCTCGGTGCTTGGCATCACCTTCGGCATATGGGCGGCGACGCGGCAATATTCCTGGATCGACACGACACTTTCGGCGATCTCGTTCCTCGGCATGACGGTGCCGCGCTTCCTGATGGCGCTGATCATCGTCTATCTCCTGGTCTTCCAGTTCAACGTTTCGGAGATCGGCTCGTTCTTCTCGCCGCAATATGGCGGCGCGCCGTGGTCGTGGGCGAAGTTCGTCGACCTGGTCAAGCATGTCTGGCCGGTGGTGGCGATCGCGACCTTCGGCGGCCTCGCCTACAATATGCGCGTGATGCGCGGCAACCTGCTCGACACGCTCAACGCCCAATATGTCGAGACGGCCAAGGCCAAGGGCCTGACCGGCGGCGCCGTCGTCATGCGGCATGCCGTGCCCAACGCGCTGCATCCGCTGGTGATGTATCAGGGCGTGGTGCTGCCCTATATGCTGACCGGCGAGATCGAAACGGCGATCATCTTCGCACTGCCGACCGTCGGTCCGGCGATCGTCGGTTCGATGGCGGTCGGCGACGTCTATGTCACGGCCACCTTCATGATGGTGCTGTCGGCGACGCTGATTGTCGGCAACATCGTCGCCGACATGCTCCTCGTCCTGCTCGACCCGCGCATTCGCCAGTTCGGGGAGCGCTAGATGCTGGCCCGCGACCCCTCACCGCCGCCCCCATCCCTCACGCCCTTGCCGACCGAAGGCGTCGCGGTGGCCGGACCCGCGCATGGCAACGAGAGCTACATCGCGCTTGTCTGGCGCCGGCTGAAGCGTTCCTGGACCGGCATGGCCGGGCTTTGCCTGGTGGTGCTGCTGCTGGTCATGGCGGTGTTCGCCGAATTCCTGGCGCCGATGGACCCCAAGGCGACTGACGTCGCCTTCGCGCCGCCGCAAGTGCCTGTTTTCCACGACAAGGACGGCAATTTCGTCGCGCGGCCGCGGGTCTATGCGCTGTCCGATTCGGCCGATCTCGATCCGGTCACGTTCCAGCCGATCGTCGGCCCCGACTACGACCATCCAAGGCTGCTCGGCTTCTTCGTCGAGGGTGCTCCCTACAAGCTTCTCGGCCTCATCCCGGCGAACCGGCATTTCTTCGCCTCGATGGACGGCCAGCCGGTGCATTTCCTCGGCACCGACAAGTTCGGCCGCGACGTGCTGTCACGCGCCATCCACGGCTCGCGTGTGTCGCTGATGATCGCGCTGACGGTAGTCTTCATCATCACGGTCATCGGCACCAGCATCGGCATGATCTCCGGCTATTTCGGCGGCAAGTTCGACGTCTGGATGCAGCGCTTCGTCGAGCTTGTGCTTGCCTTCCCGCAACTGCCGCTTTACCTCGCGCTGACGACGCTGATCCCGGTCACCGCGCCGACCAATGTCTTCCTTGGCTTCGTCATCATCGTCATGTCGGCGCTGGGCTGGGCGCAGATGTCGCGCGAGGTGCGCGGCAAGACCCTGGCGCTGGCGCGGATCGACTATGTGCGCGCCGCCATGGCGGTCGGCGCCACCGACCGGCGCATCATCATGCAGCACATCTTCCCCAATGTGATGAGCCACGTGATCGTCGCGGTGACGCTGGCGATCCCGACGGTGGTGCTGCTCGAATCCTTCCTCGGCTTCCTCGGCTTCGCGGTGAAGCCGCCGCTGATCTCGTGGGGGCTGATGCTGCAGGACACCGCGACCTATTCGGTCATCGGCACCTATCCGTGGATCCTGTCGCCAGTCGGCTTCGTGCTGATCACAGTCTTTGCCTTCAACGCGCTGGGCGACGGCCTGCGCGATGCCGTCGATCCCTATTGAGGTGGCCGGATGACGACGATCGCGCTCGCAGACAATTTTGCTCCGGCCGTCCGGTACGACCATGACGTCCGCCACGAGCAACCCATCATCGACGCGCGCAACATCGAGGTCGCCTTCAAGGTCGAGCACGGCACCGTCGAGGCGGTGAAGGACATCTCGTTCCAGCTCTATCGCGGCGAGACGATCGCCATCGTCGGCGAATCCGGCTCCGGCAAGTCGGTGACGGCACGCACGGTCATGGGGCTGTTGTCACGACGGGCGACCGTATCGCCGCGGTCGAGCATCGACTATTGCGGGCAGGACATCCTGAAGTTCGCGGAAAGCGCGCGGCGCAAGCTGCGCGGCAACCGCATCTCGATGATCTTCCAGGAGCCGATGAGCTCGCTCAACCCGATCTACACGGTCGGCAGCCAGATCGTCGAGGCGATCCGGGTGCATCGCAAGATGAGCCGCAGGCAAGCCTGGGCGCGCGCGCTCGAGCTCCTGCGGCATGTCCAGATCCCCGAGCCGGAAGCACGGCTCAAGCAGTATCCGCACCAGCTCTCGGGCGGACAGCGGCAACGCGTGATGATCGCCATGGCCTTGGCCAACGAGCCGGACGTGCTGATCGCCGACGAGCCGACCACGGCGCTCGACGTCACGGTGCAGGCGCAGATCCTGAACCTGATCCGCAACCTGCAAAAAGAGCTGCGGATGGCGGTGATCCTGATCACCCACGACCTCACCGTCGTGCGCAAGTTCTCCGACTATGTCTATGTCATGCAGCATGGCGAGATGTGCGAGCACAACGTCACCGAGCGGCTGTTCGCCGAGCCGCGGCATCCCTATACGCAGCGGCTGCTCGCCTCGGAGCCGCGCGGGCGGCCGCAGCCGCTGCCGCAGGGCAGCGGCACCATCCTCGAGGCGAACGGCGTGCGCGTCTGCTTCATGCTGCGCCACGGGTCATTCCTCAAGCCGGACTGGCGCGAGCTGGTTGCGGTCGACGACCTCGACCTGAAGCTTTGCCGCCACGAAACGCTGGGGCTGGTCGGCGAATCCGGCTCCGGCAAGACCACATTCGGCCAGGCGCTGCTCCGGTTACAGGATGCCAAACGTGGTGAGATCCGCTTCGACGGCCAGCCGATCCAAGGCCTGTCGCGCACCGAAATGCGGCCGCTGCGCTCGCGCATGCAGATCGTCTTCCAGGACCCGTTCTCCTCGCTCAATCCGCGCATGACGATCGGCCAGATCATCGAGGAAGGATTGGTCGTCAACAGGTTGGGCGCGACGCGGCGCGAGCGGAACGACCGCGTGCGCGAGGCGCTGGTCAGCGCCGGCATGCCCGGCAACATCCTGTCGCGCTTTCCGCACGAATTCTCCGGCGGCCAGCGGCAGCGCATCGCGATCGCCCGCGCCATCGCGCTGGAGCCCGAATTCATCCTGCTCGACGAGCCGACTTCGGCGCTCGACCTCTCGGTGCAAGCGCAGATCATCGACCTGTTGCGCAAGCTGCAGGACGAGCGCGGCCTGAGCTACCTGTTCATCTCGCACGACCTCAAGGTGGTGCGGGCGCTGTGCCACCGCGTCATCGTCATGCAGCATGGCAAGATCGTCGAGCAGGGACCTGTCGACGAGGTCCTTTCCAATCCCAAGACCGCCTACACCGAACGGCTCGTCAGGGCCGCCTTCGACGTGGCGTAGCAAAAGTGCCGGAGGCTTACAGTGGCAAGGAATCCCAGGATCACGTTCATCGGCGCCGGCTCGACGGTGTTCATGAAGAACATCGTCGGCGACGTGCTGCAGCGTCCGGCGCTGTCGGGCGCGACGATCGCGCTGATGGACATCAATCCGCAGCGGCTGGAAGAAAGCGCCGTCGTCGTCAACAAGCTGATCGCGACGCTGGGCGTCAAGGCCAAGGCCGAGACCTATTCCGACCAGCGCAAGGCATTGAAAGGCGCCGACTTCGTCGTCGTCGCCTTCCAGATCGGCGGCTATGAGCCCTGCACCGTCACCGACTTCGAGGTGCCTAAGAAATACGGCCTGCGCCAGACGATCGCCGACACGCTCGGCGTCGGCGGCATCATGCGGGGCTTACGAACCGTGCCGCATCTGTGGAAGATCTGCGAGGACATGCTCGCTGTCTGTCCCGAAGCGATCATGCTGCAATATGTGAACCCGATGGCGATCAACACCTGGGCGATCGCCGAGAAATATCCCACGATCAAGCAGGTGGGTCTCTGCCATTCGGTGCAGGGCACGGCGATGGAGCTGGCGCACGACCTCGACCTTCCCTATGACGAGATCCGCTACCGCTCGGCCGGCATCAACCACATGGCGTTCTATCTCAAGTTCGAGCATCGCCAGCCGGACGGCACCTACCGCGACCTCTATCCGGATCTGGTGCGCGCCTATCGCGAGGGCCGTGCGCCGAAGCCCGGCTGGAACCCGCGCTGCCCGAACAAGGTGCGCTACGAGATGCTGACCCGGCTCGGCTATTTCGTCACCGAAAGCTCCGAGCATTTCGCCGAATACACGCCCTATTTCATCAAGGACGGGCGCGGCGACCTGATCGAGAAATACGGCATCCCGCTCGACGAATACCCGAAACGCTGCATCGAGCAGATCGAGCGCTGGAAGGGCCAGGCGGAAGCCTACCGCTCGGCGGAGCGGATCGAAGTCGAGCAATCCAGGGAATACGCCTCCTCGATCATGAACTCGGTATGGACCGGCGAGCCGTCGGTGATCTACGGCAATGTGCGCAACAATGGCTGTATCACCGCGCTGCCTTTCGACTGCGCCGCGGAAGTGCCGTGCCTGGTCGATGCCTCGGGTATCCAGCCCACTTACATCGGCGATCTGCCGCCGCAACTGACGGCGCTGATCCGCACCAACATCAACGTGCAGGAACTGACGGTGCGGGCGCTGATGAGCGAAAACCGCGAGCACATCTACCACGCCGCGATGATGGACCCGCATACGGCGGCCGAGCTCGATCTCGACCAGATCTGGTCACTGGTCGACGATCTGCTTGCCGCGCATGGCGACTGGCTGCCGGCCTGGGCGCGGACAGGCAGAAGCAAGGCGGCTTAGAGCAATTCCAGGAAAAGTGCGTAGCGGCTTTCCGTCCGGAATTGCGTAAAAACAAAGACTTAGAGCGGTTCGGCGATTCCGTGAAACGCTCTAGGCGCCGGCTTTCTCGCGTGCGATGGCCTGCCAGCCGATGTCGTGCCGATAAAAGCCTTGCGGCCAGTCGATATGGTCGATCGCCGCGTAGGCCTTTGCTTGCGCCTCGCCGACCGTGGCGCCGAGCGCGGTGACGTTGAGCACGCGGCCGCCATTGGCGACCAACGCGCCGCCATTGATGGCGGTGCCGGCATGGAAGACCTGGGCGCCCTCGCCTTCCGCCTGATCGAGACCACGGATGACCGAGCCCTTTTCCGGCGTGCCCGGATAGCCCCGCGCCGCCATCACCACGGTCAACGCCGTCTCGTCGCTCCAGCGGATAGACATATGCGCGAGCTGGCCGTCGACGGCGGCGTTGAGCAGGACGAGCAGGTCGTCCTTCAGCCGCATCATCAGCACCTGGCATTCGGGATCGCCGAAGCGGGTGTTGTATTCGATCAGCTTGGGGCCCTGGTCGGTGATCATCAAGCCGGCGAAGAGGATGCCGGCAAAGGACGCGCCGATATCGGCCATGCCGCGCATTGTCGGCTCGATGATCTCGCGCATGGTGCGCTCGGTCATTTCCGGTGTCATCACCGGCGCCGGCGAATAGGCGCCCATGCCGCCGGTGTTCGGCCCGGTATCGCCGTCGCCGACCCGCTTATGGTCCTGCGCGGTGCCGAAGGGCAGCGCGGTGGCGCCGTCGCACAGGCAGAAGAAGCTCGCCTCCTCGCCGGTCAGATATTCCTCGACGACGACCTCAGCGCCGGCGGCGCCGAATGCGCCATCGAAACAGGCCTCCAGCGCGGCGTTCGCCTCGTCCAAAGTCATGGCGATGGTGACGCCCTTGCCGGCGGCGAGCCCGTCGGCCTTGATGACGATCGGCGCGCCCATCTTCCCGACATAGGCCTTTGCCGAGGCGAGGTCGCCGAAGCGGCCATAAGCGGCGGTCGGGATGTCGAACTTGGCGCAGAGATCCTTGGTGAAGCCCTTCGAGCCCTCGAGCCTTGCCGCGGCCTTTGACGGACCGAAGACGCGGACGCCCCAGGCGCGCAGATCATCGGCGATGCCGGCGACCAGCGGGCCTTCCGGGCCGACCACGACCAGGTCGATCTTCTTTTCCTGGCAGAAGGCGGCGACGGCGGAATGGTCGGCGACGTCCAGCTTCACCAGCTCGGCGACACGGCCGATGCCCGGATTGCCGGGCGAGGCATAGAGCTTCGTCAGCAGCGGCGAGGCGGACATCTTCCAGGCGAGCGCATGTTCGCGGCCACCCGAGCCGAGAAGAAGAACATTCATGGCCACCTCTTGCTGATCGTCTCCCTGAACCCGCTATTGGTCCGCGGGCGGCGGGTCAAGGCGTCTTGGCATTTTGGCGGCAATTGCGCACGGGAACATGGGCCTGATCAAGATGTGATGAGACAGGTCCCGCATTCGGTCAGTTCCGCCCCAACCTCGTCATTCTATGGCGGAGCAAGGAGCGAAGCGACGCGGCGCAGACCATAGAATCCATGCCGTGACTTGGAAGCGCCGCTGCAGTGCAGAATTCTGCTCCGTTGCACGCTGTGGCGAAGGTAACGGAATGGATCCTCGGGTCTGCGCGTCCGCTTCGCTACCGCTCCGCCCGTGGATGACGAGGCAGGGCCGTTCAGCTCTGGTAGATGACCGGGAACCAGTCCTCGCGCAGTTTCTGGCCGGGCTTCATGTCGTGCCCCGGATAGGGCGGCGAGGTGCGGCCGGGGCGTTCGACATAATGCGCGTCGTCGCCGACCCAGCGCAGCGACAGCGCGCGGCGCCGCGCCGAAGTCATGTTGCCGCGCGCGCCATGGGCGGTGCGGAAATCGAAGAGGATGGCGTCGCCCGGCTCCATCTCCCATTCCAGAACCTTCATCGAAGGGTCGTTGTCGGGATCGGGCACCGGCAAATAGTCGCCCTCGCCGGCATAGAAATTGGCGTCGTTCAGCCAGCGCACCGGCAGCACCATCTTTTCCCATTTGTGCGAGCCGGCGATCAGCCTCAGCGTCGCCTCCTTCACCGGATCGATCGGAATCCAGAAGCTCACCGTCTGGCTGCCGTCGACGAAGTAATAGGGAATGTCCTGATGCCATGGCGTCGGCTTCTGCGTGCCGGGCTCCTTGACCAGGACGTGATCGTGGAAGAACTGGGCGCTGCGCGACTGCATGACCGCGGCGGCGAGCTCGGCGGCCGGCGATTCGCGCACGATCCTGACGAATTCCGAGATGCGCTCCCAGTTGCAGTAATCGTCGAAGAAGCTGCCCTTGCCGCCGGCGATGTCGGAGGCGGTGGCGCTGCGGTTCTCAATGTTGCGTTCGATGCCGTCGGCGATGACATCGACCCAGTCCTTGAAGGCGCCGCGGATGCAGACAGCGCCGTCGCGCTGGTAATCGGCAATCGTCGAAGCATCGATCTTTGGGCTGGCCATGGCGCTCTGTCTCTCTTTGTTTGACGCAATTCCGGACGGAAAACCGCTGCACACTTTTCCTGGAATTGCTCGCGGTTCGGTGGCCCGACTATCGCAAGCGCCAGACATCGCGTAAAATAATAACTTGTCATCTAGTTTATAGTTTTTTCCTATGAGACTGACGCTCACCCAGTTGCGCTATGTCGTTGCCGTGGCCCGCTATGGCAGCGTGACCGCCGCCGCCTCGGCGCTCAATGTGTCGCAGCCGTCGATCTCGGTGGCGATCGACAATGTCGAGGATGCGCTTGGCCAGAAGCTGTTCGTGCGCCAGCGGGGAAGCGGCGTTGCGCTGACATCCTTCGGCCGCAGGGCCGTCGCCAAGGCAAGGCAGGTGCTTGGCGAGGCGGATGAGCTCGCCGCGCTCGGATCACGCGATGCCGATGTCGGCGGCGAGCTGGTGCTGGGCTGCTTCGAGGACCTGGCGCCCTATTTCGCGCCGGCGCTGATGCGCACCTTCGCCGAGCGCTGCCCGGCCGTCACGGTCGTCATCGGCGACGAGACCTTCGACACGCTGGGGCGGCGCTTGGCCGACAGCGCCGTCGACCTCGGCCTCACCTACGATCTCGGCCTTCCAGGCCATTTCAAGCGCATTCTGCTGCACGAGCTGCGACCGCACGCGCTTCTGCCGGCCGGCCATGCGCTGGCGGACAAGCACGCCGTCAGCCTGGCGGAGCTTGCGCAGTATCCGCTGATCACCACCGACCAGCCGCATAGCTGGCAGCACATGCTGGATCTTTTCCTGAGCCGTGGCCTGTCGCCGATCGCCCGGGCGACGACGAGCTCGTTCGAATTGCAGCGCTCCATGGTGGCCAACGGCTTCGGCGTCGCGGTCAGCTATACAAGGCCCTATGGCGACCGCAGCTATGACGGCCTGCCGCTGGTCTGCAAACCGCTCTCGGATCCGCTGCCAATGCAGCGCATCATCCTGACCCACGACACGCGCCAACGCCTGTCGAAGGCGGCCATGGCCTTCATCGAAATCGCCAAGGCATGGTTTGCCAGTCACGATGTTTTCACTGCTTAAGCGACACTACGGCCGCTTGACGGCGCCCCTTGCTGCTGCCACTCCAGCGTGATGGAACCCGTCCAGTCGAAAGCGATCCAGGGCCGTGTCGCCGACGCGCCGAGCGGCCATTGGGTCTATCGAGTGCTGCCGCGCTGGCTCTGGCCCTATGCGCAGCTCGCGCGCTGGGACCGGCCGATCGGCTGGCAATTGCTGCTCTGGCCCTGCTGGTGGTCGGCGGCACTTGCCGCGGGCGCCTATCCGCGTTCGACCGATCCGCTGCTGACGCTGCTTCCGGCGCCCTGGTACCTGCTGCTTTTCTTCATCGGCGCGGTGGCCATGCGCGGCGCCGGCTGCACCTACAACGACCTCGCCGACGAGGACATCGACAACCAGGTGGAGCGCACCCGCTCGCGGCCGCTGCCCGCCGGCAAGGTGACGCGCCGCCAGGCCTGGACCTTCGTCATCATACAGGCGCTCATCGGGCTTGCCGTGCTGTTGCAGTTCAACAGCTTCGCCATTCCGCTCGGCATCGCCTCGCTGGCGATCGTGGCCGTGTATCCCTTCATGAAGCGCATCACCAACTGGCCGCAATTCGTGCTGGGGCTTGCCTTCTCCTGGGGCGCGCTAATGGGCTGGGCGGTCGAGTTCGGCGACATCGATGACCCGGCCATCATGCTCTATATCGGCTCGATCCTGTGGGTGATCGGCTACGACACGATCTACGCACATCAGGACAAGGAAGACGACGCCATCGTGGGCGTGCGCTCGACGGCGCGGCTGTTCGGCGACAACACCAAGACCTGGCTGGTCGGGCTCTATGGCGGCGCGCTTATCTGCTTCGCCATCGCCTTCGCTTCGGCGCAGGTGCCGGTGGTAGCGCTGGCCGGGCTGATCGCCGCCGGCGCGCATATGGCGCGCCAGATCATCCGGCTCGACATCAACAATCCGGATCAATGCCTGAAACTGTTCAAGTCGAACAACCAGGTCGGCTGGCTGATCTTCCTCGGCCTGATCGGCGGGTCGGTGTGGATATGGCTGAAGCCGCTGGTTTAGCGGGGCGCCTTCCCTTCTCCCCCTGTGGGAGAAGGTGTCGCCGAAGGCGACGGATGAGGGGTGCTCCAGGGAACACCGACGTCTCACTCCGCTGGAGCACCCCTCATCCGTCTCGGCGCTTCGCGCCGATCCACCTTCTCCCGCAAGGGGAGAAGGAAAGCCGCGCTACTCCCGCGCAATAATCTCCTGGCCGTCGACGACGAGCCTCAAGCCCAGATTGCCGGCCTTGCGGCGGGCAAGGAAGCGCGGGCGGCGCATATTGGAGACGCGGCCCTTGCGGCGCTCCTGCGGCGGCAGCGCCTTGATGGCGGCGCCGAGCGATTCTTCCAGTGTGCGGGCAATGCCGTCGGCCTCGATCAGCAGCATCGGCAGGCGATAGGCATCGGCCCAGGCGCGCCAGTCGGCGGCGACGTCGTCGAGGTCGTCGGCGACCAGAAGCGGCACCGACAGCATCGGATCATTGTGCAGCAGTTCCAGCGTCACCGTGACGTTGCCGTCCGGATCCTCCATGGCACGCGCGGCGACGCCGCGGAACGCATTGGGGGGCAGCGCGATGATCGCCGGCACGCCGCTCATCTCCAGCATGCGGCGGATGACGGCGCCGCGCTGGTCGATGGTGAAGGTCACATCGCCATAGTCGTCGCGGGTGGCATAGCTCACCATCTGCGGCAGGCGAAACGGGTCGAGACGCATGTTGCGCCCGGCCCAGACTGGCTTCAGTCCAGTGTTCATCGATGTCTTCCCTGTTATTCCTGAGGGCCGTTTTTCCGGTTCTCTCAGGGCCGGTTTTTCCGGCCTCGTTATGGGAAGAAACATTAGCGCTCGCTTCTTACCGGCGCGCTTAAGAAAGTCGGTTAAATTTTGCTGATCTCAGGGATGGTTATCGGAATGCGACCGGCCACCAGATATGGGAAGGATCAGATAACCTTACCGGGATTCATGATGCCGGCCGGATCGAAGGCAGCCTTCACCCGGCGCATCAAATCGATCGCCATCGGCGGCGCCGTGGCGATCAGTTCGTCGCGCTTCAATTGACCGATGCCGTGCTCGGCCGAGATCGAGCCATGGAAAGAGCGCACGACGTCGTGCACCGCCTTGTTCATGGGGTGGTAGAGGTCGAGGAAAGCCTCGTCCTGCCAGTCCACGGGACGCGAGATGTTGTAGTGCAGATTGCCGTCGCCCATGTGGCCGAAGCAGACCACGCGCGCGCCGGGGCAGACCCCCTCCACCACGCCGGCCGCCTTTTCAATGAACTCCGGGATCGAGGCGATCGGCACCGAGATGTCGTGCTTGATCGAGGCGCCCTCCGGCTTCTGGCATTCGGGCAGCGTCTCGCGGAAATTCCAGAAGGCGTCGCCCTGGGCAAGGCTTGCCGACACCACCGCATCGCCGACGATGCCCTGCTCCAGGCCGGCCGAAAGAATCTCCTCGATCAGCGCCTTGCCGTCTTCTTCGGAACGGCCGGACGAGACCTGCATCAGCACATACCACGGCCAGTCGTCGGCCAGCGGCCGGGTAATGCCTTGCCCGTGCTTGAGCGTGAAGTCGTAGGGCCTCTTGGCGATCAACTCGAAAGCGGTGAGCGAAGCGCCGGCGCGGTCCATTGCCAAGGTGAATAGCGAAAGCGCGTCCTGCGGGGACGACGGCAGGCCGGCAAAGGCGACCTCCCTGCCCTTCGGCTTCGGGAAAAGCTTAAGCACCGCGGCGGTGATGATGCCGAGCGTGCCTTCGGCGCCGACGAAGAGGTTCTTCAGATCGTACCCGGTATTGTCCTTCTTCAATTTGCGCAGGTCGTCGAACACCTCGCCGGTCGGCAGCACGACCTCGACGCCGAGACAGAGCTCGCGCGCATTGCCGTAAGCAAGCACGCCAGTGCCGCCGGCATTGGAGGACAGATTGCCGCCAATCTGACAGGAGCCTTGGGCCGCGAGTGACAGCGGAAACAGCCGGCCGGCGGCGTCGGCCGCTTCCTGCAGCGTCTGCAGGATGACGCCGGCCTCGACCGTGACCGTATTCGACAAGACATCGATCTCGCGGATGCGATTCAGCCGTGACAGCGACAGCACGATGTCGTGGCCGGATTTGTCCGGCACCTGGGCGCCGACCAGCCCGGTGTTGCCGCTCTGCGGCACGACCGGCGTTCCGGTCTCGGTCGCAAGACGCATGATGCGGCTCACTTCCTCGACGCTGCCCGGCCTCAACACCAGGGATGTGCGGCCATGCCAAAGGCCGCGCCGCTCGGTGATGTAAGGCGCGATATCGGCCTGGTCGCGCAGCGCATATTTGTCGCCGACGATGGCCACGAAGCGGTCGATGACGGCGGGATCGAGATCGAAGGGCTGATCGTTCATGATGCAAACCCTAGAGCAATTCCAGGAAAAGTGCGAAACGGTTTTCCGTCCGGAATTGCGTCAAAACAAAGAGATAGGCTCAACCGTTCTTGTCACGCGGCGCGGCGGCGCGGGCAAGCCGGTCGTTGATCGCCTCGCCCAGGCCCTCGAACGGGATGGGCTCGACGGCGATGGTGGCGGCGCCGGCACGGTCGAGCGCCTGCATGAAGGCGAAGAGGTTGCTGGCCGCCTCGCGCAGGTCGCCCGTTTCGGAGAGATTGCGCAACGCAACGGCCCGCTCCCAGCCCGCTGCGCGGTTGCGGCCGAACGCAAGCAAAGCCTCGCCTTGGGCAACGTCCTCGACATTGAGCCGCATCGCGGCGCCTGGCGCGTAATGCGAGGCAAGCATTCCCGGCGCCTCAATGCCGGAAGCGCCGCGCGACAGCTTCGCGCCAGCCACCGCCTCAATCTCCTTGGCGCCGATGCCGCCGGGCCGCAGCAGCCGCAGCTTGCCGTTCTCGACCTTGAGAATAGTCGATTCCAGCCCGACAGGCGTCGCGCCGCCATCGACGACCAGCCTGATCCTGTCGCCGAGATCGGCCGCGACCGCGCCTGCCGTGGTGCCGCTGATCCTTCCGGAGGAATTGGCGCTGGGGGCGGCGAGCGGCCGGCCGAGCCGCGCGATCAGCTCGCCGCCGAACCCGCGCGGCATGCGCAGCGCGATCGTGTCCAGCCCCGCCGTGACCAGCGGATGGATGCCGCTGTCCGCCCTGTGCGGCAACACCAGGGTCAGCGGGCCGGGCCAGAAGGCTTCGGCCAGTCTTGCCGAAAGCGGATCGAAGCCGGCGATACGGTCCGCCATCGCGCGATCGGCGACATGGGCGATCAGCGGGTTGAAGCGCGGCCGGCCCTTGGCCTCGAAAATGCGCGCCACGGCGACGCCATTGGTGGCATCGCCGGCCAGGCCGTAAACCGTCTCGGTCGGGATGGCGACGACGTCGCCGCCTTCGAGCAACGCCAAAGCCCGCTCCAGAGCCTCGCCGATCGCCAGTATCTCAGCCAAATTCGCCACCAGTCCTGATGCATGTTGCCCAAAAGTGTGCAGCGGTTTTGGGACAACAACATGCATGAAACAAAACCTAAAGTGCGTCGATTGAATCCGTTTCAACGCGACGCGCTTTAGACATGCCGGTCCCGTAATACGGCCGCTTGCATCGGGCAAGTGCGGGCATTGGCGATTTATCAATCCCTAAAATGTTAAGTTTCCGCGCAAGCCGGCTTCAATGTGCCGGCTCTAAGGTGCGGGCTTGAGTTGGTTGCGGGCTGGGGAGTTTTTGTGATGCGTTTGCTCGGAGCGTTCGGTATCAGCCTTTTGGCGATGAGCGGCGCGGCACAGGCTTCGTCGATCGTCGTTGTCGGACCCTCGACCTCGACGCCTTCCGTCGTCAGGCTAAATGCGATCGAGGCAACCAAGCTGTCCGCGGCCTCGACGCCGTCGATGATAGCGCTGGGCGATCCCGTGCCCGCCGTCACCGACGAAAAGGTCGCGGCAATTCCCGAGGAGTCCAGGCACCAGCAGGCCCCGATGATCATCCGGGGCGGCATTGTCGGCGGCGCCTTCTCGACGCCGGCGGCGACCGCGTCGGCCAAACCCGCAACACCGACAACCACACCCGCGGCCACGGCGCCGGCAAACGGCACTTCGACGGCGACGCCCGCGAACGGCACCGCGTCCGCTTCGAACGGCAAAACCGGCAACCAGCCCGCCGCGACGGCCAACGCGCAGCCTCCAAATGCGCAGCCGCTGCCGCGCGTCGGCAAGGCAATGTAGATCACACTGCACACCGCCTCGATGTGCTAGGCGCAGTTTGTCGGGACGCAATTCCGAACGGAATTGCCGGTCCGATCTCCGTCATCGGGATATGGCACGATGGGTTGGCGTTTCAAAAAGAAGGGGGATTTCATGACTGTCTCGAAAGCAATGGCCGTTGCCGGGTTGATGGCGGCAATAGCGCTGAGCGCGGGCACGGCGCGGGCCGACGACATGCTCGGCTCTTACACGGCGCGCATTTCCGATCGCGATCATCGCGCCAGCGACGGCTATCCGCTGAGCAGCGCGGCGCAGATGGTGCGGCAGGATCGCGCCAACTGGCACAAGTTCCACCGGCGCGACAGCGACGACCAGGGCGATTCCTGGTTCCGCAGCGATGGTTCGCGCGCCGACCTGCAGCGCATGCTGGAACGTGGCGGCGCCATGAGCAGCGCCACAAGGCGGGCCATCGTCAATGGCGAGCCGTTGATCGAGGTCGACGTCTATCCGGACAGCGTGCGGGTCAGCATAGTGGAAGATTGACGGGTCAATCTTCCTGGAAGATTGACGAGGTCACTCTCGAAGAGTGACAGGGCAAGCCTGACGAAAAGGGGCGACGCATAACGCGCCGCCCCTCATTTCAGACGAGAGGAGACGGCTCAGGCCGCTTCTTCCTTGTCGTCATCGTCGGACTTATCGGCGTCGTCTTCATCGTCGTCGCCATCTTCATCCTCGTCGTCGGACTCATCGTCGCCCGAGGCTTTGGCTTCTTCGTCGGCATCGTCGTCTTCGCCGTCTTCGTCGTCGTCTTCATCCTCGTCGTCGGCCGAGGCAGTGGCCTCCTCGTCGTCGCCTTCTTCCTCATCGTCTTCGGATGGCTCGGCGGATTCGACCGCCGCGGCGGCAGCGTGGTCGAGCAGGTTTTCGGAAGCGGATTCGATGGCCTCGGCGGCGGCCGGGGTCTCTTCAATCAGGTCGATATCGTCAACGGAATTCATGGCATGCCTTCGTGGTTGGGGAACGTCTTTTGTCTGATGCATGTCGTGGTCCCGGAACCGCTGCACACTTCCGGGCGACATGCATCGGTTGTCCCATGCGGAGGTCATCGTCATATGACTGTAAGCCGGCTCCGGCGCATTAAATTTCGTGCGCCGAATTGTCGAGGAATGCCCGCACCCTAGCGGATGCGGGCAAGTTGGAAGGCGCGATTTTCGCGCTATCAGCCGACGATTTTTGAAAAATCCGCGACCTGATCGGTGGCGGTCCGGATGCGGGCAAGCAGCGCCAGACGGTTGGCGCGCACGGCCTGATCCTCATCATTCACGAGAACGCCCTCAAAGAATGAATCAACCGGTTCGCGCAACACGCTAAGCGCCAGCATGGCAGCCGAAAAATCTTCGTTTTGAATCGCTTGGCCGGCTTCCTTCTCGGCCTGATTCACCGCGGCATTGAGCTTCTTTTCCGTTTCCTCTCGGAACAGCGCCGGCTCAACAGTCTCGGCGACCAGTGTTTTCTTCTTCTCCTCGGCGGCCAGGATGTTGGCGGCGCGCTTGGTGCCTGCAAGCAGGTTCCTGCCCTCTTCGGTGTCGAGCAAGGAACCGAGCGCCTCGACGCGGCGCACGATCTGCAGCAGGTCGTCGGACTGCGGCGTGATGACTGCGTCGATCAGATCGTGCCGGGCGCCCTGGTCGCGGAGATAAACCTTCAGGCGGTCGTGGAAGAAGGCAAGGAGGTCGGACGACTGATCCGCGCCGCCTTTGAAGTTTGCAAAGGCCTTGGCGAAAACAGACGTCAGCGCCAGGCGAATCCGGTTCTCGATGAGGATCCTGACCACGCCAAGCGCGGCTCGCCGCAAGGCGAACGGATCCTTCGAGCCGGTGGGCTTTTCATCGATCGCCCAGAAGCCGGTCAGCGTGTCGAGCTTGTCGGCGAGCGCGACGGCAACCGAGACCGGATCGGTCGGCACGCGATCAGACGGGCCTTGCGGCTTGTAGTGCTCCTCCGCGGCGGCCGCGACCGACGGATGCTCGCCCTGCAGCAGCGCATATTTGCGGCCCATTGCGCCCTGAAGTTCGGGGAACTCGCCAACCACCTCGGTCTGCAGGTCAGCCTTGGCGAGCACGGCGGCGCGGGCGACCAATGCGGTATCGGCACCGACGACAGGCGCAAGCCCTCGCGCCAGCTGCTTGATGCGCTCCACACGCGCACCTTGCGTGCCGAGTTTGGCATGGAAGGTGACGTTGAGATGATCGAGGCGTGCCATGCGCTGGTCGAGCGGCTTCTTCAGGTCGAGGCCGAACTTCGCCGCCGACTCTTGCAGCGTGCCGAGGTCCGGCAGATCGCCCTGGTCGGTCTTCCAGAAATAAAGCGCGTCGGACAGGCGCGCGCGCACCACCTTGCCGTTACCGCGCGCGATCTCCTTGCCGCCGTCGCTCGCCTCGATGTTGGCGACCGGGATGAAGCGGTTCGACAGGTCCTCGGCCGCGCCCTGCGGCCGGGTGACGAAGCATTTCTGGTTGGCGCGGATGGTGAGGCGGATGACTTCGCCCGGAATGGTGAGGAAGTCCTGCTCGAACTCGCCCATCAGCACGACCGGCCATTCGACCAGGCCGGAGACTTCCTCCAGCAGGCCCTCGTCCTCGACCAGGTCGAGGCCGTTGGCGAAGGCGATGTTGCGGGCATCGGCCAGGATGATTTCCTTGCGCCGGTCGGCGTCGAGCACGACCTTGGCCGCCTCGAGCTTCGACACATAGTCGTCGAAGCGGCGCACGGTGATGGCGCCCGGCGCGTGGAAGCGGTGGCCATAGGTGACGTTGCCGGCGCGGATGCCGTCGATCTCGAAATCGACCACCACCGGCTCCTCGGTCTCCGGGCCAAAAGTGCAGACGATCGACTGCAGCGGCCGCACCCAGCGCAGCGAGCCGGGTTTTGCCGAGGCCGGCCCCCAGCGCATCGATTTCGGCCAGGGGAAGGCGCGAATGATGCCCGGCACCAGTTCGGCGATGATCTCCTCGGCCGCCCTGCCCGGCTTCGCGATATGGGCGACGTAGAAGTCGCCCTTCTTCGGGTCGGAATGGACATGCGCCTCGGCGATCGACGAAAGCCCGGCCTTGCGCAGGAAACCCTGCACCGCCTGCTCGGGCGCCGTGGTCGAGGGACCCTTGATCTCCTCGCGGATGTCCTTGGAGCGCGCCGTCAGCCCGCGGATGTCGAGCGCCAGGCGCCGCGGCGTCCAGTATTCGCGCGCCGCTTCATAGGTCAGGCCCGCCTCGACCAGACCGTCGGTCAGCATCTTCCTGAGGTCGCCCGCAGCCTTGCGCTGCATGCGGGCGGGAATCTCTTCCGAGCGAAGTTCTAGCAATAGGTCAGGCATGATTTGGCTCCCACCCTCCCCTTGATGGGGAGGGCCGGCGCGTCAGCGCCGTAACGAATGGGCGGGAAATAGCAACTCGGCCGGCCGCTGTCACCCCGCTAGCGGATCGCCTCTTCAAGCGATTTCACGGAATTTTCAAGCCGCTGTCGGGACGCAACGAGGTCGATCGTCCTTGGAGCAGAACTTCCCATGAACCAAACGCTGCGCTGAAGCGACACACGCTCAGGCA
Organism: Mesorhizobium sp. CNPSo 4661; assembly: GCF_057784215.1. Classification (NCBI taxonomy): domain Bacteria; kingdom Pseudomonadati; phylum Pseudomonadota; class Alphaproteobacteria; order Hyphomicrobiales; family Phyllobacteriaceae; genus Mesorhizobium; species Mesorhizobium sp. CNPSo 4661. Next base: position 264,292 of record NZ_JBWGIO010000001.1, on the reverse strand, counting down.
GAGACCTATTGGCTGAACGACAATGAAGACGGCATCGAGAACCCTGCAGATCCTGGCGCTCAGCGCCTGCTTCGCCGCCCAGATGCACGGCGTGATCACGATGCCGGGGGTGAGGCAGGCCATGCGCACGATCGATGGCTCGAGCGGCCAGAATATCCTGGCTGCGGTGACCTATGCTGTTTCAGGCAAGCCGGCGCTGTCCTGAGGCATTGCGGGAGCGGCGGCGGGCCAGGCGGTTTGCCGCCGATAAATCTCCTTCACGACTTCCAGGAAAAGCAGGCTCAGCACAACGCTGGCGACATCGGAGACGGCAGTCGCAATCGAGGCGTTCTTCAGTTCCGGAATTTCCCGCGCTTTCATGGAGAGCCTGAAGGAGACCCGGCCGAGCGCGTTGGCCACCAGCCAGGCGGCCCACCAGCCCTGAAGCGTTCCGGATGTTCCGGCCGATTTCCAGTCGGGAGACCCACTGCTTGCCCGCCAAATCTCCAACATCGCCTGATAGGGCTTCCAAAGGTTGGCGATAGGGATGAAATACCAGCCGATCGCCCAGCCGGGGGTGAACTCCATGTCACGGGCGCCAAGCGCCCTGGCGTTCTTGTTGGCCAGTCTGATCCAGCCGAGAATGACAATCGCCTGCGCGAGATAGAGAACGAGCTGGACGATGCCTATCGCCCCCTGCCGGCTGTCGTTCCGATTGGCCGCGGCGGTGACATCGTAATCATAGGTGCCGGCTTCGATATCGCTCAGCAGCCAGATCTCCGACAGACCTGAAAGTACGGCGATCACGTCGACGGCGATGCCGATCCACAGCAGCCTGACGACCCAGCTCGTACTTGTCGAAAAATTCTTGAGAATGCCCACGCTGCCTGTTCCCCCCTTGGCAAGTTACCGCAACCTAAGCGGGAACAAAAAGAGAATCAAGCGGGAAAGCTGTAGTCTTCCCTTAAGCCGCCGCCAGCCCGCCAGCCCGCGTCTTCAGAAACGCCTCGCCGCAAGCCTTGGCCAGATTGCGCACCCGCAGGATGTAGCTTTGCCGCTCGGTGACCGAGATCACGCCGCGCGCGTCGAGCAGGTTGAAGACATGGCTTGCCTTGATGCACTGGTCGTAGGCCGGAAAGACCATGCGGTGCATCGCCAGATTGTCGCTCGGCTTGGGCGTGCCGGCATCGAGCAGCGCCTTGCACTCGGCCTCGGCATCCTCGAAGTGCCTGAGCAGCATCGCGGTGTTGGCGAATTCGAAGTTGTGGCGCGAATATTCCTGCTCGGCCTGCAGGAAGACATCGCCATAAGTGACCTTCTGGGCGCCCTCGCGGCCGTTGAAGTTCAGGTCGTAGACATTGTCGACGCCTTGCACATACATGGCCAGGCGCTCCAGCCCGTAGGTCAGCTCGCCCGCCACGGGCGCGCATTCGATGCCGCAGACCTGCTGGAAATAGGTGAACTGCGAGACTTCCATGCCGTCGCACCAGCACTCCCAGCCAAGCCCCCAGGCGCCCAGCGTCGGGCTTTCCCAGTCGTCTTCGACGAAGCGGATGTCATGCAGCAATGGATCGATGCCGATCGCCGCGAGCGAGCCGAGATAGAGCTCCTGCAGGTTCGGCGGATTGGGCTTCAGGATCACCTGGTACTGGTAATAATGCTGCAGGCGGTTGGGGTTCTCGCCATAGCGACCGTCCTTCGGCCGGCGCGACGGCTGGACATAAGCGGCGTTCCAGCGCAACGGGCCAAGCGCGCGCAAGGTGGTGGCCGGATGGAAGGTGCCGGCGCCGACTTCCATGTCGTAGGGCTGCAGGATGAGGCAACCATAGTCCGCCCAGTAATTGTGCAAGGTCAGGATCAGCCCCTGGAAAGAGCGGCTGGGATGCATATGGGCAGGGATCTCGATGGTCACGGCGGCCTCGGAAAGCGCAGGATGACGCTTCCCTAGTTGCCGGGCCGGCAAGCGTCAAGGCAGCGCCCCGCATCCGACAAGGTTGAACGCTTTGCGTGCGGCTGGCCCATTGCCGGCGAACGGCGGCGATCCTTTGCTCCGCCCGAGCTTTAACGACAAAGGTTTCGCTATGTCCGGTCAACTTACCGTCCGACCCGTCACGAGGCAGGATTACGAGCAGTGGCTGCCGCTCTGGGACGGGTATAACGCGTTTTACGGGCGCTCCGGCCCGACGGCGCTTGCCGGCGAGATCACTCAGATGACCTGGTCGCGCTTCTTCGACGCCTATGAGCCCATGCATGCGCTGGTGGCCGAGCGCGAGGGCAAGCTGCTTGGCCTCGTCCACTATCTCTACCACCGCTCGACGACGTCGATCGCGCCGAGCTGCTACCTGCAGGATCTCTTCACCACTGAGGCGGCGCGCGGCCAGGGCGTCGGCCGGGCGCTGATCGAAGGCGTCTACGAACGCGCAAGGCAAGCGGGTGCAAACCGCGTCTACTGGCTGACGCATGAGACGAACCACACCGCCATGCAGCTCTACGACAAGGTCGGCGAGAAGTCCGGGTTCGTCGTCTACAGAAAGATGTTCTAGTTCCTCGACACAGGGATTTGAAAGGTCGCCCTTGTCCTGGGGCAAGATTTTCCGTTGATTTCCGTGAAATCAGCACAAACACCGGGGATTGGTTGAAGCCGCCCCGACGTCGTCATTCTATGGCGAAGCAAGGAGCGAAGCGAGGCGGCGCAGACCATAGAACCCATGCCGTGACTTGGATGCGCCGCCACGGTGCAGAATTTTGCTCCGTTGCACGCCTTGGCGAACGTAACGGCATGGATTCCAGGGTCTTCGCGACGGAGCTTCGCTCCTGCTCCGCCCTAGAATGACGACGCGAAGGGCGTTTCGGCCAATCACCGAGGCATTTGCCTGCCACCGCAGACATAACCTATCGCTGGAGAACTTGCCGACCTTCAGAGTGAGGCAAGCCGACCATAAGCTCGACAGACGCCAGGCCGAAACGAAAACGGGGCTCGACGAGCCCCGCATTCTTGAACGTTGACGAAAATCGCTCAGCCTTTCGGCACAGGCGTCGGCTCCGGCTTCATTTTCGGGGTTTCCTGCGCGGTGTTGGATTCGATCGGCGGCAGGCCCTTGAGCAGCTTCTGCTGCAAAGTGGCGAGCACATCCGGATCGGGCTTCAGGTCGCGCGCCTGGGTCCACTGATAGGTGGCCTCCAGCTTGCGGCCGACGCGCCAGTAGGCATCGCCGAGGTGGTCGTTGAGGACCGGATCCTCCGGCTTCAGCGAGACGGCGCGCTCCATTTCGCGCACGGAGTCGTCGAAGCGGCCCATGCGGAAATAGGCCCAGCCCAGCGAATCGACGATGTAGCCGTCGTTCGGCCGCAGGTCGACGGCCTTCTGGATCATCGCCAGGCCTTCCTTGAGGTTCATGTTCATGTCGACCCAGGAATAGCCGAGATAGTTCATGACCTGCGGCTGGTCGGGCTGCAGCTCCAGCGCCTTGCGGAAATTGGGTTCCGCCTTCGGCCATTCCTTCAGCCGCTCATAGGCGATGCCGCGCTGGTAGAAGATGTTCCAGTTGGCGGCGGTCGGCGTCTTCAGCTGCTCTACGGCCTTGTCGTAGAGACTGGCGGCCGAGCGGAAATCTTCCTTCGAGCCGTAGACGCCGCCAAGTGCCAGATAGGCGCGCATGTCGTCCGGATGCTTGTCGAGATAGGCCTTCAGATGGGTGATCGCCTCGTCATGCTTGTCGAGGTCGGCGAGGTTGAGGCCGATCTGCAGGTCGGAGAGCTCCTTCAGCGGCGAGGACGCCGGAATGCGGCGGTAGAGCGCGACCGCGCCTTCGCCGTCCTTCAGCTGCTCGGCAACGGCGGCAAGCTGCACAAGGGCGGCGTCGCTGTCCGGCTTCAGCGCCAGAGCGTATTGCAGGTAAAGTCGCACGAAAGGCTCGCCGCCGCCGCGGTTGAGCGCGGTGGCGAGGTCGAGCAGGATTTCGGACGCGCCGTCGGCCGGGCCGGCGACGAGCGGCTCGATCTTGTCGCCCTTGGCGATGCGGTCGCGCAGCGTGGTGATCTCGAGCTTGCCCGGCGCGAACGCCTCGGCCTGATTCAACACCGCCAGGGCCTTCGACTTGTCGCCCTTGCGGACCAGGAACGAGGCATAGGCCTGGGCATTGCGCATCCAGGTTTCGGGCGCGGAGCCGCCGGCCGTGGTGTCGGCCATGGTGGCGGCATAGATCTCATCGGCCTTGTCGTTCAGGCCGGCGGCATCGGCGATCAGCGCGCGGTGGAAGGATTTGAACAGGCCGAACCAGTCCGGGCCTTTGAGCTTGTCGATGGAATCCATGGCCTCGGACGCGTTGCCGGCGCCCTCCTTGGCCCAGCCTTCCATGACGCCGGAGAGCAACCGGTCGAGATCGGATTCGAGCGAGAGCTTCAGCCAATACTGCGCCTTGGCGTAGTCCTTCTTGTGGAAGGAATCGATGGCCAGAGCCAGGCGCGAGAAGCGCTCGACATCGGGCACTTCCTTCAGCTTGTCGGCATAGACCAGCGATTCCTCGAAGCGGCCTTGCGCGACCAGCGCCAGCATCAGGCTCTGCTGCAACTCCTTGTCGTCCGGCGCAAAGGCCAGCGCTTGCTTGTAATAGGCGATCGCGTCGTCGAGGTCGTTGTCGCTTTCGGCGATATGGGCCGCAAGATAGGCGCCCGAGAAAGACGTGATCTGGAGCGGTTTGGCCTCTTCCTTGGCCTGGACCGGCAGCACCCAAAGCGCCACTCCGGTCAAAAATGCCAGCCTCGTCAGCCAGCGCGCACGTCCTTGCCGCATCGTATCCCTTTCAGCCAGACGCGATCCCGCCCTTGGCAGGCCGCCCTTAGACTCGATCTTTTCCGGTCAAAGCATGGCCTTTTTGGGGTCGGGCTTCAATCGCCAAGCGAATCACAATGCAATCATCCGGCTTAAAAAACGATGCCGCGCCACCGAAAAATCCCGCGCGAAGGTCTGAGATGCCCATATGCCAGCGTCGGATTGCCTACAGATGCGTCCCGCTGAATCCGCCGGCGGCAACCGTGTCGCACAGGCCCGACCATTCGCAGCCGGAGCATGCCTGGCGCGTCAGGCCGGCGGAAAAGGCCTTGCGCATCCCCGCCAGGCTGGAGGCGTCCAGCACGAACCGGTCGCCGTCCTCGATCGGCCGGCCGAGCAAAGTCCCCACGTCACGCGCGGCCAACCGGTCCCGCTCGGCGGCGCTTTGGCGCAGGCAATGCGGCTCAGGCTCGCCGAGCAGCGGGGCGCAGATGTCGTCCGGACCGGAAACGACCACAACCCCCTCACCCTCACCCAGCCGCTTCACCACCTTGTCGTAGTTGGCGGTGAAGGCGGGCGAGTAGCCCTTGCCGACATAGGTCAGCAGGCAGAGCAGATGATGGGCGCGCAGCCTGACGGTCATCGCGTCCCGGACGAGCGGTCGCGCTGTTCCGCCCGATAGGTGGAGAAGAGCTTCAGCGTCGCCGCGCCCAGCGCCGACTTGAGCAGGCCGCCGACGATGAAGGGCAGGAAACCGAAGGTGATGGCCTTCTCAGCGCCGATCATGACGGCAAGCCAGGCGGTGCCGAGAACGAGGCAAAGCAGGTTGCCGATGAGCATGGCGGCGAAGGCGAGCATGACGCGGTTGCCGTTCCAGCCGCGTTCGGCCAGCCAGCCGACAACGGCGCCGACGACCGGGAAGGCGAAGAGATAGCCGCCGGTCGGGCCGACGAAATGCTGTATGCCGGCCGCGCCGCCCGCCAGCACCGGAAAACCTGCCGCGCCTTCGACCAGCCAGGCGGCAATGGTGAGCGCGCCGAAGCGCCAGCCATAGAGAGCGCCGACCAGCGTGACGGCGAAGGTCTGCATGGTCACCGGCACCGGCACCATCGGCACCCCGATATAGGACGACAGCGCCAGGAACAGCGAACCGAGAATGACGGCGCCGATCTGCCAGGCGAGCGAACGGCTGTGCAGGCGCAGTGGGCTGAAGGAGGGCTTGTAGGTCGAAACGGCTGCGTTGGTCACGGTGTCTTCCCTGGCTGGCTTGAAATTATAGATAATTTTTGCGTTCGATCTATTATCGAATCCATATTTTTGCGAAGATGGCAAGCCCGCGGGTTCGTCATTCCAGGGCGAAGCAGGAGCGGAGCTCCGTCGCGGAGACCCTGGAATCCATGCCGTGACCTGGCGGCAGCGCTCCTGCGGCCGAGAATGGCCGGCTCTGTGCGGCGGGCGCCGATCAGCGTAACGTCTTGATCCGTTTTGCTTTTCGATCGACGTCACGGCATGGATTCCAGGGTATGGGCGCGTTGCTTCGCTCCTTGCTCCGCCCTGGAATGACGAAGCTGGGAAGCCTCACCCAATGCTATGCACGAAGACGAAGCTGAGAGGCCTCGGCCAATCACCCGACGATGGCGAAGGCGTCGCGGGTCCTGCCGGAGGCGGTCTTGACCGGCTTCTGGCCGATCCATTGCACGTGCCGCCCGAGCGTGGCCGCGGCCGATTCGACGTTACCTTGCCTGAGCGCGCTCAGGATCGCCCGATGATCCTGGTCGGTGCGGATTTCCCATTCGGAGCGCCAGGCCGCGAACAGGAAGCGCGCGCTCGCCGCGTGCAGGTCGTCGATGGTGGAGAGCAGGCGCGGCATGTTGCAGGGCGCCAGGATCAACCGGTGGAAGGTGCGATTGGCCTCTTCCCAGGAGCGCACGTCGCGGGACTTGTCGCCGGCCTTGGTCGCCTCCTCGGCCTGGTCGAGGATCGACGCCGTCAGATGCGGCGCTGCATGGCGCAGCGCCAGCACTTCGAGCGCCGCTCGCATCTCGGCCACCTCCCTGACCTCGCCGAGATCGAAGGCGGCGACGCGCACACCACGCCTAGGCTCGCTGATCGCCAGGCCCTGAGCCTCGAGGCGGCGAAAGGCCTCGCGCACCGGGACATGGCTGGTGTTGAATTCCTCGGCGACATGGTCCTGGCGCAGCCGCGAGCCAGGCTCGATGGCGCCCGAAATGATGCGGTCCGCCAATTCCTTGCTGATGCGGACGGCGATGGTGTCTTCTGTGCTGACCATATTTTATAGATAATTTGCCGAACCACCCTTTGTCGAGACGGCCAGCGCGCGATTCACATGCGCCTTGCCCGACGGATGCCAAGCAGGGCCCGGAAGACAGACAGGCTCAGTTGACGCGGCTGATGCAGAAATCGATGACGTCGATCAAAGCCGACTTCTGCGGCGTCGCCTCCAGCGGGGCGAGCGCGTCGCGGGCGATCTCGCCGAAATGGCGGGCGCGGACGATCGTGTCGGCGATCGCGCCGTGGCGGGCCATCAGGCCGATGGCCTTTTCGAGCGCGGCATCGTCGACGACATTGTCCTCGATGGCGCGCTTCCAGAAGGTGCGCTCGGCCTTGGTGCCGCGCCGGTAGGCGAGGATCACCGGCAGCGTCACCTTGCCCTCGCGAAAATCGTCGCCGACATTCTTGCCGAGATCCTTGCTGGAGCCGCCATAATCGAGCGCATCGTCGATGAGCTGGAAGGCAAGGCCGAGATTCATGCCGTAGGAGCGAAGCGCGGCGCGATCGGTGCGCGAGGCCTGGGCGATGACCGGCCCCACTTCGGCGGCGGCCGAAAACAGCGCCGCGGTCTTGGCCTTGATGACGGCGAAATGCTCGTCCTCGGTGGTTTCAAGGTTCTTGGCGGCGGCAAGCTGCATGACCTCGCCCTCGGCGATGATGGAGGCCGCAGCCGACAGGATGTCGAGGGCTTCCAGCGAACCGACCTCAACCATCATGCGAAACGCCTGGCCGAGCAGGAAATCGCCGACCAGCACGCTCGCCTGGTTGCCCCAGATCATGCGCGCCGTCTTCTTGCCGCGGCGCAGCGCGCTCTCGTCGACCACGTCGTCATGCAGGAGCGTCGCCGTGTGCATGAACTCGACCGCCGTGGCGAGCTTGACATGGCCTTCGCCGGAATAGCCGAACATCTGCGCGGCGGCGAGCGTGAGCATCGGTCTCAGCCGCTTGCCGCCCGACGAGATCAGGTGGTTGGCGATCTCCGGGATCATCTCGACGTCGGAGCCGGCCTTGGACAGGATCAACTCGTTGACCCGGCCCATGTCGGCAGCCGTCAGATCGATCAAATCCTTGATGGAAGCGGGTTCCCGCTTGCCTTCGATGTTGAGAACGACACCCACCACGACAACTCCCGTCTGTTTAACGCGCACGAGTTAACGCGCACGACGGCACCCTTAATCCCGCGCCGACTCTAGGGCGGTACAACCGGGCACGGCAAGAGGCGAATTGGCGCGGCTTTGCCGACGGTGTGTCTACCCGCACGTTTACAGAAACGCCGCAACCTGCGATTTTCGTTCCATGATCGAGCTTGTCCGCACCAATGACGCCGTCGTGATCTCCTTTGTCGAATCGCTGATGCGCGACGCCGGCATCGCCTGTTTCGTCGCCGACCAGAATATGAGCGTGCTCGAAGGGTCGATCGGCCTTTTGCAGAAGCGTGTCATGGTCGATGCCGACAAGGCTGACGTGGCGCGCCGCATCCTGAAGGATGCCGGCATCGAAAACGAAATTCGCCAGAAATAATGGCAGCGACGATCGCCCCAGATACGCCGGCACACACGGTCGATGCCTTCCATCGCGGGCGCTTCTGGCTGGTGCAGCCGAGCCGTGGCGGTCATCGCGCCGGCATGGATGCCATGATGCTGGCGGCCGCCGTGCCTTCGGGCTTTTCCGGCCGGCTCGCCGATTTCGGCGCGGGCGCGGGTGCTGCCGCCCTTGCCGTGCTGTCGCGCTGTCCGGCGGCCCAGGCCGTGCTCGTCGAACGCTCGGCCGAAATGGCCGGGTTCGCCGCCGCCACGCTTTCGCATCCCGGCAATGCGCATCTCGGCGACCGCGCCTCGGTGCTGATGGCCGACGTCACGCTTGCCGGCCGGGCGCGGGCCGAGGCAGGACTTGCCGACAATTCCTTCGATTTCGTCATCATGAACCCGCCGTTCAACGCCGCCGAGGATCGCACCACCCCCGACGCGCTGCGCCGAGAGGCGCATGTGGCGGAGGATGGCCTGTTCGAGCGCTGGATCAGGAGCGCCGCCGCCGTCGCCAGGCCGCGCGGCGGGCTGGCCGCCATCGCGCGGCCCGAACAGCTCGTCGCCATCCTCGATGCGATCGAGGGGCGTTTCGGCGATGCCGAGATGCTGTGCGTGCATCCGCGACCGGACGCGGCGGCGATCCGCATCGTCGTCAGGGCGGTGCTCGGCGCGCGCGGAAAACTGTCGATCCGCCCGCCGCTCACCTTGCACGGTCAGTCCGGCAACGCGCCGGCGGAGCGGACCGAAATGATCAATAACGGCCTGGCATCGCTGTTCGGCGATTGATCCTTGAAGCGCGTCGCGTTGAAATGGATCCTAGCGACGCGCTTCAAGTTTTTGTTTATGCATCTCTGTTTCGCAAAACCGCTGCACACTTTTGCGCGACATGCACCGGCTGGCGATGCGGCATTGCCGTTGGCCAGCGAATTCCTACATGCCCAGGGCAAGATGACGCCGTGAAACAGACCAACCGACCTGATCTCATCTTGCTGCCTTGCAAATGGACCGGAGACATTCCTTCGTGAAACGCCTCTTCAACCGCCTGTTGCCGAAATCCTGGCGCTCGACAGTCGTCACCATTCCGGTCATCCGGCTGCAAGGCGCCATCATGGCCGGCGGCGGCCAGTTCCGGCCGAGCCTGTCGCTCGCCTCGACGGCCGGCCTCATCGAAAAGGCGTTCAGCTTCGACGCGCCGGCGGTCGCCATCTCGATCAATTCGCCGGGTGGCTCGCCGGTGCAGTCGCGGCTGATCTTCAAGCGCATCCGCGATCTCGCGGTGGAAAAGAACAAGAAGGTTCTGGTCTTCGTCGAGGACGTGGCGGCTTCCGGCGGCTACATGATCGCGGTCGCCGGTGACGAGATCTTCGCCGACCCGTCGTCGATCGTCGGCTCGATCGGCGTGGTCTCGGCCTCTTTCGGTTTCCCTGAACTGATGAAGAAGATCGGCGTCGAGCGGCGTGTCCACACGGCCGGGCAGAACAAGGCCGTGCTCGATCCGTTCAAGCCGGAGAAGAAGGAAGATGTCGAGCGGCTGAAGGCGCTGCAGCTTGAAGTGCACGAGACCTTCATCGACCTCGTCAAGGAACGGCGCGGTACAAAGCTCAAGGACGACCCGGACCTGTTCACCGGCCTGTTCTGGACCGCCAAGCGAGGCCTGGAGCTCGGCCTTGTCGATGCGCTGGGCGATATGCGCGGCGTGCTCAGGACCCGTTTCGGCGACAAGACGCAGCTCAAGCTGATCACCGCGCCGCGCGGTCTGTTTGGCCGTTTCGGCCTGTTCGGCTCGCGCTTCTCTGCGCCCGATATCGCGGCGGCCGCCGCCAGTGGCGTCATCGATGCGGCGGAAGAGCGCGCGCTGTGGGCTCGCTTCGGGCTTTGAAAAAGCCATGATTGCGGATAGCATGATCGCTTGACCGAGCCCATCCGGCCGGCCTTGCCGCGAGAACGCGGGAGGAGTTTTGAGATGCCGCAGATCATTTTCTTCGCCGTCGTCGGCGCCGCCGCTTACTTTGGTTACCGCGCTTTCGTGCGCGAGGCCGAACGCGTGACGGCCAAGATCCGGCGCACCGAGAAACAGGCGGCGAACGGCACGATGGGCACGCTGGTCAAGGATCCCAAGACCGGCGAATATCGTCTCGCCAAGGACTGATCCCATCTCGCCAGCAGCCGACATTCTCGAGCCCGGCACAGAGGTCCGGACCTGGCTTGCGCCTGCCAAGATCAACCTGGCGCTGCATGTCACCGGACAGCGCGCCGACGGCTACCATCTCATCGACAGCCTTGCCGTCTTCACCCGCTTCGGCGACCGGCTCGAGATCGAGCCGGCGGAGCAGGACGACTTCTCGGTATCCGGCCGCTACGCCGCCGGCCTGCCGCTCGACGGCGATAATCTGGTGGTGAAGGCGCGCGATGCCTTGCGCCGGGAAGCCGGCGCGCAGCATGCACCGCCCGTCGCCATCCGGCTGGAGAAGAACCTGCCCATCGCGTCCGGCGTCGGCGGCGGCTCCAGCGACGCGGCAGCCGCGCTCAACGCCCTGGCGCGACTCTGGAAGCTCGATATCGACGACAATTCGCTGGCCCGGATCGGTCTTTCGCTCGGGGCAGACCTGCCGATGTGCCTCAAGGGCAAGCCGCTGGTCGCGCGCGGCATTGGTGATGAAGTATCCCCCCTGCCCGCGTTTCCGGCGCTCGGCCTGGTGCTGGTCAATCCGGGCATCGCCATCTCGACGCCGGACGTGTTCAAAGCGCTGTCCAGCCGCGACAACGAGGCGCTACCGCCGCTGCCGAAGCGCCTCGACTTTCACGCCATCCGTAACTGGCTGGAGACGACCCGCAACGACCTCGAACCGGCCGCTCAAGCCATTCAGCCTGCCGTCGGCGAGGCGCTGAAGGCGCTCAAGCGCGCCGACGCTGCCTTCGCGCGCATGTCCGGCTCGGGCGCCACCTGCTTCGGCCTGTTCGAGACCGGCAATGTCGCCAAGCGCGCGGCGATCGAGATCCGCGCCCGCCACTCCGACTGGTTCGTCGCCGCGACCCGCAGCATGGAGGTGAGCGATGGCGAAGCTTGACGAAAGCCGGCCCTTCATCCCGGTGCGCATCGCGGTGCTAACGGTTTCCGACACGCGCAGCCTTGCCGACGACAAATCCGGCCAGACGCTGGCCGACCGCATCGCGCAAGCCGGCCATACGCTTGCCGCGCGGGACATCGTCACCGACGACCGCGACAAGATCCGCGACAAGGTGCTCGGCTGGTCGAAGGACGACAACATCGACGTTGTCATCACCACCGGCGGCACCGGCTTCACCGGCCGCGACGTGACGCCTGAGGCGCTGGAGCCGATCTTCGAAAAGCGCATGGATGGCTTTTCGGAAGTCTTCCACCGCATTTCCTATGACAAGATCGGCACCTCGACGATCCAGAGCCGGGCGACCGGCGGCGTCGTCAACGCCACCTTCGTCTTCGTGCTGCCGGGCTCGCCCGGCGCCTGCAAGGACGCCTGGGACGGCATCATCAAGGCGCAGCTCGACTACCGGCACATGCCGTGCAACTTCGTCGAGATCATGCCGCGGCTGGACGAGCATCTCAGGCGCGGCGGCAAGCCCACTTCGTAAAGCACAGGCAAGGCACACGAATGGTGGGCAATCGCTGGAGACGTCGGCGCTGCCCCTCATCCGCCTGCCGGCACCTTCTCCCCGTAAAACAGGGAGAAGGAAGGAAACTCACTTCGGCGGCGCCACCCAGATTTCGGCGTTCAGCCTTCTGGTGGCAAGGCCCCGCGCCAGGGCCTCGGCGCTGCGCGCGCTCTTTGCCAGCGCCTGAGCCTGACGCTTGCTGATGACCAGACCCTCGGCCAGCGCGCGGTTGCCCGAAAAGACGCGGGCCAGGAAAGGCGCGCGGTCCGCCCGGGCGCGTGAAAAGCGTGCCGGCATGGTTTGCTTCGCCGTGTGCGCCACCACCTCGTCGATCCATCCCTCGGCAAGCCGGGCGCCCGGTTCCAGAAAAAGCAGCCAATCGCCCTTGGCCTGGCCGATACCGGCGCCGATCCCGCCGGTCACATAGTGGCAGCCGGCATGTTCGGCCACCCGATGCGTCTGGTCGGCGGAGCCTTGATCGCAGACGATCACGTCGCGGACCACACCTTCGACCGCGCCGCCGACCAGCGAGGCGAGCGTGCGGGCAAGCCCTTCTTCGTCGTTCAAGGTCTCGATGAGAACGCTGAGCATTTTTAGCCGAATAGCGGAAAGTGCGGCGATGCGCCAGTTGCGCGCTCGAAGTCAAAAAGTTCTTGATTTGTTCTCTCTCGCCAAATAGGAATAGTTTCATGAACAGAGCGATTCGACAGCCTGCCGACAGTCCCTGGGAGAGGGCGAAAATGGAACAGATCGTGCGCGCCGACATTGCCGCTTTCGGAGCAGGCAGAGCCGAGATGGCGAACGCGATGATCGAGCAGAGCGGCATGCGCGTGCGGCCCGACCGCAATCGCGGCCGCTCGGCCGGCATCAACCCGTCCGGCCGGTTCGAGCCGGTCAGCCGTCATGTGTTCGATGACGGCTGGAACTCGCTGGAGGAACTGCCGCCGTTCAAGACGGAAGTGCAGGTCGAGAAGCCGCGCACGATCATCACCCGCAACGAGTCGCCGGACATTTCCTTCGACCGTTCGATCAATCCCTATCGCGGCTGCGAGCATGGCTGCGTCTACTGCTTCGCCAGGCCGACGCATGCCTTCATGGGCCTGTCGCCGGGGCTCGATTTCGAATCGAAGCTGTTTGCCAAGCCGGATGCGGCGCGCATGCTGGACAGGGAATTGTCGAAGCCGGGCTACCAGCCGCGCACGATCGCCATCGGCACCAACACCGATCCCTACCAGCCGATCGAAAAGCAATACCGGATCATGCGCGAGATCCTCGAAGTGCTGGAGGCGCGCGGCCATCCTGTCGGCATCGTCACCAAGTCTGCACTGGTGACGCGCGACATCGACATCCTGTCGCGCATGGCCGAGCGCGGCCTTGCCAAGGTGGCGCTTTCGGTGACGACGATGGACCGCATGCTGGCGAGAACGATGGAACCCCGCGCGTCGACGCCGACGAAACGGCTCGAGGCAATCAGGCAGCTTTCGGACGCCGGCATCCCGGCCTCGGTGATGGTGGCGCCGATCATTCCCGGCCTCAACGATCCGGAGATGGAGCGCATCCTCGATTCGGCCAGAGCCGCCGGCGCCCGGGAGGCGGGCTATGTCATCCTTCGCCTGCCGCTCGAAGTGGCGCCGATCTTCAAGGACTGGCTGTTGCGTCATTATCCGGATCGCTACCGGCATGTGATGTCGCTGATCCGCTCGATGCGCGACGGCAAGGACTACGATTCCGAATGGGGCAAACGCATGAAAGGCGCGGGTCCCTATGCCTGGCAGATCGGCAGGCGCTTCGAGATAGCTGCCAAGCGGCTCGGCCTCAATGTCGAGCGGCGACAGCTTCGCACCGACCAATTCGTCGCAGGCTCCGGCGCCGGCGAGCAGCTGATGCTGCTTTAATCTCAGTGCCGGCCATGACGGGCCGGCGCTAAACGGTTCCAGGCCAAGCGACTTTCCGTCTGGAATTGCCCTCCTTTCAAGTATCCCGTCCGGCCACTGTCCCCCGGCCGCGAGACGGTGCCTTCCCGGTCCGACGCCCCATCCGACCCGGAAGGACTTGCGGAGAATCGGAGCCGATGCGAACCTCGCCGCACCATGGCTCGCGCGCGTTCCGATTCTCCGCTTCTCTTTGAAATGGTCGAGAAGCCCGACTTCTCGATCGAGACGAAGGCAATGGCCGATGGGCTGTGGCCGGTCGCCGGCATGGACGAGGCCGGCCGCGGCCCGCTCGCGGGTCCGGTGGTGGCCGCCGCGGTGGTGCTCAACCCCGCCAATATCCCGGAAGGCCTCGACGATTCCAAGCGCCTCAGCCATTTGCAGCGCGAGGCGCTTTTCCTGAAGATCCTCGGCTCGGCGCTCAGCGTCTCGATGGCCTCGATCAGCGCCGAAGGCATCGACAACAGCAACATCCTGAAGGCGAGCCTGGAAGCGATGCGCCGTGCCGCCGCCGGCCTGTCCTTGCAGCCGAAACTCGCTTTGGCCGATGGTCGTGACGTTCCGCCAGGTCTCGCTTGCGAAGGCCGGGCGCTCGTCAAGGGCGACCAGCGCTCGCAATCGATCGCCGCCGCCTCGATCGTCGCCAAGGTGATGCGCGACCGCATGATGTGCGGCTGCGGCGGACACCACGCGCATTACGGCTTCGAGGTGCATATGGGCTACGCGACGGTCCGCCACCGCACCGCCATCGAGGCGCATGGGCCGGTGGCACGGCTGCACCGTGCCTCGTTCGCGCCGTTCAGGCTGGGCGGAGCGGAGCCGGTTGAGGAAGAGAGCTTCGCCGGATTGGAGTGATAGCTAATCTCCCCCGGCGCTTCGTCATCCTCGGGCTTGACCCGAGGATCCATGCCGTGACCTCCGCCGGAGAGCGCAACGGTGCAGAATTCTATAACCGCTGCAACGCCTTAACCTCACGGCATGGATTCTAGGGTCTGCGCGCGTCGCTCCGCTCCTTGCTCCGCCCTAGAATGACGATCGAGATGTAGCAGCCCTTCGCGCCCCCTCAGCCCTGCTGGCATCTCGCCCACAATGGAGATTGGCAGCTTCAGCGCCGCTCCTTCCCCAAACAAAAAAGCCGCCGGGTTGCCCAGGCGGCTTCTCATTCGTAACTGCGGTCGGCTCAGTTCAGCTTGGCCTTGACATCATCCAGCGCCGACTTGAACAGGTCCGCGCCGGCCTTGACGTCGACCTTGGCGGCGAGCAGGGCGCGGGCGGCCTCGACGGCGATGTCGACGGCGCTGGCGCGCACTTCACTGACGGCCTCGCGTTCGGCCTGGCTGATCTTCTGCTCGGCAAGCGCGGTGCGCCGGGCGACATAGTCCTCGGTCTTCTTGGCGGCCTCGGAAGCAAGCAATTCAGCCTCGCGCTTGGCGGCGGCGACGATGTCGGCGGCCTCCTTCTCGGCTTCCTTGCGCTTCTGCTGATACTGGCCGAGCAGCTGCTGGGCCTCCTCGCGCAGGCGCCGCGCTTCCTCGAGCTCAGCGCTGATCTTGACCGCGCGGGCGTCTAGCGACTTGGTCAGCATGCCCGGCACCTTCAGATAGATGATGGCGCCGAGGAAGATGAATAGGGCGATAGCGGCCCAGAGCGTGGCAAGTGATGTGGCGTCCATGATCCCGCTCCTTACCGGCTCGCGGATTTGACCGCGGCCGCGATCTCGGACTTGTCGGCCTTGCCGCCGACAAGCGCCTCGACGATGGCCGACGTGGTGTCCTCGGCGATCGTGCCGACTTCCTTCATCGCCTTGGCCTTGATCGAGGCGATGCTCGCCTCGGCCTCGCCGAGCTTCTTTTCGAGCTCGGCCTCGAGCTTCTTGCGCGTGCCCTCGGCGTCCGCCTTGGCGGCGTCGCTTGCCTGCTGGCCGATCTTGTTGGCGTTGGCCTTGGCCTCCGCCAGTTCCTGCTCATAGGCGGCAACGGCGGCATCCGCCTCGCCCTTCAGCCTTGCGGCATGATCGAGGTCCTGGGTGATGCGGTCGTTGCGGACATCGATAATGCCACCAAGACGCGGCATCACAACGCGCTTCAGGAACAGGTAGAAGAGCCCGAAGGTGATGACCAGCCACAGGATCTGCGACGGGAAGGTCTTGGCATCGAACGGCGGGAACGCCTCATGCTCCGCGGCAGGCACCGCAGTGCTCGCATGCGTATCGCCCTCGGCCGCGGCCGGCGCGGTTTCTTGCGCAAAGGCAGATGTCACGAACATCTCATTCCCCTGTCCATACGGGGCCGCACCATGCGGCCCCTTTTGTCAGCGCGCTTCTTACTTGGTGAACACCAGCAGCAGTGCGATGAGGAGCGAGAAGATGCCCAGAGCCTCGGTCACGGCAAAGCCGAAGATCAAGCGGCCGAACTGGCCGTCAGCAGCCGACGGGTTGCGGAGCGCGCCCGAGAGATAGCTGCCGAAGATGTTGCCGAGGCCGATGCCCGCGCCGCCCATGCCGATGCAGGCGATACCAGCGCCGATAGCAGCTGCTGCAGTTGCGTCCATTTCAAAACTCCTGTGGTTGCTTGTTCGTTGCAGTTGGTACGTTGGGTATGCTGGCGCCGGAGCGCCGGTGAAATCGATCAGTGGCTCGGGTGCAGCGCGTCGTTCAGATACATGCAGGTCAGCACCGCGAAGACGTAGGCCTGCAGGAAGGCGACCAGCAGTTCGAGAGCGGTCAGCGCGACCGCCATGGCGAGCGGCAGGACCGAACCGGCAATGCCGACGGCGCCGAGCGCGCTGAGGCTGACGACGAAGCCCGAGAACACTTTCAGCGTGATGTGGCCGGCCAGCATGTTGGCGAAAAGACGAACCGAGAGGCTGACAGGACGCGAGACGAAGGAAATGACTTCGATCGCCACCACCAGCGGCAGCAGATAGCCCGGCACGCCATGCGGCACGAACAGCTTGAGGAAGCCTAAACCGTGCTTGGCGAAGCCGTAGACAACGACCGTGCCGATGACCAGGATCGCCAGCGTGAAGGTGACGATGAGGTGGCTGGTGACGGTGAAGAAATAGGGGAACAGGCCGATCAGGTTGGCGACCAGCACGAACATGAAGAGCGAGAACACCAGCGGGAAGAACTGCATGCCCTGCTTGCCGGCGGCGTCGCGCAGCATGTTGCCGACGAACTCATAGGCCATTTCGGACACCGACTGCAGCCGGCCCGGAATGAGCGCGCGGCTGGCCGTGCTCATATAGAGGAAGGCCGACGCCAGCACGATCGTCACGACCATGAACAGGGAAGAGTTGGTGAACGAGACGTCGTAGCCGCCGATATGCAGCGGGATGATCGGATGGATCTGGAACTGGTGGATCGGATCGACCTTGTCAGCAGCAGCCACTTTAAATCCCCGTCAAAGCCACACGGCTTCTTAAGTTCGCTTCAGCGCCTTGCGGCGCCCCACTTCATTCTTTCGGCTCGCGCGGCTTGCCGCCCTGGCCGAATTCGGATGCAAGCCCCGCAGAGCGCAGGACATTGAGTATACCAGCGCCAAAACCCAGCAGCAGGCCGACGATCAGACCCCAGGGCGTTGTTCCCGCCGTGCGGTCGATGATCCAGCCCAAGCCGACACCGACCACCACTCCGGCGATGAACTCGCTGGACAGTTTCAGCGCCTGACCGTAACCGGTCGCAGCTTTCGCTTCGTCTTTCCCCTCGAGCCGGTCCGTGCGTCTCGTCGCAAGCGATGCTCCAAGATCGCGCCGGCGGCGCTCAAGTTCGTCGTCGCGGATGGTGGCTTCTGGCTGCCTGCCGCGGCCGGTTTCTCCGGTTCCGTCTGGCCCGTTTTTGTCGGCCATCGCAACCCCCCTGCCCGGGCAGACGATCACCGTCCGTCCGCTTCTAAAGTCGCCGGCAACATAGTTAGAGGGTCCGCGCCCGTCAAGCCACGGGCCGAACTTCCAAGCGATGTATTTTTAATAATTAAATCAACGATTTATCGAGGTGCGACATCGTGCCCTTCACGGCCGCGTGAGGACTCGGCGCGAATCCGCGCAACAAGCCGCGTCCGCCGGGGTGCGCCGGCGGACGGAGGAAGGATCGCCGGAGCGGTCGTTTAGGCGGCTCGGCTCGAGCCGCCCAATCGGCTCAGTTCGAGTCGCCTGAGGGCTCAGCTCCAGCCGCCGCCATAGGTGCGGTAGAAGATATGCAGGCCGATCCTGGTCATCTTGTGCATGGCGCGCGCCCAGCCCGGATGGACGTAATTGGCGTAGTAATGCGTCGACGAGCCGACCTCGGGAATGAAGATCTTGCCGGCGGTCACCGCCATCGCGACGTCCTGGGCGGTCTTGTAGGAAGCCTGGTCGGTGATGATCTTCTTCCTGCCGTCGCAGGCGAAGGAGAACTGGCAGCGGTTGAACCAGTTGTCGTTCTGGTAGACGACGCCGCAGATCGTCTTGGGATAGGTCGGGTTGCGGACGCGGTTGAGGATCACCTGCGCCACCGCCGCCTGGCCGCGGACAGGCTCGCTGCGCGCCTCGAAATAGATGCCCTTGGCAAGGCAGGCCTGCTCGGGCTTGGAAAAGACGCTCGCCGGCAGCGGATTCTGCAGCCAGGCATGGTCGCCCTTGCCCATCGGCGGGATGAAGCGGCCATCGTTCGGATCGTCCTGCAACAGCGCCTCGAAAGGCGAGGCCTTAGCGTAGTCGGGCGCCGACTGGGCATAGGCGGTGGCGAGGATATCCGGCTTGTCGTTGTTGACGAGGGCGACAAGCGCCGCCGGCAGATCCGGATCCGGCTTCTTGTCCTCGCGCAGATGGAAGGCCTGGGCGATCTGCACTTCCTTGCCCTTGATGCCGGGCTTGGCGAAGGTGAGCTTCAGGTTGCTGTCCATCGAGGGACGCAGCAGCGAGGAGGTGCGCTCGAAGATCGAGCCGGCGCTGAAATTCTTAGGCGGCGCGACCGGCGCCACCTTGACCAAACGGCCCTTCTTGTCGGCGCGTATGACGCGGTCTTCATCGGGCGTGGCGCCTGCGACATTGCCCTTGCCGCGAAAGGCCACCGTGCCGACGCCCGGCAGGTCCACACCGGAGCCGGAGAGCGAGCCGGTGGTGACGGAATCGACGAACGGCATTTCGGCCGCATGCACCGAGCCGGCGGCGGATTTCTCGATATAGGCGTTCCAGCGGACGTTGGACGATTCCAGGCCGGAGATCAGGCTTGCCATATCCTGATAGGCGACGGCCGACGGAAACCCGATCCAGATACCGAGCCCGAGCACCAAAGGAGGAAGGAAGGAACGTTTTTTCGCAACGGCGGCGGCGGCAAGCCGCAATGAAACGCGTCGATGCACGGAACTCTCCAGAACGCTACTGACCCCGGAGAGCCAAAATGAAGCATTAACCTTGATGCGGGGTTAACGACATCGATCGTGTTCTTTTCATGTTTGAGGAAAGCCGGTTTGCTGTTTTCACAGCAAAGCCGGCGAACAATCAGACTGGTGAATCAGGCTTGGGTGAATCAAGCGGGGCGCAGGAAGATCGGCCAGGCGAGCGCAGCGCAGATCGCTGCCGCGAGCCAGACGCCCGGCCATGCGAAGACCACCAGCAGCCACGGAATGGCGATCGGCACCAGACAGAAGCCGATGAACACAAAACTGTTGGCCAGGCTAAGCGCAGTGCCGACGTGGCCGGCGCCGGCAAGCGTGGCAAGCTCGGTATAGGCGACGCCATGCCAGGCCGAGACGGATATGCCGGCGACGACGACCATCGGCGGCAGCAGCGGCATAAGCGCCGGAATGCCGGCGGCGCCGATCACCAGCAGCCAAAGCACCAGGAAGGCCAGCGCGCTCAACGCGCTGCAGAGTTTGAGGAACGGGCGGCGGTTGCCGTGGCGGTCGGTGAAGCGCCCGCTCCAGACGCGCATCACCATGGCGCCGGTCTGCACCGCCGCGAGGGTGGCGCTGGTCACAAAGGTACCCATGCCGGCGAAGTCGTGCAGGAAGACCGAGCCGAAGGTCAGCACCGCCACCTGCGGGAAACAGAGCAGGCCGATGGCAGTCGAGCTGCGCCATACCTCGATGTTGCGCAAGGGCGCCGGGCCGCTTATGGCAGTGGTGGCGTCACCGCCGCTTCTCACCGGCGGCTCGTGCAGCCAGCGCCAGGCAAACCAGGCCGACAGAGCAGAGACGGCCGCAAGCAGGCCGAAGACCGCGGTGAAGCCCACAGCCAGCGCCAGGGAAGGCAGGACGAGCGCGCCCAGCCCGCCGCCGAGCGGCACCGCCGTCTGCCGGATACTCATGGCGAAGCCGCGCTCGCCCTCCGCGAACCAGCCCATGATGGCGCGGCCGCTGGAGCCATTGACGCTGCCGCCGAGCAGGCCGGCAACGAGCAGGCTTGCCGACAGCAGCGCGACGCCTGGAACGGCCGTTTTCGCCGGCACGACGAGCATTGCCATGATGAAGAGCCAAGCCGCCGTCGCGCCGAGCCCGGTCAGGAGCACGCGACGGTCGCCCCAGCGGTCGGTGAGCACGCCCCAGGGCAGCTCGCTCAGCGCCACGCCAAGGCCGAGCAGCCCAAGCGCGAGGCCGAGCGAGGCATTGTCGAGGTGATAGCCCTGGCGCATCGCCACAGCGGTTGCCGGGATGCCGGAGAAGGTGGCGGAGAAGCCGGCATTGGCGGCGACGCCGATGCCCAGAACCTTCCAGCGATGATTGGGGCCGAAGTCGCGCCGCGCTGGGGCGCCGGCGATATCTCCCTTGGGCGGCTGGCAGTCGTTTCGTGTGACGATGGCGGACATGGTTCCATTCCCGTGACGGCCGCTGACGGCTTGACGGACGGGATGTAGCGCCATAGCTTCATTCATAAAATCAGGAAGTTTTTGATCAACAATCCTGAAAATCAGGACAATCTCATGCGCCGCGTCACGTTCGACCTCGACGTCCTCAGAACCTTCGTCACCGGCATGGAGCTGGGCAGCTTCGCCAAGGCGGCCGAACGGCTGGGACGCTCGACGTCCGCCGTCAGCGCGCAACTGAAGAAGCTGGAGGAGCAGGCGGCGACGCCGGTTTTCCGCAAGGCAGGGCGCGGCCTGGCGCTCACCGAAGCCGGCGAGACGATGCTCGGCTATGCGCGGCGGCTGATCGAGCTCAACGACGAGGCGGCCTCAGCCATTCGCGACATCGAGCTGGAAGGCTGGGTGCGGCTCGGCCTGCAGGAGGATTTCGGCGAAGCCGTGCTGCCCGACGTGCTCGGCCGCTTCGCCCGCGCCCACCCCAAGGTTCGGATCGAAGCGCGGATCGGACGCAGCCACGATCTGGCCGAGCGTGTCCTGTCAGGCAATCTCGACATCGCGCTCGCCTGGCATGACGGCACCACCCTGCCCTACAGCCGGCATGTCGCCGACGTGCAGGCGCGCTGGATCGGCCCGGCGAAACCGATCGAGGCAGGTCCGCGCGATGGCGAGCCGCTGCCGCTGGTGGTGTTCGAGGCACCCTGCCTGCTCAGGACCGTGGCGACCGAGACGCTCGACCGCGCGGGCCTGCCCTGGCGCATGGCCTTCTCGAGCCCCAGCCTCGGCGGCATCTGGGCGGCGGTGGCGGCTGGCCTTGGCCTGACGATCCGCACCGATATCGGCCTGCCGGCCAATGTCAGGGCGATCGCGCCCGGGGTGCTCGGTCTCCCGGCCCTGCCGATGATGGCGCTGCACCTGCACCAGAAGGACGCCGAGCTCGACCCGGTGGCGGCGCGACTTGCCGAGATATTGCTGCAGGCGGCGCTGGAGACGCTGCCTGAGGGGGCGAAGATGAAAGAGAGGCTGTCGAAGGTTGCTTAGCTCTTTTCGGATAGGCAGTGGCGGATCGGACTATTCGGCGTCGCGTTCCGTCACACCCCCCTCTGTCCTGCCGGACATCTCCCCCGCAAGGGGGGAGATCGGATGTCACGCAAGCTTTCGCTACTCTCCAGCGTTGTAAGAAGGGCGCCGCGCCGGAGCTGCCAATCTCCCTCCTTGCGGGGGAGATGCCCGGCAGGGCAGAGGGGGGTGCTGTCCCGCCAGCGTTGCGAAAATCTTGCCCACAACGAAGGGCACCGTCAGCGCTTCTTCGCCCTGCCCGCGAAAGGATTGTCCGAGGTGCGCAGCGCCATGCGGATCGGCACGCCGGGCATGTCGAAGGCTTCGCGCAGGCTGTTGGTCAGGTAGCGGACATAGGATTGCGGCATCGCGTCCGGGCGCGAGCAGGAGACGACGAAGCCCGGCGGGCGGGTCTTGGCCTGGGTGACGTATTTGATCTTCAGGCGGCGGCCGGCGACGGCGGGCGGCGGATGATGAGCGAGGATGCCTTCCAGCCAGCGGTTGAGCTTGCCGGTGGACACGCGGCTGTTCCAGACCTTGTGCGTCTTGATGACGCTTTCCATCAGCTTGTCGAGGCCGCGCCCGGTTTCGGCCGAGACCGTCATCGCCTGGATGCCGCGCACCTGCGGCAAGAGCCGCTCGGTCTTTTCGCGCAGCTCGGCCAGCAGCTCCTGCGGATTGTCGATCAGGTCCCATTTGTTGAAGGCGATCACCGGCGCCCTGCCCTCGCGGGTGATGAGGTCGGCGATCTGCAGGTCCTGCTTCTCGAAGGGAATGGTGGCATCGAGCACGATGATGACGATCTCGGCGAAGCGGATGGCACGCAGGCCGTCCTGCACCGAGAGTTTTTCGAGCTTCTCCTGCACCTTCGATTTGCGGCGCATGCCGGCGGTGTCGAACAGCTTGATGCGGCGGCCGCGCCAATCCCAGTCGACCGAGATCGAATCGCGGGTGATGCCGGCCTCCGGGCCGGTGAGCAGCCGCTCCTCGCCGATCAGCGCATTGATCAGCGTCGACTTGCCGGCGTTGGGACGGCCGACGACGGCGATGCGCAGCGGCTTGGTGTCGTCATAGGCGGGCTCGACATCGGGGTCGGCGATGTCCTCGCCGATCAGCACCTCGCTGGCGGCGACCTCGTCGCCGTCTTCCTCTTCCTCGTCCTCGCCGAACGCGCGTTCCGCGCCAAGTGCCTCGACCACCGCGTCACGCAGGTCGGGCATGCCCTGGCCGTGCTCGGCCGAAACCGGGATCGGCTCGCCCAGACCGAGTTCCCAGGCCTCCAGCATGCCGCCTTGAGCGCCCCGCGCCTCGGCCTTGTTGGCGACGAGCACCACCGGCTTGCCGGACTTGCGCACCACCTCGGCGAAGGTGCGGTCGTCCGGCAGCAGGCCCGACTTGGCATCGACGGTGAAGAAGATGAGGTCCGCCTCGCGGATGGCGATCTCGGTCTGCTGGCGCATGCGGCCCGGCAGGGTCGAGGCGGCCGCATCCTCAAAGCCGGCGGTGTCGATGACGTCGAAATGGAGATCGTAGAGTTTTGCCGCATGGACGCGCCGGTCGCGCGTCACGCCCGGCGTGTCGTCGACAAGCGCCAGCTTCTTTCCGACCAGCCGATTGAAAAGAGTCGATTTGCCGACGTTAGGCCGGCCGATGATGGCGACTTTGAAGCCCATCCGAGGTCACGACGCGTTGCCCGACCCGCGGATCAGCTCGGACATCAGCTGCGCCCGCTGGCGCACATTGCGCGGGGCGGCATCGTCCGAAGAGATCTGGTCGAACAGTTTGAGCGCGTCCGCCGACTTGCCGTCCTTCCAGGCGGCAAGGCCGAGCGCCTCGCGCGCCGAGTGGCGCAGCGGATTGATGTCGGCGGTCAGCGCCTCGATGCGGCTGGAGACATCGGCGTAAGAGCCGTGGTCGACGAGCAGCAGTGCTGCCCTCAGCCGCGCGATGTCGCGGATGCCGCCGGGGATGGCGGTGTCGGCGGCGACCGCGTCGAAGTCCTTGACCGCGCCGTCGACGTCGCCCTTGTCGGCCTTGACGGTCGCGGCGCGCATGCGGGCGAGCAGCGGATAGGCGCCGTAGCCGTCCTTCTCCAGCTGGTCGAGCGCGGCGATCGCCTCGTCGTTCTTGCCGTCATTGGCGAATTTGAGGGCAGCCGAGAAGGCGTCGCCCGAGCGGTTGGCGCGGCTCTCGTCCCAGTAACGGTAACCAACGACCGCGGCGGTGCCCAGCACGATCAGGATGGCGATGCCGAGAACGGCCGGGCCAAAACGATCCCACAGCGCCTGCGCCTGCTCGCGACGAATCTCTTCGTTGACTTCGCGGATAAAACTGTCGTCCGACATCAATCAAAACCATTGCTGCCCCGGAAGGGGGCGCTTCTTGAGCCCGCGTTTTAGCGAAATTTTGTCGGCATGGAAGGGGGCGGGCCGGAAAATCGGCTGGGAATGCCCGGCGCCCACAGCCCTTGCCTGAACGCAACCGCGCCACATTTGCGCGATAGCCGGCTTCCGATCAGCCGGAGACGTCCCGCCAGAAGGTTGCCAATGCTTCGTTCGTACCGCGTCCTTGCATTCAGTCTCGCCTCGCTTGCCTGCGCCAATGCAGCCCTCGCCGATCCGCCGAAATCGCCGGCCGTTTCGCCCGCCAGACCCAAGCAGGTGGTGCTGATCTCGTTCGACGCCGCCCGCGATATCTCGCAATGGCAGCGCAGCCGGGCGCTGGCAAAGCGCACGGGCGCGCATTTCACCTATTTCCTGTCCTGCGTGTTCCTGCTCTCGCCTGAGACGCGGCAGGACTATGCCGGCCCCGGCAAGGCCGCCGGCAAATCCAATGTCGGCTTCGGCGCCTCGAAGCAGGACGTGGCCGACCGGCTGGAGCAGGTCCGGCTGGCCGCCGCCGAGGGCCACGACATCGGCAGCCATGCCTGCGGCCATTTCGACGGCAAGGCCTGGAGCAAGGCGGACTGGCTGGCCGAATTCGCCTCCGCCCGGCGCATCTTCGAGAAGGCCTATGCGATCAACGGCCTCCCGGAACCGGCCGACTGGCACGATTTCGCGCATCATGCGCTGGTCGGGTTCCGCGCTCCCTATCTTTCGACCGGCAAGGCACTTTACGAGGCCCTGCCCGAGGCCGGCTTCCAGTATGACGCCAGCGGTGTCTCGAACGGCCCGACCGTCCCGCCGACGCTGAACGGCACGACCCGCTTCGCCCTGCCGCTCATCCCGGAGGGACCGAAGGCGAAGCCCGTGGTCGCCATGGACTACAATCTCTATGTCCGCCACTCAAGCGGCACCGAGCAGCCGGCCATGGCGGACGCATTCGCCGAGCGCGCCTACCAGGCGTTCCGCGCCGCTTTCGAGGCTCAGTACAACGGCAAGCGCCTGCCGCTGGAGCTCGGCTTCCACTTCACGCTGATGAACAACGGCGCCTACTGGAACGCGCTCGAGCGCTTCGCCGGCGAAGTCTGCGTGAAGGCCGATGTCGAGTGCATCAGTTTCCGCGACTATGTCGCGCGGCAGCGCGCCGGCCAGGCACAGGCGAGCGTGGGCGGCTGACTGGACGCAAGCCGCACCCTAAAGCGCGTCGCGATCTTTCAGATTCGCTCCATGCGCTTTAGGTTTTTGATTTTACGCATGTCTTTATCCCGAAACCGGTTCCCACTTTCGGGAGACATGCTTTAACTTGCCGGCTGATCTTCGGGGCGCATGCCAGCCTGCTCGCGTTCTAGGTAATGCTGATCGATAACCGGCAGCTGTTCGCCTTGCAGTGTCGCCTCGAAGGCACGCAAACGTTTGTGCACAGACTGCAGTTCGACAATCGTCGACCAGGAATTCAACAGGAACTGCAGCGAATTCGTCACCTTGCCGAACGCGTTCGAGATCTGGTTCAGCGCGCCGAACGTGATCTTGTGCGCGACCAGCGAAGGCCCGAGGATCAGCAGCGAGAAGATGTTGTCGGCCTGCAGGTAGGTGTAACGAACAACGTTGAAATAGATGTAGTGGAAATAGAGCTTGAAATAATTGCGGCGGACATTGGCGAACAATTGTGTCGTCGTCGCCGGCTGAGCCCGGTCGGCATGATCTTCGCCGTAGACAAGCTCCTTACGATAGGCTGCCTCGACACGCTGGTTGCGGAACTGCAGGCCCGGCAGCTTGAGACCCGCCACCATGACGGAAATCGTTCCGAACAGACACCAGCCCAATGCAGCAATGACCAGTGGCTGCGGGACCGTGCCGATGATCGGCAATTCGGTGATGTGAGCCTGCAGTTGAATCAAGACCGGCAGGAAGGCGATCAGGGTCATGATCGACTGAACGAAGGTCGAGCCGAGATCTTCCATGATCTGCGAGAAACGCATCGTGTCTTCCTGGATACGCTGCGAGGCGCCCTCGATGTGGCGCAGCCGGCTCCAGTTGGCCATGAAGTAATCGTTCATCGCGGTGCGCCAACGGAAGATCCAATGGCTGACGATGAAGGCATTGACCACCTGCACATTCATGCCGACCAGCGCCAGCCAGGAGAAATCGGCCAATCCCTTGTAGAATTCCGTGTTGGTCGAGGGAGTCGTTCCCGACATCAGGCCCTGAACATAGTCGAAGAAAGGACCGTACCAGTTGTTGACCGCGACCGAGATCTGCACGTTGAAATAGATGAAGAACAGGATGACGGCGGTCATCAGGATCGACCAGTTCTGCCACGGGTGCGGAGCGTACCAGCTCCAGAAGGCGTAGAAGACCGCCACGCACGCCACGAAGTAGATGTAGAACCACAGGAAAGGCTTCGACCACAGCACCGCGATACCAATGATCGGCGGCGTCCCGGCGGCTGCCGGCGGCAGGCCGAAGATGGCGCCCAGCTGCTCGCCGCCGAAGAACCAGAACAAGATCGCCGCAAGGCTCCAGACGGCGGCCGAGGTGAAAAAGAGCTTCGGCTGCGGGAAGAAGGATACGAACACTGTGGCGGATTTCCTCGGTCTGACCGCAAATCAGCGGCGTTGCTGTTTGGCGGGCATAAGGTCACACATTAGTGGGAAAGAAAATGCCTTGCCCGATGCCCGGCATCGAACAAGGCCGCAAATCATGGCGATTTTGGCGCGGCCGACCAAGCGACGACGCCGGAGAGCAGCAGTGCCGCCGCCGCCATGATCGAGGCAAGGGTGTAATTGCCCGAGGCCTGGGCGAGCAGGCCGGCGGCAATCGGACCGACGATCTGGCCGAGGCCGAAGGCTGCCGTCATCACCGCGAAGATGCGACGCGGCGCTCGCGGCGCGAGTTGCCTGCCCATCTGTATGCCCAGCGCCGTGATGGCGATGAAGGTGCCGCCAAGTAGCACGCCGGCGATCAGCGGCCCGGCGGCGCCCTTGACGACGACGCTGGCGGTGACGCCGACCACCTCGATCATGCAGCTCAAGGCATAAGCGGCATAGAGCCCGATCCGGCCGGCAAGCTTCTGCCACGCCCAAGTCGAGGGAAAGCCGGCAAGGCCGGCAACCATCCAGACGGTGGCCTCGAAGACGCGCCCGCCACCGCCCTGGCGCACGATGGCGACCAGGAACGTGGCTGTCACCACATAGCCGAAGCCGAACAGTCCATAGGCGACGATCATCTTTACCAGGGACCCGTCCTTGGGCAGCGCCGGCTCGCGCCCGTCGGCGACATTGGCCGGCGTGGTCGAGCCGGCAAGCAGCGCGACGACGATGAGACCCACCGCCGAAAGCGCTCCGGACCAGAGCCAGCCGTCGGCCCAACCCGCGTGTTCGGAGACGAGGATCGCCAGCAGCGCTGAGGACGCCGCTATGCCGAGGCCCACGCCGCCGAAATGCAGCGCCTGCAAATCGCCGCGGCCGGCCATCGCCAGATGGCTGAAGACGATCGAGGCCATGAACACCATGACGAAGGCGCTGGCGAGGCCGGCGAGGAAGCGGATGACGAGGAAGGCGGCCATCGTTTCGTTGAGCCCCATGAGGCCCGCGAGCACGGCGGTGGCGGCGAGGCCGGCGAACGTCAGCATGCGCTCGCGGCCATGCGCCCAGTCGCCGGCCGCGGCGAGCGCGCCGATGAGGTAGCCGAGATAGTTGGCGGAAGCGATCCAGCCGGCATCGGCCGGCGTCAGATGGAGTCCCTCCATCATGCCCGGCAGGATCGGCGTATAGACGAAGCGGCCGATGCCCTGGGCGACGGCGAGCGCGAGCATGCCGGCGAGAGCAAGACGCAAGGGAGATGGCGAGGCGTTCATTGCGGCGCACAATAAGAATGTGCGTCCGCGAAACAATGCGCTTGCGTTGGGCCAGCGGGACGTAACGGCGCCGATGGAGTCAGCGGTCCGCCGCACCCATCGTTTCATATGCGGTGCGGCGGGCTGTCAGCCGGAAGGGCATGTCGCCAAGCTCGCGCTCCGACATGGTGTCGAGCACCGGATGCGACAGCGGATCGGTGATCCAGCGGGCCATCTCATCGTCATCGCGTGACCTCGCCTCGGCGCCGGAAAGCCCTTTCAGCAGGGATAAAATCTTCATGGGACCATCTCCTGGCTCAAGGCTGTTCCAGTTAAATTCTGCGCTTTCTTGTCGGATTCAATTGAGATTTCGATCCCTCCACTTTAGAAAAACTGAATGGCTATGCTCAATCGCGTCCATCTCAACGGCCTGCGCGCCGTGGAATCCGTCGCCCGGCTGGGATCGCTGGCGGGAGCGGCGGCGGAACTGAACGTCTCGGTCAGCGCCGTCAGCCAGCAGGTCAAGCGCACGGAAAAGCAGCTGGGACGGGCGCTGTTCGAACGCACATCTGGCGGGCTGGTGCCGACCGAATTCGGCGCCGCCTTCACGGTCCGGCTCAGCGCCGGCTTCCGTGAACTCGCGCAGGCGGTGGCGCTGGCCGACGAGGCAAACGAGTGCACGCTGGTCGTCTCGGTGGCGCCTGCTTTCGCCTCGAAATGGCTGCTGCCCAGGCTGTCGCGACACTTCGCGCGCCATCCGAACGTGCTTTTGCGCATCGACGCCTCGGCCCGGATCGCCGACCTCGACCGGTCCGACATCGATATCGCCATCCGGCTCGGCGACGGCAAATGGCCGGGCGACCGCGCCGAGCTTCTGCTTGCCCAGGAAGTGTTTCCGGTCTGCGCGCCCTCGATCGCGGCCAGGCTGAAGTCGATCGGCGACCTGGCGCAGACCTGTGCCATCACCGACGAGCGGGCGATGTTCAGCTGGGACGGCTGGTTCGAGGCGGCCGGCGTCGAGCCGGTCACCTTCCAGAAGGGCGCGCGCTTCACCGATCCGATGCTTTGCCTGGAATCGGCGATCGCCGGTCATGGCGTGATGCTCGCCTGGCAATTGCTCACCGCCGACGCGCTGGCCGACGGCCGGCTGGTCGCGCCCTTCGGCGTGCGGGCCGAGAGCGGGCTCGGCTACTGGTTGGTGACCTCTGCCACCAAAAGCGAAAGCCGCAAGGTGCGCGACTTCAAGGCCTGGATCCGCGAGGAGATCGAGGCGACCATGGCGCAGTTCCGGGCGTTGGACAGCGCAGCTTGAAGCCAGGCCCAGTCGATCGCGGTGGAAAGGCCAACCGCAGCGGTCTATGTAAGAACCAGACCCCAACAAACGGCAGGCAGGATCATGACCACACATTCGCGCGGCGTCTCGGCAAGCATCGACCCGGTGAAGCTCGACAGGCTGGCTGAAGTCGCCATCAAGGTCGGGCTGCAGCTGCAGCCTGGGCAGGATCTGGTGCTGACCTCGTCGATCGCGGCGCTGCCGCTGACCCGCCGCATCGTCGAGCACGCCTACAAGGCAGGCGCCGGGCTGGTGACGCCGATCTTCAACGACGACGAGATCACGCTGGCGCGTTTCCGCTATGGGGCGGATGCCGGTTTCGACCGCGCCGCCGGCTGGCTCTATGAAGGCATGGCGAAGGCCTTCTCGAACAATGCGGCGCGGCTTGCGGTGCGCGGCGAAGATCCGTCGCTGCTTTCCGCGCAAGATCCGGCCAAGGTGGCGCGCGCCAACAAGGCGAACTCGATGGCCTACCAGCCGGCGCTGGAGAAGATCACCGGCTTCGACATCAACTGGAACATCGTCGCCTATCCCGACCTTGCCTGGGCAAAGCAGGTGTTTCCGGGCGAGCCGGACGACGTCGCGGTTGTGAAGCTCGCCGATGCCATCTTCTCGGCCTCGCGGGTGGATGTCGAGGATCCGATCGGCAACTGGAAGGCGCACAACGCGGCGCTGGCCGAGCGGACGAAATGGCTGAACGAGCATAATTTCCACGCGCTGCATTTCACCGGGCCGGGCACCGACCTCACCGTCGGGCTGGCGGAAGGCCATGAATGGATGGGCGGCGCCTCGACGGCGAAGAACGGCGTCACCTGCAACCCGAACATCCCGACCGAGGAAGTCTTCACCACGCCGCATGCAAGGCGCGTCGAAGGCCATGTCTCCTCGACCAAGCCGCTCTCCTACCAGGGCACGCTGATCGACGAGATTTCCGTGCGCTTCGAGGGCGGGCGGATCGTCGAGGCCAAGGCCTCGAAGGGCGAGGACGTGCTGAAGAAGGTGCTCGACACCGACGAGGGCGCGCGTCGCCTCGGCGAAGTGGCGCTGGTGCCGCATTCCTCGCCGATCTCGCGGAGTGGGCTGTTGTTCTTCAACACGCTGTTCGACGAGAACGCCGCCTGCCACATCGCGCTCGGGCAGTGCTATTCGAAGTGCTTCGTCAACGGCGACTCGCTCAGCCAGGACGAGATCGCCGAGCGCGGCGGCAACAAGAGCTTCATCCACATCGACTGGATGATCGGCTCGGACAAGATCGACATCGACGGCGTCGCCAAGGGCGGCGGCCGCGTGCCGGTGATGCGCAAGGGCGAATGGGCCTGAGAGAGGCGTAATGGCCTTCGACATAGCGGTGAAGCGCGTCTATGAGCCGCCGGCGAAAGCCGACGGGCAGCGGTTTCTGGTCGATCGCCTCTGGCCGCGGGGTGTCAGCAAGAAGGATGCCGAACTGGCGCTTTGGCTGAAGGAGATCGCGCCGAGCGACGAGCTGCGCAAATGGTTCGGGCACGAGCCGGAGCGCTGGTCGGAATTCCAGAAGCGGTATCGGGCCGAGCTTGATGCGAACAAGGAGGCGGTCGCGCAGCTGCGTGGCCTGTTGCGCGAGGGCAAGGTGACGCTGCTCTACGGCGCGCATGACGAAGCGCACAACAATGCGGTGGCGCTGGCGGCGTATTTGCGAGACCACGCATAATTGTTGAGATGTCGAGTTCCCTGGCCCCCTCTCTGGCCTGCCGGCCATCTCCCCCTCAAGGGGGGAGATCAGCTGTCGCGCCGGCTTTCGCCAATCGCCAACGTCGCAGGAATTAGCGAGGCGCCAAAGCTGCCAATCTCCCCCCTTGAGGGGGAGATGTCCGGCAGGACAGAGAGGGGGGCGAAGGAACTCGGCGTAAGCAGTCGAGCCTATTTTCCTCCCACCGCCTCCTCGTAAACCTCCGGCTTGAACCCCACCAAAATCCGATCGCCCACCTCCAGCACCGGCCGCTTGATCATCGTCGGCTTGGCCAACATCAGCTTCTTCGCCTTCTTCTCGTCGAGCGCTTCCTTGTCCTTCTCAGGCAGCTCGCGAAACGTGGTGCTGCCCTTGTTGAGCAGCTTTTCCCAGCCGACCTTACCGACCCAGCCGCTCAGTTTGTCAGCCTCGATCCCTTCGGCGCGGTAATCATGGAAGCGATACGGCACGTCATGGCTTTCCAGCCAGACGCGCGCCTTCTTGATCGTGTCGCAGGTGGTGATGCCATACATGGTGATGGTCAATTCAGGCCTCGGTCGGATGGGGTTGCGAATCTGAGCGAACCCTAAGCCCGCCGCCGCGGCTTTGCCAGCGCAAGAGGCAAAGGCACGCGCTTCCCCCCGACGGCTGGGGCAAGTTGGCCGACCGACTTGCGACTATGTGAAGACGATTTGGGCCTATCGTCCGGACATGGCGGCCGAGGCGCGGCCCCTACCGCCGTGCTCGAAAGTGCCTAGTAGTAAAAACGCTCTTCGCTGATCTTGCCGTTCTTGACAGTGTAGAGGCCGACCTCGTCCATTTTGACACGTTCGCCGGTGGATTTCGGCGTAATGTCGAAGCTGAAGCGCAAGGCGAACTGGTCGCCATTGACATAGGGACCCTCGACCGAGCCGCCATGGACCTCGTGGTTCGCTTCCCACCACGCGCTTTTCTGCTTGACGGCTTCCTTGCCGTTGCACACGGCCATCGGCCCTTCCATGGCTTCGTAGCTGACGATGTCGTCGGCATTGTATTTCGCGGCGGCGCTGTGGCTGTCGCCCCGCTTGAGGAGTTCGGTGAAATCCTTGGCAATATCGGCAGTGGTCATGATTTCCTCCCGGGTTGGACCAGACATCAAGTAGGAACCGATCGTTCGCCTGCCACCGCTGGCTCGCTTCGCAGGTGACAATTCGTGTCAGGATGGCGATGCCGCGCCATCAGAGCCCAACGATCCAGTTCCCGCCAGCGCCTTGCAGCCATGGGCCATGGTGCTCGGCCAGTTGGCTAGCCACGCAGAAACCCGACAGACCTTAGAGAGGTTCGAGATGCGGGTATGTTCGACCACCAGTACAGGTCCGTCGGCCATTTTTTGTTTCTGGATAACGAGCAATCGCTGAGGCATCCTGTGCAGATGTGCAACCTCTACAACATCACAACCAGCCAAGCCGCCATCCGCGAGTGGACCCGCGCCATGCGGGACATCATGGGCAACCTTGAGCCCTCACTGGACGTCTATCCCAACATGCCCGGCGCAGTGGTCCGCAATGCCCCCGATGGCCAGCGTGAGCTTGCCAAGCTGCTATGGGGCATGCCTACGCCGGTTGAGCGGGTGAAGGGCAAGGCGGACTACGGCACGACCAACATCCGCAATCCGCAGTATGGGCATTGGCAGCAATATGTTGGCGTGGAGAACCGCTGTGTGGTGCCCGTCACGAGTTTCGCGGAGCCGAGCCCCACGCCCAACGACAAGGACCCGGAGACAGGCATACAGCGGAACTACTGGTTTGCCCGAAGCGAGGACCTGCCCCTGTTCTTCTTCGCCGGCATCTGGACGCGCTGGCAGGGTTTGCGGAGGGTCAAGGACGGGCCGGGCGACTTCGAGCTTTACGGCTTCCTCACGACCAAGCCCAACGCCCTCATAGCACCCATCCACGAGAAGGCCATGCCGGTAATCCTCACCACCCGGGAGGAGGTGGAAACCTGGCTCACCGCCCCGTGGTCAGAAGCGCGGCACATGCAGCGGACAGCGCCCGACGATGCCTTGGTGATAGTCGAGAAGCCGGCCACACAGATCAAGTTCCCGCATGCCGGGGATGCGGCGGGTGGCCAAATGTCATTACTTTGACCCGGCTCAGACCCGGCGGGGAGATGATCTATCACTCTTTTTCATCACGCCAAATCACGCGCCGTACCATACGGACCCCGACAAGCCGCCTCACGCGTATCTTCACGCCCTGGACGGCGCTGGGCAGCAGAATGTCCACGTCGAACTCCCGCCGCTTGCAGCGCTCGCACCGCATGTGCCGCTCGACGTCCCAGAACGGAATGTCCCCCATGAGCTTGACGAGATCTCCGGGGAGGTAGTGATGGGTGATGTTGCAGTTGATGCAGCGGACGCGGATTAACTGCCCGATTTCGTGGGCTCGGCTCAGTGTCTGAACGACGCGTCGGGTTCTGCTGCTCGGTTCCGGCATGGCCTACGAGATAGGAAAATGTTCCTCGCAGAGTCAATTCAACTCGACCCTTTTGTTCTATTTTTGTTCATTGTGGCGGTTTGAGCTATCGGAGTGAAGCGGCGGATTTTCGGGACCGGCGTTCCTCTAATAACACCCGCGCTCGACCGCCAGCCGCCGCACCAGCGCCAGCACGGTGTCGATGGTCGGCGTCGGCTGTCCGGTCAGGCGGCCGAGCTCCTGCACCGCCGTGACCAGCGCGTCGATCTCCATCGGGCGGCCGCGCTCGAGGTCCTGCAGCATCGAGGTCTTGTGCTCTCCGACATCGCCGGCGCCCTTGATGCGGCGGTCGACGGGAATGAGGAAGCGCACGCCGAGGCTTTCGCCGATTGCCTGCGCTTCCAGCATCATGGCGCGGGCGGCGACGCGTGTGCCTTCATCGGCGACGATTGCCGCAAGCGTGCTGCCGGTCAGCGCCGAGATCGGGTTGAAGGAGAGATTGCCCCACAGCTTGACCCAGATTTCCGAGCGGATGTCCTCGCGGACCGGCGCCTGCAGCCCGGCCTTGACCATTTCGCGGGCAAGCGCGGTGGCTCGCTCGCTCTTCTCGCCCGAAGGCTCACCCAGCGAGAAGCGCGTGCCTTCGACATGGCGGATCAGGCCGGGCGCGTCCACCTCGACGGCCGGATAGACGACGGAGCCGATGACGCGCTCCGGTCCGATGCGCTGCCAGATCGCGCCGCCTGGATCGACCGCGTCGAGCCGCGTGCCTTCGAGCGCGCCGCCCGCCTTGTGGAAATACCACCAGGGCACGCCGTTCTGCATGGTGACGACCACTGTCCCCTCGCCCAGCAGCGGCGCGATCTGATCAAGGGCCGGCGCCAGCGAATGCGCCTTCAGCGCCAGCACGACATAATCCTGCACGCCGAGTTCTTCCGCGCGCGCAGCCGCCCTGACCGGCGCCACCGTTTCCTTGCCGTCCTCGATCAGGCGAAGGCCATCGGCCTTGATCGCCTCCAGATGCGCGCCGCGCGCCACGACCGAGAGATCGACCGAGCCGGCGATCGCGAGCTTGGCGGCGAAGTAGCCGCCGATGGCGCCAGCGCCGAAGACTGTTACGCGCATCAGCCGAGCCCGAGCTTGGCCGCGAGACCTATGCGCTGCAGCTTACCGGTCGCGCCCTTGGGAATCTCGTCAAGGATCAGCACCTTGCGCGGCACCTTGAAATCGGCGAGCCGGGTGGCGGCGAAGCCGCGGATGTCGGCCTCGCTGGCGCTCTGGCCTTCGCGCAGCACGACGGCGGACGCCACCTCTTCACCCAGCTTGTCATGCGGCATGGCGAAGGTGACGACCTGCGCCACCGCCGGATGATCCATCAGCACGTCGTCGACCTCGAGCGGCGAAATCTTTTCGCCGCCGCGATTGATGATCTCCTTCAGCCGGCCGGTGACGCGCAGGTAGCTGTCCTCGTCGAGCACGCCCTGGTCGCCAGTGTGGAACCAGCCATGGGCGAAGGCGCTGGCATTGGCTTGCGGGTTCTTCTCATAGCCGGCGGTGACGTTGGGACCGCGAATGACGATCTCACCGATCTCGCCGGGTTTGAGCAGTCGCCCGTCCGGCCCCATGACGGCCACGTCCGGCCCGGCCGACGCGCCGACGCTGCCTGGCTTGCGCAGTCCGGGCGGCAAGCGGTTGGACGCCATCTGGTGCGCGGCCTCGGTCATGCCGTAGGATTCGATCACCGGGCAGCCGAAGGTCGCTTCCAATTCAGCCATCACCTGCGCCGGCAGCGAAGCCGACGACGAGCGGATGAAGCGCAGCTTCGCCTCGGCGAGCTGCTCGGGGTTGCGGGCGGCGCGCGGCAGGATCGCCTGATGCATGGTCGGCACCGCCGTGTACCAGCTTGGCTTGGCTTCGGAGAGCCACTGGAAGAAACGCAGTGCGTTGAAGCCCGGCGTGCAGAAGACGCTGGCGCCGGCGGCGAGCGAGGACAGCACGGCTCCGATCAGCCCGTGGATATGGAACAGCGGCATGATGTTGAGGCAACGGTCGGCCGGCGTCAGGCCTAGCGTCGCGCCGATATGCGCTGCCGACGCCGCGAGGTTGGCGTGGCTGAGCGGCACCAGTTTCGGGCGAGAGGTGGTGCCGGAGGTGTGCAAAAGGAGCGCGACATCGCCATCGGCCGCCAGACCGGATGCGACCGGCGGCCCGACGGGATCGCCCTCGATCGCGAAGACGCCAGACGGCGCGCCTTCCGGCACCACCAGCCGCAGCGCCGGAATGCCGAGGCGCCCGGCGACTTCGACCGAAGGGCCCTGCTCGTCCTTGCCGACAAGGATCGCCTTGACGCCGATATCGCTCAGATAGAAATCGAGCTCGTCGGCCCGGTAGGCCGGATTGAGCGGCGCAGTGGACGCTGCGGCCGCCACGGCGATGAAGGCCGTCGCCATTTCCGGGCCGTTCGGCAGCACGATGGCGACACGGTCGCCGCGGCCGATGCCCAGCGCGTTGAGCCGCGCCACGGTATCGCGGATCAGGCGGCGCAGCCCGCCATGCGAGAGGGTCGCTCGCTCGGGCGCGGCGATCGCCGGCGCATCGTCGGCGCCTGGTGCAAGGCGATGGGCGAGATCGGTGGCGTTTTGGCTGTTCGTCATGGTTCCAGACTATGTTTCGAACGATCGGCTTATGTCCAGCAAATGGCTCAATATCCGAGCGCCAGCCCGTCCTTGCGCGGATCGGAGGCGCCGGTCAGCGTGCCCTTTTCCCAATCGATCAGCACCGCCTGCCCGCCGCCCAGCGGATGATCGGGCTCGACGACGCGATGGCCACGGCGACGCAGGCCCTCGATGGCATCTGGACGCACGCTTCGCTCGGCCTCGACGACGTCGTGGTTGTAGAAAACCCGAGCCGCATCGATCGCCTGCTGCGGGTCCATGCCGAAGTCGATCATGTTGGTCAAAAGATGCACATGGCCGAAGGGCTGGTAGCCACCGCCCATCACGCCGAAGGGCATCAAAGCGCGGCCGTTCCTCGTCATCATGCCTGGCATGATCGTGTGCATCGGCCGCTTGCCGGGCGCGATCGCGTTCGGATGCTTCGGATCGAGGCGGAAGCTGGAGCCACGATTCTGCAGCACGACCCCGGTCTTCGGGCCGACGACGCCGCTGCCGAAGGAATAATAGGTCGAGTTGATGAAGCTCACCGCGTTGCGGTCGCGGTCGACGACGCTGATATAGACCGTGTCGCTGCCGGGAAGATCAAGCCTCGGCAGGTCGGTCATGGCGCGCTCGGGATCGATCGCTGAACGCAGGCGGTCGGCATAGGCGCCGGAAAGCAGCGCCTTGACCGGCACGTCGACATGATCCTGATCGGCGAAAAATGCATCCCGGTCCTGGTAGGCGAGCCGGCCCGCCTCGATCTCGAGATGCTGCCGCGCGGCGCCGTCCGGATCGAGCTTGCCCAGATCGAAGCCTGAGAGCAGGTTCAGCATCAGAAGCGCGGTCAGGCCCTGGTTGTTGGGCGGCATCTGGTGGATGTCGTAACCGCGATAGGAGGTGCTGACCGGGGTTTGGTAATCGCCCTTGGTGGCGGCGAAATCGTCGAGCGTGTGCAGGCCGCCAAGCGCGCGAAGCCGCCCGACCAGATCGTCCGCGACCGCGCCTTCATAAAAACCGGCGCGACCCTTTTTGGCGATGATGCGCAACGTCTCGGCCAGTTCCGGCTGGCGATGGACATCGCCGGGCTTCGGCGGCTTGCCACCGGGCAGGAAGATGCGCGTCGCCACCTCGTCCGCCGCCAGGTCTGTCTCGGGATCCTCCCAGTCGAAGGCGACGCGGTCGTGCACGACATAGCCTTCTTCCGCGTAACGAATGGCCGGAGCGAGCGCGTCGGCCAAACCCTTGCGGCCGTGATCGTCCAGCAAGCGGCACCAGGCGTCGATGGCGCCTGGGATGGTGACTGCGTGCGGGCCCTGTTTCGGCAGTTCGTTGAACCCCTTGTCCAGATACCAGTCGACCGTCGCGGCCCCGGGCGCGCGGCCCGAGCCGTTGAAGGCGAGCACATTGCCGTCGCCCTTCGGGCAATAGAGGACGAAGCAGTCGCCGCCGATGCCGGTCGATTGCGGCTCGACCACGGCCTGCACCGCGGCCGCGCAGACCGCTGCGTCCATCGCGTTGCCGCCGGAGCGCAGCATGTCGATCGCGGCAAGCGTCGACAAAGGATGAGAGGTCGCGGCCATCGCCTCGGTAGCGCGGAACCGCCGAGCGGCCGGGAAACTGGAAGTCACGCATGCTGGTTTTGGTATCCCTCAAATCAACGTCCGCGGCCGAAAAGCTGGGCGGCGGACAACAAGACGATCGATAGCACGATCAAGCAAGTGGAAATGGCGGCGATCGTCGGATCGATCTGGTCGCGCAGCGCATTGAACATGCGGCGCGTCAGCGTCGTGGTCTCGCCGCCGGAGATGAACAGCGAGACCACCACCTCGTCGAACGACGTGATGAAGGCAAACAGCGCGCCCGAGACGATCGAGAATCTTATTTGCGGCATCGTCACCTGGAAGAAGGCGGAGAAGCGGCCGGCGCCGAGGCTGCGCGCGACCATCTCCTGGTTCATGTCATAAGACCGCAAGCCCGAAAGCACGGTCAGCACCACCAGCGGCAGCGCCTGCACCGTGTGCGCGATGACGAGGCCGGTCAGCGTGTTGTTGAGGCCGATGCGGGCATAGAGGAAGAAGGTGCCGATGCCGATCAGGATGACCGGGATGATCAGCGATGCCGTGAGCAGCGCGTTGATGGCGCCGGTCAGCCTCAGCGTGCGGGCGTTGATGGCGTAGGCCGCGGCGGTGCCGAGCACCGTCGCGACGATCGCCGTCATCACCGCGACCTTGACCGAGACGATGGTGGCGTCGCGCCATTCGACGGAGCCCAAATAGCTTTCATACCAGCGCAGCGACCATTCCTGCGGCGGGAACTGCAGGAGTGTCGAGCCTGAGAAGGACATGATGACGATGATCACCGACGGCGCGATCAGGAACAGCATGACGAGGCCGCCGAGCGCGTAGAGCCACAGGCGTTGCCGATGCGAGATGGGCAGGCTGTTTTCCATGCTCATCGCTCACTCCAGACCCCGGTGGCGCGGGCGCCGAGCAGCCACTGGAAGAGGCCAAGCAGGGCCAGCGTGACGCCAAGCAGCACGACGCCAAGCGCGGCGCCAGCACCCCAGTTGGAATAGAGGCTGGTGGTCTGCTCCATGCGCATCGCCCACATGATCACCTTACCGCCGCCCATCAGCGCCGGGGTGACGAAGAAGCCGAGGCAGAGCACGAAGACGATGACCACGCCCGAGGCGAGACCGGGCAGCGACAGCGGCAGGAAAATCTGCCGGAAGGTGGCGGCCGGGCTGGCGCCGAGATTCATGCCGGCGCGCAGGCAGTCGGTGTCGATCGTCTTCATCGAGGCGTAGAGAGGCAGCACCAGGAAGGGCAGCATGATGTGGGTCATGCCGATGACCACGCCGGCGAAATTGTTGGCGAGCGGCAGCGGCTGGCCGATGACGCCGAGATCCATCAGCCATGTGTTCACCAGGCCCTTGCGCTGCAGGATGACCAGCCAGGCATAGGTGCGCACCAGCACCGAGGTCCAGAACGGCAGGATGACGAAGATCAGGCAGACCCCGGCGGCGCGGCGCGGCAGTTGCGAGAGCATATAGGCCAGCGGATAGCCGAAGAGCACGCAGGCGCCGGTGACGAAGAAAGCCACCTTGAAGGTGGTGACGAAGGTCTTGATGTAGGAGGCCTGCTCGAAGAAGCGCGCATAATTGGCGGCGCTGAACTGGCCGGCCTCGTCGAACAGCGAAAGCCAGAACAGCCAGCCGATCGGCACGATGATGACGGTGAAGACGAGAAGCAGTCCGGGCGACAGAAGCGCGAGCATGCCACGCGATTCCCGCCGCGCGTCGGCGCGCAAGGCATCGGCATTGAGCGCCCCATCGGGCCGGCCGGCATGATCGAGGCTGGCGGACGCGATGCTCATTGGTCCGCCACCAGCACGACGTCCTGCGCATCGATGCCGAGCGTTATCGGCTCGCCCGGCGCCGGCAGTTTCGCCAGCACGTCGGAGCGGCAATAGTCGCGCAAGGTCACCTGCCGCCCGTCCCTGAGCGTTGCGTAACAGACAAAACTGTCGCCCTGATAGATGACATCGCCGACAATTGCCGGCAGCACATTGACGTTGCCCGCGGGTTCGCCGGCGATCACGCGCAGCTTCTCCGGCCGCACCACCATCAGGTGCCGGCCGAGGGAAGGTGCCGCTGCTGCCATGTGGAGCTTCCTGTCCTCATGCCAGACGCTGCCGTTGCGGCATTCGACCGGGATGAAGTTGGATTCGCCGATGAAGCCGGCAACGAACTTGGTCTTCGGCCTGGCGTAGAGGATCTCGGGCTGGTCGATCTGCTCGATACGTCCGGCATTCATGACGGCGACGCGGTCCGACATGGTGATCGCCTCGCGCTGGTCATGCGTGACGTAGACCGTCGTCATGCCGAGCCTTCGATGCAAGTTGCGCAGCTCGATCTGCATATGCTCGCGCAGGCTCTTGTCGAGCGCCGACAGCGGCTCGTCCATCAAGACGATGCGCGGCTCGAAGACGATGGCGCGGGCCAAAGCCACACGTTGCCGCTGGCCGCCGGAGAGCTGGTCGACACGGCGCTCGCCGAGGCCTTTCAGTTGCACGAGGTCCAGCGCCCTTTCCACGCGTTCAGCGGTTTCGGCCGCCGATACGCGCCGCTGCTTCAGCGGAAAGGCGATGTTGTGGAAGACGTTCATATGCGGGAACAGCGCGTAGTTCTGGAACACCATGCCGATGTTGCGCTTGTGCGGCGGCATGGCGATGATCTCCTCGCCGCCGACCTTGATGGAGCCGGCATTGGCCCGCACGAAGCCGGCCAGGATCATCAGCAGCGTCGTCTTTCCCGAGCCCGACGGCCCGAGCAGCGTCAGGAATTCGCCCGCAGCGACATCGAGGCCGAGATCATGCAGCACAGACACGCCGCCAAAGCGCTTCTCGATACCGCTGATGCCGATGGGAAGCGCGGTCTGCGCGAGAGACAAGAGCATCTCCTTCAACTCCGGATCATTTTTCGCGAAACGCTGCGGAGCGGCGCATTTTGCGCCGCTCCGCACAGGTTCGTCATTGCTGGATCAGGTTGTTGAATTTCTCCGTCGCCTCGACGAGCGTGTCGCGCCAGAAGGCCGGGTCCTGCAGCACCTGCTTCTTGACGTTCTCGGGGGCGGAATTGATGTCCTTGATCCGCTCCGGCGGGATCTTGCCGGTGTCGAAGGCCTTCTCGTTGGCCGGGCCGTTGTCGACATAGAGCGGCAAATTGGCCTGGAGATCGGGGCTGACGAACTTGGCCAGCGCCTTCATGGCGATGTCCTTGTTCTTCGAGCCCTTCGGGATGACCATGCAGTCGGCGGTCAGCACACCCTGATCGAAGGAAAAGCTGACCGGCGCGCCGGACTTCTTCAAGGTGCCGGCGCGGCCGTTCCAGATGCTCGCCATGTCGACCTCGCCATCCTTGACGAGCTGCATGGCCTGCGCGCCGGAGGTCCACCAGGCATCGATATGGCCCTTGACCTTGTCGACGGATTGCAGCGCGCCGTCGATGTCGACCGGATAGACCTTGTCGATCGGAATGCCCTTGGCGAGGGCGGCGACACTCAGCGTCTCAGTCGCCTGGCTGCCGGAAAGCGCGCGGCGGCCCGGGAATTTCTCGACGTTCCAGAAATCGGCCCAGGTCTTCGGGCCTTTGTCGCCGAAAACATCCGTGCGGTAGATCAGCACCACGGAGGTGTAGGAGATGCCGACCCAGTCGTCGTGGACAAGCTTCGGGTTGATGCCGCTCTTGTCGATGACGTTGTAGTCGAGTTTCTCGAACAGGCCTTCCTTGGAGCCGCGCGCGCACTCGTCGGCGCCGAGCTCGGTGATGTCCCATTTGACGGCATTGCCGGTGACCTGCAGCCGCACGTCGTCGAGGCCGTTGGTGGTATCCTGCTTGATGGTGATGCCGAGATCCTTGGCCGTCGGATCGAAGAAGGCCTTGGTCTGCGCCTCCTGATAGGTGCCGCCCCATGAGGCGACGGTTATGGTGTCGGCGGCCGACGCCGGAACGGCGACCGTGGCGAGCAGGCCGGCGATGGCCATGCCATGAATACAAAGTCTCTTCGTCATTTTCGCTTCTCCAACCGGTGTTCCCGTTATCGTTGATTTGGTATGCGAATTTGTATACAATTTTGAGTGTAATTCACCGGAAACCGTTGTCAACACGGACAATGCGTTTTTCGGTGGGAGGGCACGGAGCCGTCAGTCGGCACGTTGGCTCTTGTTGAGACGGCTCTGTTTCAAGCAAGGGCTAAAAGGCTCTAGACTGCGATTCTGCGATAGGCCGTTGGAGGCGGACGCTTGAAAAAGGAACGGAAAAACACGCTGCGCGACTCGGTGTTCGAGAAGCTGAAGGCGCTGATCATCACCGGCCAGATCCCGCCGGGCGGCCGCGTGACCGAAAACGAGATCGCCGAGCGCCTGAAGGTCAGCCGCACGCCGGTGCGCGAGGCCTTCAACCGGCTCGAGCGCGACGGGCTGGTGATCGGGCGCCCGCGCCAGGGCTATGTGGTGGCCGAGTTCAACCTGACCATGTTCCGCGAGGCCTTCGACATCCGCGAATTGCTTGACGGGCGCGCGACGGAGCTCGCGGCGGCCAATGCGACCGCCGCCGACAAGGCGAGGCTGCGCGACATGCTGGCCGAATGCGAGCGGCTGGCGGCGATCCCGGACCGCAGCACGAGGGAGAAATTCGAGGAGCTGCAGGTCGGCATCGACCTGCACCGGGTGATCGCCGAGATCGGCGGCAACGAGATGCTCTACGGCATGCTTTGCGGCATCCTCGACAAATGCCAGCAATATGTCTGGACGGAGCTTCTGTGGCTGGACGAATGGAAGCTCACCCGCGAGGAACATGCAGGCATCGTCGACGCGATCTGCGCCGGCGATGTCGCTTTGGCCGGCGAGCGCGCCCGCGCGCATGTGCGCGGCTCGCGCGAGAACATCCTGCGTCTGCTGCAGGCCAAGTCCGACTATCAGGGATTCTTCGCCAAGACGTCCTGAACAAGCGCTATCATATCAATTGGAAAGCATGGGGCAGTTGGCGCCGCGCCGCAGGCTGACATGCGCGACGTCGCCGACGCTGAATTGAGAACCGTCGGCGCGGCGCGGGGCGTCGATGACGATCGCGGTCCCCTCACCCAGCTCGGCGTGGAGGCGCAGCGTGCGGCCATGGAAGACGACGCCGCTGACCCGCGCCGGCGCGGTTCCCTCGGCAGCCTCGCCGGCCGCCAGAAGATCCTCCGGGCGCACGCCGATGGTGCGCGTGTCGCCGGTGGCCGGCGTCTCGCCGTTGTCGGAAGCGGCCTCCAGCGGCAGTTCGCCTGCGGCGAAGCGCAGCCGCTCGCCGTCGCGGCCAAGGAAGCGCGACTGCAGCAAGTTCATCGTGCCGATGAAGGAGGCGACGAACCTCGTCGCGGGCCGGTCGTAGAGCGTGGCCGGCGCAGCAGTCTGCTCGATGCGGCCCTTGTTCATGACGACGATGCGGTCGGAGATTGACAGCGCCTCGGTCTGGTCGTGGGTGACCATGACGAAGGTGGTGCCGAGCCGCGACTGCAGCCGCTTCAATTCCACCTGCATCTGCTCGCGCAGATGCGCATCGAGCGCCGACAGCGGCTCGTCGAGCAAAAGCACCCGCGGCTCGCAGACGATGGCGCGGGCCAAAGCGACGCGCTGGCGTTGGCCGCCGGAAAGCTCGGAGACGCGGGCGCGCAGCTTGTCGGCGAGCCCGACCATGTCGAGCGCCTCGCGAACCCGTTTTGCCTGTTCGGCGCCGGTGAGTTTGCGCAGCGACAGGCCGAAGCCGACATTGGCCGCGACATCCATATGCGGGAACAGCGCATAGTCCTGGAAAACGGTATTGACCGGGCGGTCGAAGGGCCGCAGGCCTGTGATGTCGCGGCCGTCGAGCAGGACATTGCCTCCGGTCGGGCTTTCGAAGCCGGCGATGACGCGCAGGCTCGTCGTCTTGCCGCAGCCGGAGGGGCCGAGCAGGGTCAGGAACTCGCCTGCGGCGATGTCGAGATCGACGCTATCAAGACCAACAATGCCGCCAGGGAAGACTTTCGAGACTTTCTGCAGTCGAACTAATGGTTCTCGCAATTCCGGACGGAAAACCGCTTCACACTTTTCCTGGAATTGCTTTGGAGCATCAGGCGCCATCGCGCACCTCGGACGGCTTGGTGGTGTTGACCCACAGGATCTGGCAGCGCTCAGCGCCGGGATTGCGGAAGGCGTGCAGCAGCGTGCTCTTGAAGGCGAAGCTGTCGCCGGCTTTCAAGACGTAAGTCGTCGCGTCCACCACCAGCTCGACCTCGCCGGACATCACGAAGCCGAATTCATGTCCGGCATGGGCATAGGCTTCCGCCGTGCCGCCGCCGGCCTCGACCGTGACCAGCATGCCGGTGAGCGTCGCGGCGGGCGGCGACAGCAACGCCTTGGCGATGCCCTCGGATTTCACCGGGATCGACCGGCGCTTGTCGGCGCG
The DNA here is from genome assembly GCF_057784215.1 of Mesorhizobium sp. CNPSo 4661. Classification (NCBI taxonomy): domain Bacteria; kingdom Pseudomonadati; phylum Pseudomonadota; class Alphaproteobacteria; order Hyphomicrobiales; family Phyllobacteriaceae; genus Mesorhizobium; species Mesorhizobium sp. CNPSo 4661. The sequence goes on along the minus strand of NZ_JBWGIO010000001.1, from coordinate 219,972 downwards.
CACACAATAGAGATCGTTAACCGCCTCGTTGCCGTCGGCGATCAACGCCGACGGTTCGATGTCGAGCGCGGCCGCCAGCGGCCAGATCACCTTGACGCGCAGCGAGGACATGCCGCGCTCGATCTGGCTGAGCGCGCCGATGGAGATGCCGGCCTTGGCCGCGAGCTCGGCCAGCGACAGCTTGCGCTCGAGCCTGAGCGCCCGCACGCGCCGGCCGACGCGGATGTCGGCATCGTCCTTTGGTTTCGTCGCCGCTTCGTCAAGAACATCCATGCATCGGTCCTCGTTGTCTTTCCACCGGTGCGGCGCAGCGCCGCCAGGCTCCCCCTTCTCCTCTTGTGGGAGAAGGTGTCGCCGAAGGCGACGGATGAGGGGTGCTCCAGCTTGGCAAGGACGGCGATCCGTCCAACACCCCTCATCCGTCTCGGCGCTGCGCGCCGATCCACCTTCTCCCACAAGGGGAGAAGGTAAGGGGCGCTCAACCGCCAGCCTTCACCTTCTCGAACATCTTCGCCATATCGTCATTCTGCTTCATCGGGCCGGTGAAGATGGTGCTCTTCAGCATCACGTCCGGATCCGCCGGCAGCTGCAGCTTGCCCAGCTCCTCCTTCGACACGCCGGCGAAGGCGGTCGAGAGCGAGCTGCCATAGCCGTAGGACTGGATCAGGAACTTGCCCGAGTCGGCGTCGAGCCGGCTGTTGATGAAGTCATAGGCAAGATCCACGTTCTTGGCGTCCTTAAGCATGACGAAGCCGCAGGCCCAGGTGAGCATGCCTTCCTTCGGTTTCATGAACTCGACCGGAACACCCTGCTTCTTGAGCGAGGTGGCCGACGCGTTCCAGGTCATGGCGGCGACCAGTTGGCCGCTTGCCAGCGCCTGCTCGACCGAGGTCATGTCGGTGGTGTAGCTCGACAGCAGCGGCCGCTGCTCTCGCAATTTCGCGGCGACCTTCTCCATCTGGTCCGGCGTCATGTCGAAGGGGTTCACGCCGGCGAGAAGTGCAGCGACGATCGGCGTGTCATGCACGGCGTCGATGGTCGCCATGCGGCCGGCATATTGCTTGTCCCACAGAAGGTTCCAGCTCGCCTCCGGGTTCTTCACCAGATCGGTGCGGTAGAGGATCGAGGTGTTGCCCCAGTCCCACGGCACCATCCACACCTTGCCGTCACCGGCCTGCAGGTCGGGCAGGTTCTTGAACACCGGGAAGATCGAATCCCAGTTCTTGATGCGCTTGGTGTCGATCGGCTGCAGCAGGCCTTCCTTGTTCCAGCGCGCCACCTTGTCGTAGCAGGGATGCGCGATGTCGGGGCGGAAGCCGGCCTTGACCTTGGTGAAGGCGTCGTCGTCGTCACCGAAGATCGTCGCCTCGACGCCATCGGGATGCTCGGCAAGGAAGCTTTTGTTGAAGTCGGGCAGTTCATAGCCCGACCAGGTGAAATATTGCAGCTTGTCGGCGGCAAGAGCGACCGTCGACGACAGCGCCATGGCGAGCGCCGTGAGGCCCGTCAAGGCTTTGCGGCCAGTGATCGATTTCAGGTGGAATGTCATTTTCGTTCTCCTCTTCTTTGTTGTGGTTCAGGCTGGATTGCGGCGCGCGGCGCCGAGGCCGCGATGGCGAAGGATTTCGGCGGCGCCGGCGATGATAAAGGAGACGCAGAGGATCACCGTTCCCAGCGCCATCACGGTCGGCAGCGAGCGCGGGAAGCGCAGTTGGCTCCAGATGTAGAGCGGCAGCGTCGGCACGGTGCCGGCGAGGAAGAAGACGACGATGAACTCGTCGAAGGAGATCAGGAACGAGAGCATGAAGGCTGACAGCACGGCCGGCGCACTCAGCGGCAGCATCACGCGCCGGAACGTCGTCCAGTCGGACGCGCCAAGGTCGAGCGCGGCCTCGCGGATCGTCTTCGGAATGGCGGCGAAGCGGCTGCGCATCACCACCACCGTCGTCGGCAGCGCAACGAGGATGTGACCGAGCACGATGGAAACGCGCGATGGGCCGAGGCCGATGAGGTTGACCAGGATGAGCAGCGAAATGCCGACGATGACGCCCGGGATCAGGATCGGCAGCCGGGCGATGGCGCTGATGGTGGCGGCGAGCGGCGAGCGGCCGTAGAGATCCATATAGGAGACGGTGATGCCGCAGAGCGTCGCGCCGGAGGCGGCGACGACGCCGATGACCAGGCTGTTGGCCAGGGCGCCGGAGAGCGCCGGGTTGCCGTAGAGCGTGCGGTACCATTCCAGCGTGAAGCCCTGCAGCGGAAACGCCGCCTGGATCGAGTTGTTGAAGGAAAACAGCGGAATCAAAAGCACCGGCAGATAGAGGAAGACGAGATAACCAAGCACATAGAGGCCGAGCCAGCGGCCGCCTGCGTTGGCGTCGGTGCGGACGCTGCTCATGTGCGGCTGCCAAACCGGCGGTCGGCGCCGCGTGCGACCAGGACCACGCAAAGGATGACCAGCATGACGCAGACCGAGAGTGCGGCGCCGAACGGCCAGTCATTGGCCTTGCCGAACTGCGACTGGATCAGCGTGCCGATCATGGTGCTGGCCGGGCCGCCGACCATGGCCGGCGTGACATAGTCGCCGACGGTCGGCACGAAGACGACAAGTGCTGCCGCCAGCACACCCGGCATGGAATTCGGCAGCACGACGCGGCGGAAGCTGGTGAACGGTCGCGCGCCAAGATCGGACGCGGCTTCGAGCAGCGATTTCGGGATCGTGTCCAGCGCCACATAGATCGGCAGGATGGCGAAAGGCGCGTAGGCGTGGGCGAGCGTCACCACGACCGCCGCCGGCGTGTTGAGGAAGGCGAGCGTCGGCTGCGACCACAGGCCGGTCTCGATGAAGGCCGAATTCAGCACGCCGTTATAGGCAAGCACGATCTTCCAGGCGAAGACGCGCAGAAGGTAGCTGGTCCAGAAGGGCAGCGTGACCAGGAAGAGCAGCAGGTTGCGCCGGCGGCCGGCATGGAAGGCAAGGTAATAAGCGACCGGATATGCAGTCGCGACGGTAGCAAGCGTGACCAGGCCGGCGATGACCAGCGAGCGCAGCGTCACCGTCCAGTAAAGCGGATCGGCGGCGACGGTGACAAAGTTTGCGACCGTCAGGCCGACGCCGAGCAACGAGCCGTCATTGCCCCTGAAGGCGAGGAAGACCACGAGGCCGAGCGCGAACAGGATGAGGAAGAATGTGACCAGCCCGCCAGGCAGCAGCATGGCGAAGCGGAACACCGGCGAGATGCGGTTTTCCGGCAATGGCCGTGTTGCAACGATGGTCGACATGTTCATGGCCCGTTTGGCGAAACTGCCCATCGAAATTCTGAAATTGCTTAATGTTTTTTCATATTCATGAAACTGTCAAGCTGAATCGCTTGTGCGCCGCACGCGTTCGGCGTCAGCGCTCGAAGGCGTCGAGCATCCGGTACCAGGTGATTGCCGCGGCAACGCCGACCTGGCGGAAGGCGTGGAATGGAACTGGCCGGATCGGCGACAGCGGGAATGGCAATTGCCTGGCGTCACCGCTTGCAAGGTAGTTCGCCATCCGCCTGCCCAGCGCGCTCATCAGCCCGACGCCCCTGCCCTGGCAGCCGACGACCGCGAGCAGGCCCTTTTCCGGTTCGTGCAAATGCGGCAGATGATCCGACGTCAGCGCCACGCGGCCGAACCAGCGCTTTTCGATGGCGATGCCGGCGAGCACCGGATAGAGGCGGATGAGCGCGCGTTCACAATGCGCCCAGTCCGCGGGGCTGGACGGCAGCGCCATGCGGCCGCGGCCGCCCAGCACCATCCGACCGTCAGCGCTTTTGCGGTAATAGACCAGAATGCGGCGGGAATCCGAAACCGCCTGGCCTCCCGGCAGAATGCTGGCGGCAAGCTCCGCCGGCAGCGGTGCGGTGGCGATCTGGAAGGAATGCAGCGGCACGATCGTCTGGGCGAGGCCAGGCAACAAGCCATCCGTATAGGCATTGGTGGCGAGCACGACCGCCTTGGCACGTAATTCGGCGTCTCCTTCTGTCGAAACCCGCCAGGCGCCGGCATCCCTGCGGAGCTTCACCACCCGCCGCCGCTCGGCGATGCTGGCGCCGGCGGCCGAGGCGACGCGGGCGAGTTCCAGCGTGTAGGACAGCGGATCGATGACGCCGGCGCGGCGATCGAGCCAGCCGCCGAGATAGCCCCTCGCGCCGGTCATCGCCGCGATCTCGGCTCCGTCGAGCAGCTTGACGTCGGCGCCGCGCGAGCGCCATTGGCGATCCCGGTTCGCTGCCGCTGCCAAAGCGGTCTCGGTATGCGACGCCTGGATCCAGCCATTGCGGGTGAAAGGCACGGCCAGCTTCTCGTCGCGGATCACATCGAACACGGCGTCGGCCGTCGCGGCGGCGAACTCGACCAGGGCTTCGCCGCGCTCCTTGCCGAAGTGCCTGAGCAGCCATTCCGGATCGTATTTGAGGCCTGGAATGACCTGGCCGCCATTGAGGCCCGAAGCGCCCCGCCCGATGGCGCCGGCCTCAAGCACCTGAACGGAAAGCCCCGCGCGCGCCGCGTGCAGCGCGGTGGAAAGGCCCATGATGCCGCCCCCAACGATGACCGCGTCGAGCGTGCCACCACTCGACAACTCGGACTGAAATACCGGGGCTACCTGTGGCTTTCGCCAGATCGGATCGGAAAAGGCTGCGGGCAAGAGGTCACCTAGCGCTGGAGCTTCGTGAAAATCTTATTGTCGATTTCACAGATTTGAAAGAGTGCTTCGATGGGCCAGTCCAGCCGTGGCCGTGTGACAGTATTTGCATGGACCACAAATGTTGCGGCCGGCGGGATAGACGTTTCCGCGAAATCGGGGAAAAGTGCCGCGCGCGAAAAATCGAGAGGAAGCATCACCATGACCGACCCGACCCGCCTGCCCGCCGACGGACTTTTCGTCGGCCGCGCCAGGACAAGCGAAGCTGCCCATCCGCTGGTGGTCACGGTGCGTGACGGCGAGGTCATCGACATCACCTCGAGCGCGGCGCCCACGGTGCGCGATGTCTGCGAGCTGAAGGATCCGGCCGGCTATCTGCGCTCGGCCAAGGGCAAGGCGATCGGCGCGCTTGCCGACATCGCGGCGAACAGCTTCGAAGCCGAACGCGATGCGAAGAAGCCGATGCTGCTTTCGCCCGTCGACCTGCAGGCGGTAAAGGCTTCCGGCGTCACCTTCGTCGTCAGCCTGCTCGAGCGCGTCATCGAGGAACAGGCGCGCGGCTCGGCCGAAAAGGCCGACGCCATCCGCGCCGACATCGCCGGGCTGATTGGCCATGATCTCTCCAAGCTCAAGCCCGGCTCGCCGAAAGCGATGGAGATCAAGGCCAAGCTGATTTCGCGTGGCGCCTGGTCGCAATATCTGGAAGTGGGCATCGGCCCGGACGCCGAGATCTTCACCAAATGCCAGCCGATGGCCTCGGTCGGCTTCGGCGCCGATGTCGGGCTGCACCCGGTCTCCACCTGGAACAATCCGGAGCCGGAGATCGCCATGATCGCCGATAGCTCAGGCCGCATCGTCGGCGCCACGCTCGGCAACGACGTCAATCTGCGCGACGTCGAGGGGCGCTCGGCACTGCTGCTCGGCAAGGCCAAGGACAACAATGCGTCTGCCTCGCTCGGCCCCTTCATCCGGCTGTTCGACGAGACGTTTTCCATCGCCGACGTGAAGCGCGCCACGGTGCGGCTCAGCGTCGAGGGCGAGGATGGCTTCTCGCTGCAGGGCGCGAGCTCGATGGCGGAAATCAGCCGCACGCCGGAGGAGCTGGTCAAGGCGGCAATGGGGCCGCATCACCAGTATCCCGACGGGCTGGCGCTCTATCTCGGCACCATGTTCGTGCCGTCGAAGGATCGCGGCGAGAAGGGCAAGGGTTTTACCCACAAGGTCGGCGACATCGTCACCATCTCGTCGGAAAAGCTCGGCGCGCTCACCAACCGCGTGCGCCTGTCGCCGGACTGCCCGCACTGGACCTACGGCGCCAGCCACCTCATGCGCGACCTGGCCAGGGCTAATCTGATCTAGGGCCGCACCACGAGTGGCGTTGTCCAACGTCTACGCAACATGAGGGCGACGGTGCCGCGTGCCCGGGAAAATATCACCGCTACTGATGCAATCTGATGGGATTGCTGATGGCGTGCGCGCCTCACCCAACATCCACTGGCGATGGAGGCTTGCCACCGCCCGAAAAAGAGAATGCTCTAGACGTTCCGGTCGGCGCTGGCGAGAGATGCGGCCCAAGGCCGCATCGCGCCTGATCAAGGAGGAACGTTTCAACATGGGAGGAAATCGAATGCTTTCGCGGCTAAGACTGCTCGTGCTTGGCTTGATCGCGGTCATCGCCATTCCGGCGATGGCCCAAGCCAAGACATTCTACTGGATTTCGCATGGCGGCCCGGCCGATCCGGTCTGGACCTACTTCCTGGCCGGCGCCAAGCAATGGGCGACGGACACCGGCAACAAGGTGAACACCTCGTTCCACAATGGCGACGTCGCCTCGCAGCAGGAGGCGATCCGCGCCGCCATTTCGGCCAAGGCCGACGGCATCGTCACCACCAGTCCCGATCCGGGCAGCCTGATCGAGCTGGCCAAGGAAGCGCGGGCGGCCAACATCCCGATCATCAACTTCAACACGCCCGATCCGAAGGCCAACTTCAACGCCTATGTCGGCGGAGACAACGTCACCTTCGGCAAGCACTGGGCGCAGTATCTGGTCGACAAGGGCCTGGTGAAGAAGGGCGACTTCGTGTGGATGCCGGTCGAGGTGCCCGGCGCCACCTACGGCGTACAGGAAGAGGAAGGCATCAAGAGCGTGTTCGGCCCCGCCGGCATCACCTATGAGATCACCGAAGCGACGCTCGACCAGGCCGAAGTGATCAGCCGCATGTCCGACTATCTCACCGCGCACAAAGGCAAGGTGAAGGCCATCATCGGCCTCGGCGACCTCGTCACCGGCTCGATCAAGCGCGTCTTCGACCAGGTCGGCGTCAAGCCGGGCGAAATCCCGGTCGTCGGCTGGGGCAACTCGCTCGATACCACCCAGGAAGTGCTGAACGGCTATGTCAATGCCGCGCAGTGGCAAGACCCGCAGGCGACCAGCTATGTGGCCCTGTCGCTGGCTAATATGGCCGCCAGCGGCATTCCTCCGGGCTTCAACGTCATCACCGGCGCGCTCTATGAGAAGGACACCGCCGGCGTCTACGACAAGATCCTGTCCGGCAAATAAGTCCCGCGCATTCACCGGCGCCGCGCTTTCCACCTTAGGCGCGGCGCTGGATGCTATAGTCGTCGGAGCTTGCCGCCAGTCGAGGCGAAGGCCCGGCCAGTCCAATCGTATCGCGGGTATCTCGTGGAAAATCGTTCCTTCATCCAGCGCCTGATCGGCAGATCGGAATTCGGCCCCCTCGTCCTGCTCGTCATCGAGTTGGTCGTATTCTGGGGCATCAATCCCGACTTCCTGTCGGCGCAGAACATCTCCAACATCCTAGCCTTCACCGTCGAGCTCGGCCTGATCGCGCTGGCGATGACGCTGTTGATGACATCAGGTGAATTCGACCTGTCGGTCGGCTCGCTGTTCGGCTTCTCGCCGGTGCTGATGTGGACGCTCTACAACAGCGGCGTCACCTCGCTGGAAGTCGGCCTGCTGATCGCATTGCTGGTCGCGGCCGCGATCGGGCTGGTCAATGGCTGGTTCGTCACCCAGCTCAAGATCCCGTCCTTCCTGGTGACGCTCGGCATGCTGCTTGTCGTGCGCGGCACGGCGCTGTTCGTCACCGACGGCTTCCCGCAGCGCACCTGGAGCGCTGAAGGCAGCTGGCTGGCGAACATACTGGTCGGCGATTTCTATATCGGCCCGTTCCGCATCTATGCATCGCTGTTCTGGTTTATCGGTGCGGCAATCATCCTCGGCTATGTGCTGACGCAGAGCCGCACCGGCAACTGGATCCAGGCTGCCGGCGGCAATCCGAACGCCGCCCGCGCGCGCGGCGTCAACGTCAGCCGCGTCAAGGTCGGCCTGTTCATCCTGTCGGCGGTGATGGCTTCGCTGGCCGGCGTGATCTCCTCGCTGCGCACCTCCGCGGCCAACCCCAACAGCGGCACCGGCTACGAGCTCGAAGTCATCGCCATGGTGGTGATCGGCGGCACGGCGCTGACCGGCGGACGCGGCACCATCATCGGCACGGTGCTCGGCATCCTGATCCTGCGCGTCATGCGCAACGGCATCGTGCTGATCGGCGTGCCTGGACTTGCCTACAACATCTTCATCGGCGCGATCATCCTCGGCATGATGGCGCTGCATTCATGGCTCGAGCGCCGTCACCAGGCAGGGACTTAGAACCATGGCCGAACCGCTCATCCGCATGGAAAACATCCGCAAGTCCTACGGGCGCGTGCAGGCGCTGGTGGACGCCAATTTCCACGTCAACGAAAAGGAGATCGTCGGCCTGCTCGGCGACAATGGCGCCGGCAAGTCGACATTGATCAAGGTGTTGTCGGGTGCCGTGCCATTGACCAGCGGCGACATCTACATCCGCGGCAAGAAGGTGACTTTGCGCTCGACCAGCGACGCCATCGCGCATGGCATCGAGACCATCTACCAGGACTCGGCGCTGGTCACGCAGCTGTCGATCGCGCGCAACCTGTTCCTCGGGCGCGAGCCGATCAAGCAGCCGCGCTTCCTGAACCGCATGGACCAGGAGGCGATGAACGCGGTGGCGCGCGACCTTCTGCGGCAGGTCGGCATCACCAAGAACATCCCGCCGACGACGCCGATCGGCTCACTGTCGGGCGGCGAGCGGCAGGCGGTGGCGATCGCGCGGGCCATGCATTTCGACAGCGACCTGATCATCCTCGACGAGCCTACCAACAATCTCGGCGTCGCCGAGACGCAAGGGGTGCTGAGCTTCGTGCGCAGCGCCCGTGATTCCGGCCATTCCTGCATCTTCATCGCGCACAACATCCATCACGTCTTCCAGGTGGTCGACCGCATCGTGGTGATGCGCCGGGGCAAGGTGGTGGCCGACGACATCGATCCGAAAAAGACCACCGTCGCCGAGGTCGAGCGCGTCATCACCGGCATGTCGGACAAGGAGATCCGGGACGCAATCGCCGATGGCCGGGAAGCGCATGGCTGACTGCTGAAGGGCGGATCGCATCGGCGACGCGGCCATTTGCCCGCCGCTGGCACAGGATTGCATCAGCGCCTATGACTGGACCCATGAAAGCCACCGTAGCCGACATCGCCAAGAGCTGCGGCCTGTCGACCGCGACCGTCGACCGGGTGCTGAACAACCGCCCGGGCGCGAGCGCGGCCAACCGGCAGCGCGTGATGGAGGCGGCCAAGCAGCTCGGCTACCTGCCGACGCTCGACCAGGTGGTGCTGCCCTCGAAGCCAGCGCATCTCGAATTCTTCCTGCCGATCGGGTCCAACGCCTTCATGGCCGATCTCGCCCATCACATCGAGGATTATGCGGCGCGCCTGCCCCTGGTCGCCTCCTGCCGCATCCACAACCTTGCCGGCATTTCGCCGGGCGCGCTGCAAAGCGCGGTGGAGAATCTTTCGCTGAAGGCCAATGGCGTCGGCATCATTGCCGTCGACCACCCGCGCACGCGCAACATCCTGCGCGAGCTGGTCGATGCCGGGATCAGGCTGGTCACGCTGATCTCGGATGTGCCGGCCGCGCCCCGCTCGGCCTATGTCGGCATCGACAACCGGGTGGCGGGCCGCACGGCGGCGCTGCTGATGGGCCGGTTCCTTGGCGGCCGGACCGGACATCTGGCGATGGTGGTCGGCTCGCGCTCCTATCGCGGTCACGAGGAGCGCGAGATGGGTTTTCGTTCGGTGTTGAGCGAGGAGTTCCCCAACCTCACAGTTTCCAGCGCCGCCGAGAGCAATGACGACCCTGACGCCAGCTACCGCGCGACCATCAAGGCGCTGCACAACGAACCGGAGCTGCTCGGCATCTACTGCGTCGGCGCCGGACGGTCCGGCGTGGCCAAGGCCTTGCTCGAGGCCAAGCCGCGCAGGAAGCCGGTCTTCATCTGCCACGACCTGACCAAGGAAACGCGCCGCTATCTCGTCGACGATCTCGCCGACGTCGTGATCGACCAGAATGCACGGCTGATCGCCGAGCAGTCGGTGATCCGCCTGCTCGGCTCGATCGCCTCGTCGGCGCCCTACCTGACCAAGAAATTCATCGAGCCGCGGTTGATCTTCAAGGAAAACGTGCCGGTGCAGTAGTGCGCGGAGAGCGATTCCCAGGATTTGTCTGATGATTGATCCGGCAAATCTGCACAGCAGCTATGCACGTTTCGCAATTGCCGAATCGTTGGGCAACTCGTAGATATCTGGGTGTCGGCCGTCTCCTCCTCCCAGATGTGATGCCGACGCTGAATACGGTACACCTCCTCCCGTGCCGTATTCGAAATCGAAGCCCGCTGCCACCTCCTCCCGGCAGCGGGCTTTTTCTTTGCGCGCAATGAGGCGGAGCCCCCCCTCACCCGGATTGCCAAGTCGAATTGCTTTGCAATTCGGGCAATCCGACCTCTCCCCGAGGGGAGAGGAAGTCAGCGCGCGCGGAACGAGGCGATCAGGCTTTCGGCCATGCGCACGAATTGCGCGCTCGGACCTTCGGCGCCGACGCTCTGCATCGAGACGCGCGCGCCTTCGAGCAACAGCGACAGCGTGTCGGCGAGGAGCTCGGCCTGGCCGATGCCGGCATCGCGGCAAAGCGCAACCAGCTTCTCGCGCTGGGCCTCTTTCAGTTCCTTAATGACGCGCCTGGCCGGATGATCGGTCTCCGTGAGCTCGACGGCGGCATTGGCCATGTCGCAGCCGCGGCTGTCGGCGCTGAGCAGTTGCGAAGCCTTTTGGACCCAGGCATGCAGCTGGGCGAGCTTGTCGCCGGGATGCTGGGCCTCGAACTCGTCCCAAATCCTTGAAGCCTTCGCCGCCGTGGCGCGCAGGCACTCGATGATCAGCTCGTCCTTGGATTCGAAGTGACGGTAAAGCGTCATCTTGTTCGTGCCGGCAGCCTCGGTGATGGCGTCGACGCCAACGCCCTTGATGCCGTGCTTGTGGAACATGTCCTGCGCCGTCTTCAGGATTCGATCCCGGGGGCGGGAACGCTCCGCGACGCCGTCAGTCATGATGATCTCCTTTTGTCGTTTCCAAAAAAACCGTCGCCACCTCTTGACTAGGGTGTTACCGGTCTGTAACTTCCAGCATGTTACTTACTGGTAACACCTATATCACTCGCCGTCAAACGACAAGGCCCTCCGATAGGCCTGCCAGAGTGAGATAGGCCAGAAAACCTGCCTGTCATGCGGCTTCGGCCGGTGAATTCGAGAAAAAGCGGCCCGCGATCAATCGATGCGGGCCGAGCAAGGAGCCACTCCTATGCAAAAGCGCAAAGATCTGACGATCGACGAAGCCATCCGGGATCCAATGATCCGGCTGGTGATGAAGGCGGACGGGATCGACCCCAAAGCCTTCGAACGGATGCTGCGCTCGCGCGCGGCCGAACAGGCGCTGGGCGACGATGCCCCGCCATCCTTCCTGGCGGATTCCGGCTCCGGCCGGGCCCGGCGCCTGCGCCATTTCGCAAAACCGTTCGGCGAGGCGTCCGCATCATGGTGAACTTCTTCATCCACCGCCCGATCTTCGCGTCGGCGATCGCCATCATCATGGTGCTCGCCGGTGCGATCGCGTATTTCCTTTTGCCGGTCTCGCAGTTCCCCGACATCACGCCCCCGCAGGTCGTGGTCAGCGCCCATTATCCGGGCGCCAGCGCGCAGGTCGTGGCCGATACGGTCACCACACCGCTCGAGCAGCAGATCAACGGCGTGCAAGGCATGACCTACATGTCGTCGACGAGCTCGAATGACGGCTCCTCGACCATCACCATCACCTTCGACGTCGGCTATCCGCTGAGCACGGCGGCCGTCGACGTGCAGAATCGCGTCTCGCAGGCCGCTTCCTCCCTGCCGGCGATCGTCAACCAGGGCGGCGTGACGATCAAGAAGCAGAACCCCAATTTCGTGCTGATCGTCGACCTCACCTCGCCTGACGGCTCGGTCGATCCGGTGGCGCTGAGCAACCTCGCCTATCTGCAGGTGGTCGATCCGCTCAAGCGCCTGCCCGGCGTCGGCGACGTGCAGATCTTCGGCGAGCGCCGCTATTCGATGCGTGTCTGGCTCGACCCGGACAAACTGGCCAATCTCGGCATCACCGCCGTCGATGTGCAGAACGCCATCGCCGAACAGAACGTGCAGGTGGCGGCCGGCAAGATCGGCCAGTCGCCGGCGCCAGCAGGCACCGCCTTCGAGATGCAGGTCAATGCCGTCGGCCGTCTCAGCGACCCGAAGGAATTCGGCGACATCGTCGTGCGCGCCAATTCGCAGAACGGCTCGCTGGTCAGGCTGCGCGACGTCGCGCGCATCGAACTCGGCGCACTGCAATATTCGTCATCCGCTTTCTTCGGCAAGGATCCGACCGTGGTCTTGGCCGTCTACCAGATGCCCGGCTCCAACGCGCTCGACCTGCAGCAGCGGGTCAAGGACAAGATGCAGGAACTGTCGCAGCGTTTCCCGAAGGGCGTCCGCTATGCCATGCATTACGACACGACGCGCTTCGTGTCGGCCTCGATGCATGACGTGCTGATCACGCTCGGCGAAGCGCTGGTGCTGGTCGTGGCAGTGGTGTTCGTCTTCCTGCAAAGCTGGCGCACCACCATCATCCCGACCATCGCCATTCCCGTCTCGCTGATCGCGACATTGGCGATCATGTACATGCTGGGCTTCTCGCTCAACATGCTCTCGCTGCTCGGCATGGTGCTGGCGATCGGCCTCGTCGTCGACGATGCGATCGTCGTCGTTGAAAACGTCGAGCGACAACTGGAGGCAGGGCTCAAGCCGCTTGCCGCGACGCGCGCGGCGATGGCCGAGGTGACCGGGCCGATCATCGCCACCACCGCGGTGCTGATGGCGGTGTTCATCCCGGTCGCCTTCATCCCCGGCGTTTCCGGCCGGCTCTACAATCAGTTCGCGTTGACCGTGGCGATCTCGGTCGGCATCTCGGCCTTCAACTCGCTGACGCTGAGCCCGGCGCTGAGCGCCGCCTTCCTGCGCCATCGCGGCGAGACACAGTTCGTGCTGTTCCGCTGGTTCAACGCCGGCTTCGACTGGCTGTCGCATGCCTATGCGCATGGCGTGCGCATCCTGATCAAACTGCGCTGGATCATGCTCGGCCTGTTCGCGGCCGGTCTCGTCGCCACCTACTTCGTCTGGCAGAAGCTGCCCTCGACCTTCCTGCCGGTCGAGGACCAGGGCTATTTCTTCGTCGTCATCCAGTTGCCGGACGGCGCTTCGCTCGAGCGCACCGATGCCGTGGCGCAGAAGGCGCGCGACATCCTGCAGAGCACGCCCGGCGTCGACATCGTCGGCTCGATCAGTGGCCTGAACTTCCTCACCAGCGCCGCACAGTCGAACTCGGCGGTCGAGTTCGCCATCCTGAAGCCCTGGGACGAGCGCGGACCCGATCAGAGCGCCTCGAAGCTCGTCGAGCAGGTGCGCGGCAAGCTCCTGCAGATGCCGGACGCGTTCGCGCTCTCCTTCGATCCGCCCTCGATCCCGGGCATCGGCACCACCGGCGGCTTCGAGTTCCAGGTCGAGGACCTGTCGGGCCGCGGCAGCGCGGCGCTGAACGACGTCACGCAGGCGCTGCTCGCCGAGGCGCGCAAGCAGCCGGAGCTCAACCCGCAGCAGCTGTTCTCGTCCTTCTCGACCTCGACGCCGCAGTTCAACTACGACCTCGACCGCAGCAAGGCGAAGCTTCTCGGCCTCAACCTGCCGGACGTCTTCAACACGCTGCAGATCTATCTCGGCTCGCTCTACGTCAACGACTTCAACCTGTTCGGCCGCACCTTCCGCGTGACGATCCAGGCGGACAAAGACGCGCGCGCCGACGCCACCGACATCTCCAGGCTTTATGTGCGCAATGCGTCGGGCGGCATGGTGCCGCTGAGCACACTGGGCAAGCTTGTGCCGATCGTCGGACCCGAGACCGTGCCGCATTACAACAACAACGCCTCGGCGCTGATCAATGGCGGCGCTGCCCCCGGCTTCTCGTCCGGACAGGCGGTGGCGGCCATGGAGCGGGCGGTGGCGAACGTGCTGCCGCGCGACTTCGGCTACGAATGGACCGGCATCACTTTCCAGGAGCTCAAGGCCGGATCGATCGCGTCTGTCGTGTTCGGGCTGGCGATCGTCTTCGTCTTCCTGATCCTGGCGGCGCAGTATGAAAGCTGGGCGATGCCATTCATGGTGCTGCTCGCCGTGCCGCTCGCCTTGTTCGGCGCCTTCGTGGTGCTCCTGCTGCGCGGCATGCAGATCGACGTCTACTCGCAGATCGGCTTCGTCATGCTGATCGGCCTGGCGGCGAAGAACGCGATCCTGATCGTCGAGTTCGCAAGGCGACGGCGCGAGGAGGGTCTCACCATCGTCGAAGCGTCGATGGAAGCCGCGCGGCTGAGGCTGCGGCCGATCCTGATGACGGCCTTCGCCTTCATCCTCGGCGTGCTGCCGCTAATGTTCGCGACGGGTGCAGGTGCCGCCAGCCGGCAGTCGATCGGCACCACCGTCTTCGGCGGCATGGTTGCGGCGACCATCCTGTCGCTGGTCTTCGTGCCGGTCTTCTACGCGGTGATCGAACAGCTGCGCGAACGCCGCGGCGGGAAAGAACCTGCCACGGGGCATCACGACGCCCCTCGGCAGGAGGAAATTGAACCGACCGCCGAGCCGGCGCTTCAGCCGCTCGCGCAGGCGGCCGAATAGGATTGGAGATCAATTATGCGTAGATGGAAAATCGCTTTAGGGTCGGCCGTCGCGCTGGGCGCAATCTCGGTGGCCAGCGTGCACTTTCTCGACATGGGCAATTTGAGCGGCGGCACGGCGGGCGCAGCACCCGCGCCGGCAGCCTTCGTCATGCCGGTGCCGGTGGTGAATGTCGTGAAAAAGACGCTGCCGATCTATCTCGACTACGCCGCGCGGGTGGAATCGATCCGCAGCATCACGCTGCAGGCCCGCGTGCCGGGCTATCTGCAGGAGCAGACCGCGGCCGACGGCAGCGACGTCAAGCAGGGCGACATGCTCTACCGCATCGCGCCGGATGACTATCAGGCCGCGCTGGACCAGGCTAAGGCCCAGGTGCAGCGCGATAGCGCGACGCTCGAATATGCAAAGTCCAATCTCGGCCGCGGCACCGATCTTGCCAAGGCCGGTTACCTCGACAAGGACAGCTTCGACCAGCGCACCAGCAACCTGCGCGCGGCGCAAGCCGCCCTTGCCGTCGACCAGGCAACGGTGCGGACGGCCGAGCTCAACCTCGGCTATGCCGAGATCAAGGCGCCGTTCTCGGGGCGTATCGGCCGTAACCAGGCTTCGGTCGGCACGCTGGTCAGCGTCGCCGGCACGGTGCTCAACACGCTGGTGCAGCTCGATCCGATCTATGTGACCTTCAATCCGAGCGAGACCGATCTCATCCAGATCGAGCAGGCGAAGGCCAACGGTCCGATCGCCGTCGATGTGCTGCTGCCCGGCGAGACCCAGCCCAGCCAGAAGGGCGAGCTTACCTTCATCGACAACACGATCGACCACTCGACAGGCACGATCACGGCGCGCGCCACGATCGGCAACGCCAAGTTCACGCTGCTGCCCGGACAGTATGTGCGGGTGCGGCTGCATGTGAAGGAACAGCCCAACACGCTGATGGTGCCGCAAGTGGCGCTGGGTTCCAGCCAGCTCGGCAAGTACCTCTATGTCGTCGGCAAAGGCAACACCGTCGACCAGAAGCTGGTGTCGCTTGGGCCTACCGACGGCGACCTGATTTCCGTGACCTCCGGTATCTCCGAGACCGACCAGGTGATCACGGGCAATCTGCAGAAGATCGGACCCGGAATGCCGGTTTCTCCCTTGCCGCAACCGAAACCGGCCAGCTGATAACCCCCATCAGTTTCCGGTCCGACGGCGCCCTCGACACCCACGTCGAGGGCGCCGTTTTGCCATGAGGGTTCAGACGGCTCCCGACGCCGACTCCGTGCGCGGCTTCGCGGGATTGCTTGCAAGCAGTTCGACCAATCCGGCGATGTCGGCGCGTTCCGCCTTGGCCGGCAGCATGAAGGCGCAGTAGGGCTGGCCGAGACGAACCGAGACGGACGACAGGGCGATCAATCGGCCCGCCTCAAGGTCGGCACTCGCCATCACCCTCTGGCCGAGCGCTATCCCCAACCCCAGCCGCGCCGCACCGATCGCCAGGCTGGACAGGCCGACGCGGCGGCCATGCGAGGGGTCCGGCGCGCGGCTGCCGCCGGCAGCGGCGAACCAATCCGCCCAGCTCGGATGCGAGGCATAGTTCGGCCCCCAATTGGTGTGAATGAAGTGGCTCTCATGCACGTCGGCCAGGCCGGCGGCACCGTTGCCGTGGCGCCGCCAGAACTCAGGCGATGCGACCGGCAGGACGTCGTCATGAACGAGGCGCGCCATCTTGAGCGCCGGGTAGTGATAGTCGCCATAGGAGATGCGCAGATCGATGTTCTGGCGCACCACGTCGACGGGATCATCCTCGACCCGGACGTCGATCGCCATCCGCGGAAAACCGTCGAGCAGCACCGCGAGCCTTGGCGCCAGCCAAAGCTCCGCCAGGGAGAACGGCACGCTCACCACAAGGCGCGTGCGCAAGCCGCCTTCCAGCATGCGCCGGCCGACCGCCGCGATCTCGCCCAGCGCATGCGCCGTCTGCGGATAAATGGCGTGGCCGGCATCGGTCAGCGCGATGCGGTTGCCGTTGCGCATGAAGAGCTGCTTGCCGAACCAATCTTCCAGATTGCGGATCTGCTGGCTGACCGCGGCCGACGAGACACCTAGCTCGGAGGCGGCGAGCGTGAAGCTGCCGGCGCGAGCCGCGACCTCGAAGGTTCTCATCGCGTTCAACGGCGGAAGCTTGTCCATACCATCCTCGAAAGTTTTTCTTGTGAGAGCCTAACAATTTTCTGCGTTGCGGCAAAGATTTCCTTGCCGTGTAGTGACAACAGGATTTTTGGAGGACGCTATGATCGAAAACATTCTCGACCTGGACCGCTATCCGCTCGACCGCGAAGGCAGCCCTGAGTGGCAGAAGCTGGTAGACGAGTCCAAGGCCGCGCTCGCGGCCAGCGGCATGTTCAACCTGGAAGGCTTCCTGCGTCCCGGCATGGCCGAACGGGCCGTCGCCGAGATCCGGCCGGTAATGGACACGCGCTCGCATGTCCACAGACGCTTGCACAACATCTACTTCAAGCCGTCGATCCCGGAGCTTTCGCCGGATCATCCGGCGCTACGCAAGGTCGAAACGATCAGCCATACGGTCTGCGCCGACCAGATCCCGAGAAGCACCGTTTTGTCGATCTACGAATATGCACCGCTAGTGCGGTTCCTGGCGGCGACGATGGACAAGCCGCAGCTGCATGTCATGCAGGATCCGCTGGCCCGCGCCAATGTCATGGGCTATCGCGCCGGCGAGGCACTCAACTGGCATTTCGACCGCTCGGAATTCACCACGACGCTTCTGCTGCAGGCGCCGGATATCGGCGGCGATTTCGAATACCGCACCGACCTGCGCTCGGACGACGATCCGAACTATGACGGTGTGGCGAAGCTGCTCGAGGGGCGCGATCCCGAGGCAAAGATCCTGCGCATCAAGGCCGGCACGCTGAACGTTTTTCGCGGCAAGAATACAGCGCATCGCGTCACCACCGTCGAGGGCAACCGCGAACGCATGATCGCGGTGTTCTCCTACTATGAACGTCCAGGCGTCATGTTCACCGATGAGGAGCGGATCGTGTTCTACGGACGAGCGGCATGAAGCTGCCGGTTCAAAATCCGGAATTCGAGGAAATCAGCTCTTGTTAGATTGTCGACAATCTGCTTGTCTTGCAGGAATTCCTCCCGGAGTCGACTTATGGCAAAGCTGGATTTCAGTCCGATCGCGGATACGACGCGCAGGGCGGAGATCGTCGCCCTGCTGCGGCGCGCCATCCTGACCGGACAGCTGGAGCCCGGGCAGAAGCTCAACGAGCTCAGGATTTCCGAACAGATGCGGGTGAGCCGCGCGCCCTTGCGCGAGGCGATGCGCGAGCTGGTGCAGGAAGGCATCCTGACCAGCATTCCCTATGCCGGCACCTTCGTCATCGAGGTCACCGCCAAGGACATCATCGACGCCTATTCGCTGAACCAGGTGCTGGACGAATTCGCCATCGAGCGGACCTGGCCGCAACGCGACCAGCGCTTCTTCGACGAGCTCGACCGCCGCCATGAAGCGGTGAAGCAGGCGACACGCGCGAAGGACACCACGCGCCAGATCGAGACGGCACTGCAGCTGCACGGGCTGATCTACGAATGGGCCGACAATTCGGTGCTGCTGGAGACCTGGCAGCGCCTGACCAGCCGGCTGCAGATGTATTTCGCCCTGCATCAGCGGGCGCGCAACGAACCGGTGCCGGCCGAGGACGTGCACGAGGCCTATGTCACGTTGCTCAAAGGCGCCGACATGCGCGCCGCCCAGCGCCATGCGCGCGAGCATATCGACCTCGACTTCGAAGAGCTTCTTGCCTATGCGCGCGGCCTCGAAAAGCGCGCGTCGAAGAACTGACAGACAAGCGGACGACAGCACAGTGAAGATCAAGAGCATCAAGGCCTATCATGTCGTGCAGCCCTTCGTGGATGGGCCCTACCGCATGTCCAAGGGACGCGTCGCCGACTGCTTCGACGCGGTGATCGTCGCCATCACCTCGGACAGCGGCGTGACCGGCTGGGGCGAGATGGCGCCGCTCGGCAATTTCTACTCGGCCGCGTTTCCGGCGGGAACACGCGCGGGCGTGCCGGAGATCGCGCCGCATCTGATCGGCCAGGATCCGCGCGGCCTTGCCGGCATCGGCCGGCTGATGGACACGGTGTTCAAGGGCCACTCTTACATCAAGTCGGCGCTCGACATGGCGTGCTGGGATCTCGCCGCCCGCGCCGCCGACGTGCCGCTGGTGACCATGCTCGGCGGCCGCGAGAGCGATATGGCCGAGACCTACCGGGTCGTCACCCACGGCACGCTCGATCAGATGGCCGCACTTGCCAAGCGGATCATCGCCGAAGGCTGCCGCCGCCTGCAGGTCAAGGTCGGCGGCAATGTGCATGACGACATTGAGCGCGTGACGACGGTGGCCGCCGCCGTGCCGAAGGGCACGGTGATCTTCTGCGACGCCAATGCCGGCTGGACGCCCTATCAGGCGCGGCAGTTCGCCGATGCCACGCGCGGCATCGACTACACGTTCGAGCAGCCCTGCACGACGCTCGACGAGAATATGTCGGTGCGCCGCATGCTCGACAAGCCGATGGTTCTGGACGAATCCGTCACCTCGCTCGGCGAGATGCTGGAAATCCACCGCCGAGGGGCTGCCGACGGGCTGACACTGAAGATATCACGGCTCGGCGGCGTGACGCAGACACGACTGATCCGCGATGTCGCCGTCGATCTCGGCTTCATGATCACGGTTGAGGATACAGGCGGCGCCGAGATCGATACCGCCGCGATGGCGCATCTGTCGCTGTCGACGCCGGCGGAGCGCCGGCTGCACGCGATTGCCTTCCACGAATGGGTGACGGTGCGCACGGCCAGGAACGCGCCGCCGGTGACCGGCAGCCACATGGGCATCCCCGACGGCCCAGGCCTCGGCATCGATGTCGACCCGGGCCTGCTCGGCGAACCCTTCTTCGAGATCGGCTGATATGAAGATCAGGCGCGTCAAGGCGACACCGATCAACTACAGGCTGGAAGCCCCTTATGTCTGGGTCTTCGGCGAGCTCGACGGCTTCTCGCCGACCATCGTCGAGGTCGAGACCGAGGACGGGCTTGTCGGCATCGGCGAGGCGCCGACGCCGGGCGCTGCCGCCGTCATCAACGACGTGCTGGCGCCGAGGCTTGCCGGACGCGACGCCTTCGACATCGCCGGTGCCGAGGAAGTCTGCCTGCCCTTCTGGAGCGGCGTGCAGTCGATCAACGACCGCACCCGCATCATGGCCTTGGGCGCCATCGAGATGGCGCTGTGGGACCTGCGCGGCAAAGCCTGGAAGCAGCCGCTCTATCAGTTGCTCGGCGGCGCGGTGCGCAAGGAAATCCCCTTCACCGATTACTTCTCGCTGCGCGGCGACGGAGCGACAGTCAAAGGCGAGAAGACGCCGGAAGAGGTCGCCGACTACTGCGTCGAACTCCACGAGCGCCACGGCACGACCTTCTTCGAGGGCAAGTTCTCGACGCACGATCCGAAAGTTTCAATGAAGATGGTCGAGCTGATCCGCAGGAAGCTCGGCGACGCGGCGATGATCCGCATCGATTCCAACCAGGCCTATTCGCTGGCGACCGCCAGGCAGTTGGCGCGGCCGCTGGAAGAGCTCGGCGTGCGCAACTGGGAGGACCCGGTGGCGACCATCGAGGAGATGCGGGAACTGCGCCGCCACACCTCGATCCCGTTCTCGACCCACAACATCGATATAGCGCGCGCCATGGAGTTGAAGGTGCCGGACGCCTTTGTCGGCAACCCGACGGCGCATGGCGGCATCAACCGCATGCTGCGCTTCGTCGGCGCCTGCGAGCATGCCGGCATCGATTACTGGTGCTACAGCGGCGACACCGGCATCGGCAGCGCCTGCTACCTGCATCTGTGCGCCGCGCTCGGCTGGATCCGGGAACCCAACCAGTCGCTGTTTCGCATGCAGCCGATGGACGTCATCGAGGAAGGCCCGTTCGCGCCGAAGAACA
Source organism: Mesorhizobium sp. CNPSo 4661 (assembly GCF_057784215.1). Classification (NCBI taxonomy): domain Bacteria; kingdom Pseudomonadati; phylum Pseudomonadota; class Alphaproteobacteria; order Hyphomicrobiales; family Phyllobacteriaceae; genus Mesorhizobium; species Mesorhizobium sp. CNPSo 4661. The sequence goes on along the minus strand of NZ_JBWGIO010000001.1, from coordinate 199,123 downwards.
ATGTCGTGCCGGTGCCCGAGGGCCACGGCCTCGGGGTCACGCTGTCGCGAGAAAGGCTTGCTGCCTGCCATCGCGACTTCGTCGAAAACGGCCCCTGCAACAAATATCACGATCCGGAAAAACCCGGGACCTACCGCAGGCTGCCGCTGAATTAGGAGGATGTCGAAAAGCAAACAGGACTTATCGAGAAAAGGGCGGCCACGGGTCGCCCGGCCGACAGACAATCCATCAAGAAAATCTGACTTTTCCGTCCCAACGGGCGGATGGACCGGTCGGAGCCGCATGCTACTGTACATCGACCGATACTGAGTGCCTGGACCGGAGAACTCCACGCAACTCGTTCACTGGAATGCACCCGCCAACCACAACAATTGGGGAAAGGGCTTAGACCCATGAGCAAGAACTATCGCATTCTCGATCTCCTCCGGCGCGGCCGGACGCCACTCGAAAACCACCTCATCGACGGCCTGGTCGACGGCCGCATCAGCCGCCGCGAGTTCGTGCGCCACGGCAGCCTGCTCGGCCTGTCGCTGCCGCTGCTCGGCCGCATCGGCATGGCCGCCGGCTTCGGCGCAGCACCCTCGCTCGCTCGCGCCGGCGCACCCGGCGCCACCATCCGCGTCGGCAGCAGCGTGCCGGCAGCGGCGATCGATCCGGTCACCATCGCCGACGCCGGTGGCCTGCTCGTCATGCAGCAGGTGGCGGAATTCCTCTGTGTCGACGGCCCGGACCTGGTGCTGAAGCCGGCGCTGGCGGAAAGCTGGAAGCCGAATGCCGATGGCACGGTGTGGACCTTCACGCTGCGCAAGGGCGTGAAGTTCCACTCGGGCGGCGAGATGAAGGCCGAAGACGTGGTGGCCAGCATCGACCGGCTCGCCGACCCGGCCAATTCGTCGAACGCGCTGTCGGTGTTCACCGGCATCCTGCAGAAGGGCAACACCAAGAAGGTCGACGACTACACCGTCGAATTCCATCTCGACGCGCCGAACGGCAACTTCCCGTACATGGTGTCGTCGGACAACTACAACGCCGTCATCATTCCGGCGAGCTACAAGGGCGGCTATGAACAGAGCTTCGACGGCACCGGGCCGTTCAAGCTGGAGAAGTACACCCCGAAGGTCGGCGCCTCCTTCGTGCGCAACGACGATTACTGGGGCGAGAAGGCTCTGCCGGACCGCACCGAATTCACCTTCTTCACCGACATCCAGCCGCAGATCCTGGCGCTGCAGGGCGGCCAGATCGACATCATCAACCAGATGCCGGTGCTGGCGGGCGTCGCCGTGCTCAACGACCCGAATGTCGACATCATCAGCCTGAAGTCGTCGGCGCATCAGCAGTTGCATATGCACTGCGACGAAGGCCCGACGAAGGACGCCCGCGTGCGCCGCGCCATCGCGCTTTGCCTCGACCGCGAGAAGCTCGCCGCCGGCCTGATGAAGGGACGCTCGGCGCTCGGCAATGACAGCCCGTTCGCCGCCGTCTACCCCTCGACCGACACCAGCGTGCCGCAACGCAAGCAGGATATCGCCCAGGCCAAGCAGCTGATGGAAGCGGCCGGCGTCGGCCAGGGCTTCAAGATGACGCTCACCACCGAGCGCTATCTGGAAATCCCGGAATACGCCCAGCTCATCCAGAACTGGGTCAAGGAAATCGGCATCGAGCTTGAGCTCAACATCCTCGACCAGAGCGCCTATTACGGCGACGCGGTGTTCGGCAAGTCGAACTGGCTGGATTCGGCGATGGGCATCACCGACTACGGCCACCGGGGCGTGCCCAACGTCTATCTGGCGGCACCTTTGAAGAGCGACGGCACCTGGAATGCCGCCCACTTCAAGAACAAGGACTACGACCAGATGGCGGCAAGCTATATCGCTGCCCTCGACCTCGAGGCGCAGAAGGCCACTGCCAGCAAGATCCAGAAGCTGCTGCTCGAGGAAACACCGGTGGTCTTCGGCTACTTCTACGACTATCTGACGGCGACGGCGAAAGGCGTGGCGGGCGTGCAGCCCACCGCAATGTCGCAGTTGTTCCTCGACAAGGCGTCGAAAGGCTGACGAGAGCGGACAAGCTTATCCCTAATAGCCGGCTCTCCATGGAGAGCCGGCTCCTATAGGAGTATTCGCCATCCTCGTCTTCCTCGTCCGGCGCCTGGCACTGTCGCTCGTCACGCTGTTTTTGCTCAGCGTCATGGTTTTCCTTGGCGGCCAGGTGCTGCCCGGCAATGTCGGGCGAGCCATCCTGGGGCCGTTCGCCGACCAGCGCGCGGTCGATGCGCTGAACCATTCGCTCGGCGTCGACCGGCCGCTGCTCGTCCAATATGGAAGCTGGATCTGGAATTTCCTGCACGGCGACATGGGCACGTCCTATGTCTTCCGCGCGCCGGTGGCGCCCTTCGTCATCGACGCCTTGGGCAACTCGATGAAGCTGGCGCTGGTCGCCTTCGTGCTGGTGGTGCCGATCGGCATCCTGGGCGGGGTCATCGCCGCGCTCAATTTCAACCGGCCGCTCGATCGCATCATCAGCCTCGGCGGCCTGTCGGTCACGGTGCTGCCCGAGTTCGTCACCGGCATCATCCTGATCCTGATCTTCGGGGTCTGGCTGCGCTGGCTGCCGATCGCCGCCGCCTGGCCCAAGGGCGCCGGTGTCCTCACCCAGCTCTACTATCTCATCCTGCCCGCGCTGCCGCTGTTTCTGGTGCTGTTCGGCTATATCGCGCGCATGGCACGCTCCGGCATGATCGAGGCGCTGGATTCCGACTATACGCGCACGGCCGTGCTGAAAGGCTTGCCCTGGCGCACGGTGATCTGGCGCCATGTGCTGCGCAATGCGCTGTTGCCGACCATCACCGTGATCGCCACCCAGACCGGCTATCTGATCGGCGGCCTGGTCGTCATCGAGACGCTGTTCCGTTATCAGGGCATCGGCTCGCTGATCTTCACTGCCGCGCGCGGCAAGGATTTTCCGATGCTCGAGGCCGGCATCCTCACCATCGGCATCGTCTATGCGGTGGCGACCCTGATCGCCGACTTCCTCTATTCCGTGCTCAATCCGCGTATCCGGCTGGGAGCAGAGCAATGAGCGCGACGGACACTCCCGCCAGCCTGCCGGCGCCCGCACCGGCGCCTGACACCGCACAGCGCAGCCCCTGGGGTGAGGTGCTGCATTCGCTCTCCAGGTCCGGCACCTTCCTCACCGGGCTTTTCATCCTCTTGTTCTGGGTCGTCTGCGCGCTGTTCGGCCAGCACTTCGTCCCCTACGATCCGCTGGCAAGCGACATCATCGACGCGCTGACGCCGCCGGCAGCCGATCACTGGTTCGGCACCGACCAGCTCGGCCGCGACGTGTTCTCGCGCGTCATCGTCGGCTCGCGCGACATCCTGACGGTGGCGCCGCTGGCGACCATCCTGGCGACCATCGCCGGCACCGCGCTCGGCCTCGTCATCGGCTATTTCCGCGGCATCGTCGACGACATCGTCAGCCGCGTGCTGGAAGCCTTCATGGCGATCCCGGTGGTGATCATCGCGCTGCTCGCCATCGTCGCGCTCGGCACGTCCAAGATCACCGTCATCGTCGTCATCGGCTTGAGCTTCGCGCCGATCATCGCGCGCACGGTGCGCTCGGCGGTGCTGGCCGAACGCGAGCTCGACTATGTGGCCGCGGCAAAGCTGCGCCACGAAGGCGCGCTGCACACGATGTTCGTCGAGATCCTGCCCAACGTCATCCCGCCGATCCTGGTCGAGACGACGGTGCGGCTGGGCTACGCCATCTTCGCGGTCGCCACGCTCTCCTTCATGGGCTTCGGCATCCAGCCGCCCTCGCCCGACTGGGGCCTGTCGATCTCCTCCAATTACGGCATGATCGGCGGCGGCTTCTGGTGGACAGTGCTGTTCGACGCCCTGGCCATCGCCTCGCTGGTGATCGGCGTCAATCTGGTGGCCGACGGCGTGCATGGAGCGTTCAATGACTGACAAGAACGCACTTGAGCTGAAGGACCTCTCGGTCGCCTATCGCGTCGGCCGTCGCAACCGCGCGGTGCTGCGCAACGTCAACCTGACCATCAAGGCCGGCGAGGCCTATGGGCTGGTCGGCGAATCCGGCTGCGGCAAATCCACCGTGGCGCTTTCGGTGGTGCGCTACCTGCCGCGCAACGGCTCCATCACCGGCGGCTCGATTGCGCTCGACGGCAAGGATGTGATGAAGCTCGACGCCGAAGCGCTCAGGCGCGCTCGCGCCGACAGCGTGTCGATGGTCTACCAGGACCCCGGCAAGGCGCTCAACCCGTCGCTGCGCATCGGCCGGCAGCTGAGCGAGATCTTCGAGCTTGCCGGCATCACCGGACAGGCGGCGCAAGACAAGGCCATTGCCATGCTGAACCGCGTGCGGATCTCCGATCCGGCGAGCGTCATGCAGCGTTATCCGCACCAGCTTTCCGGCGGCATGCAGCAGCGCGTGGCAATCGCCATGGCCCTGGCCAACGACCCCTCGATGCTGATCCTCGACGAGCCGACGACCGGGCTCGACGCCACGGTCGAAGCCGAAGTGCTCGACCTGATCGGCCAGTTGCGGCGCGAGCTGTCGGCCTCGATCCTGTTCATCAGCCACAATCTCGCCGTCGTCTCCAACATGTGCGACCGCGTCGGCGTGCTCTATGCCGGCATGCTGGTCGAGGAAGGCTCGACGAAGGACGTCTTCAACGATCCGCGCCATCCTTACACAGTGGCGCTGCTGCGCTGCCTGCCGCGCGGCGGCCAGCGCAAGGACCAGGGCCGGCTCGACACCATCCCGGGCTTCCTGCCGGGCATCGGCGCCAACATCGTCGGCTGCGCCTTCGCCGACCGCTGCGCGCTGGCGACGGAGCGCTGCCGTAGCGAGCCGCCGCCGCTCTACGATCTGGGCGACGGCCGGCTGTCGCGCTGCCATTATCACGACAAGGCGCAGTCGCTGCCGCGCGCCACGCCCGCCGAGATCGCTGCCACAGCACCCAAGCAGGCGCCACCGGTGCTGCAGGTCGAGGGGCTTAACAAGACCTATGCCAGCCACGGCCGTCCGCTGCGGGCGGTGAAGGACGTCTCGGTCAGCCTGAGGCCCGGCGAGACGCTCGGCCTGGTCGGCGAATCCGGCAGCGGCAAGACCACCTTCGCGAGGCTCTTGCTCGGCCTCGTTGCACCGGACGATGGCGGCTCGATAGAGCTCGAGGGCAAGCAGCTGGCGCCACGGCTCGCCAGCCGCTCGGAGGACCAGGTCAAGGCGGTGCAGATCGTCTTCCAGAACCCGGATTCGGCGCTCAACCGATCGCATTCGATCCGCCATATCCTGAGCCGCGCCCTGAAGCGGCTGGGCGGGCTCAGCGGCAAGACGCTGGATACACGCCTCGAAGAGCTGGTCCGTTCGGTGCGGCTTACCGACCGGCATCTCGCGGTCAAGCCGCGGCAGCTTTCGGGCGGCCTGAAGCAGCGCGTGGCGATCGCGCGCGCCTTCGCCGGCGATCCGCGCATCGTGGTCTGCGACGAGCCGACCTCGGCGCTCGACGTCTCGGTGCAGGCGGCGATCCTCAACCTTCTGGCCGACCTGCAGTCGAGGCAGGATGTCAGCTACATCTTCATCTCGCACGACCTTGGCGTGGTGCGCTATCTCTCCGACAAGATCGCCGTGCTCTATCTCGGCCGCATCATGGAGTTCGGACCGTCGGAAGCGGTGTTTTCCGGCCCGCATCATCCCTACACCGAAGCGCTGCTGTCAGCCGTGCCGAAACTCGACCGCACCGAGAGCTCGCGCATCCGTCTCGACGGCGAAATCCCGAGCGCGGCCAATCCGCCGACGGGCTGCGTCTTCCACACACGCTGCCCGCGCAAGATCGGCGCCATCTGCGAGACGCAAGAGCCCGAGCTCACCGAGGCCCAGCCGGGGCACACGATCCGCTGCCACATCCCCTACGCCGAACTGGCAAGGCTGCAGAAGCCGAAGATCGTGGAACCGGCGTGATCAAAATGCCGCCGCGCCTAAAGCGCGTCGCGATCTTTCAGATCGCTCCATGCGCTTTAGGTTTTGACTTTAGGCATGTCTTTGTCCCGAAACCGGTTCCCACTTTCGGGAGACACGCCTGCCATACTGAAGGCGCGGTCGCTTTCCGCGAAGGCCTGATCGCCGGACAGGTTCCTGGCGAGCGTACGCAGGCCGGTCAGCGCAACGTCTAGCGCGTCGGAAGAGGCAGGGTTCTCGGGATAGGCAAGGTAGATCGGGCGCTGGAACACCGGCGTATCCTCGACGCGCCGCAACTCGCCACGCTCGATATGGCTGCTTACCGCACTCAGCGGTAGGTAAGCAGCCGCCTTCTGCGACAGGACGTGCTGCAGGCCGATGAACACCAGCCCGGCCGAGATCGCCGGCTTCACCATGCCGGCAAAGGCACGGTCGTGCTCGACGCGGAACTCCAGCCCCCAGTCCATCAGGATGTAATTGTCCATCCACGGCCCGGCTTGCGCCGTGTGCTGGACGAGCACGATCTGATCGACAGCCAAACTCTCATAGACGACGCCGGGATGCGGCTTGGGCAGATAGAGGATGCAGATATCGAGCAGGCCTTCTGCCATCTGGTCGATCGCCAGGTCCGGGAAGCTGCCTTCCAGACGCAGCGCCACATTCGGCCGCTTCGCCCGCATCCAGTCGATCCAGGGCGAAGTGATGCTGTCCCAAAGATAGGCGGGCGCGGTGAGCCTCAGCAGCGTCTCGTAGCCATCGGGAACGGCGATGTCCTGGCGCGATTGCTCCCAGGTACGCGTGATCGTCGAGGCGTGGGGCAGGAACTGCCGGCCGGCCGGCGTCAGCGTGACGCCGTCGCTGTCGCGCACGAACAGCTTGCGGCCCAGCTGTTCCTCCAGGCCGCGAATGCGCGCGCTGACGGTCGACTGGGCAAGGTTCAGTCGGTGCGCGGCAACGGTGAAGCTGCCATGCGCCGCGACCTCCAGGAAACTGCGCAGATTCTCGGTGTCCATGGCTTTCGCCTTTCAGTGGCTCGTCATCGAAATTTCCGATGGCTCCAATCAAAAAATATCGCTTTTCGGTCGAGGTCAACAATGGCCTAAATGCCAAGGCCCCCGCGACAAAACAAGGAATGCCGCCATGCCGAAGCATTTCAGGACGATCGACGCCGCCCGCAAAACCCTCAGCGCAATCGAAAATTCCGCTATCGACGAATTGCTCGCCGGCAGGATCGGCCGGCGCGAATTCCTGCGCCATGGCAGCGTGCTCGGCCTGTCGCTGCCCTTTCTCGGCGGCATCGCTTCGGCGGTCGGGCTCGGCGCTCCGCAAGCGCGCGCCGAAGGCAAGCCCGGCGGCACCGTGCGCGCCGGTGTCGCTGTGCCCGGCGGCGCCATCGATCCCGTCACCTTCTACGACAGCGGCAGCTACCAGCTCGTCTTCCAGGTGGCCGAGTTCCTGTGCGTGACGCAGCCGGACCTGACATTGAAGCCCGTGCTTGCCGAAAGCTGGTCGCCCAATGCCGACGGCAGCGTCTGGACCTTCAAGCTGCGCAAGGGCGTGAAATTCCACAATGGCGAGGCTTTTAAAGCCGACGACGTGGTGGCAACCTTCGATCGCCTTGCCGATCCGAGCGGCACATCTAATGCGCTCTCGGTGTTCAAGGGCCTGTTGTCGAAGGGCGGCACGCGCAAGGTCGACGACCACACCGTCGAATTCCACCTCGACGCGCCGAACGGCTCCTTCCCCTATTCGGTGTCGATCGACAATTACAACGCCGTCATCCTGCCGGCGAGCTACAAGGGCGACTACGAGAAGACCTTTGAGGGCACCGGTCCGTTCCGGCTCGAAAGCTACACGCCGAAGGTCGGCGCGAGCTTCGCGCGCAATCCCGACTATTGGGGCGAGAAGGCCCTGCCCGACCGGCTCGAGTTCAAATTCTACGGCGACGTGCAGCCGCGAATTCTCGCGCTGCAGGCGGGCGAGGTCGACGTGCTCGACGCCATCCCGCTCGACGTCAGCCAGGTGGTGCTGGGCAATCCTGATATCACCGTGCTGCGCGTCGCCTCGACCGCGCATCGCCAGCTCCACATGCGCTGCGACATGGCGCCCTTCACCGACAAGCGCGTGCGCCAGGCGCTGGCCTTGTGCATCGACCGTTCCCAACTGGTCGACGGTCTCTGCCGCGGCATGGCCGCGACCGGCAATGACAGCCCGTTCGCGCCGGCCTTCCCGGTCACCGACAAGACGGTGGCGCAGCGCACCAGGGACATCGCCAAAGCCAAGCAGCTAATGGAGGCGGCGGGCCTGGCCAACGGTTTCGACATGACGCTGACGACGCTGCGCTATTCCGACATCCCCGGCTATGCGCAGCTCTTCCAGAACTTCGCCAAGGAGATCGGCGCGCGCATCTCGCTCAACATCGAGGACCAGGACAAATATTACGGCAAGGCGGTGTTCGGCCAGTCGGACTGGCTGGACAGCCCGCTTGGCATCACCGACTACGCGCATCGCAGCGTGCCGAACGTCTTCCTGAAAAGCCCGCTGGTCAGCGACGGTCCGTGGAACGCGGCGCATTTCAAGAACGCGACCTATGACGGGATGGTCACCGGCTATCTCAAGGCGCTCGACCTCGACTCCCAGCGCAAGGCCGCTTCCGATATCCAGAAGCTGCTGCTCGACGAGACGCCGGTGATCTTCAGCTATTTCCCGGACCTCCTGGTGCCGGTGCGCAAGAATGTCAGCGGCGTGCCGCCGATCGCCGCCGGCCTGCTGCTCGATCGGGTATCGGTGAGTTGATCATGAGCGCGCGCAAGGCCCTGGCCGCAAACGACGAGAAAAGGACAAGTACCATTCGCAAGCCCCATCTGCGCGGCCGCGGGCCGCATTTCCCGGTACTCGACACCATCGTGCAGTATGAATTCGAGCCGGGCTATGTCGCCTTCACCATGCCCTCGCCCAAGCGGATCAGGGTGCAGGTCGGGCCGATGATCGTCGCCGACACCACCAAGGCGCTGGTGTTCCAGGAGAGCGACCACCTGCCGGTCTATTACTTCCCGATGAGCGACGTGCGCGAGGAGTTCCTGCTGCCGAGCCGGACGACGACGGAAGACCCGTTCAAGGGCGTCGCCACGCATTACTCGCTGAACACCGGCATCACGCTGGTCGAGGACGGCGCCTGGCGCTACCTCGATCCGGTCAAGGGCTGCCCGCCGATCGGCGACTATATCTCCTTCTACTGGCCGAAGATGACACACTGGTTTGAAGAGGACGAGGAGATCTTCGTCCACGCCCGCGACCCGTTCCGCCGCGTCGACTGCCTGCCTTCGTCGCGGCGCGTGCAGGTGATCCTCGACGGCGAGCAGGTCGCCGATTCACGGCGCGGCGTGTTCCTGTTCGAGACCGGACATCCGGTGCGCCACTATCTGCCGATCTCGGACACGCGGCTCGATATGTTTTCGCCGAGCCGCTACATCTCGCGCTGCCCTTACAAGGGCATCTCCAACTACTATCATGTGACGACGCCGAAGAAGCGGCACGAGAACCTCGTCTGGTACTATCCCGAGCCGGTGCACGAGGCCGAGCGCATCAAGGGCCTGGTGTGCTTCCATCACGAGCTCGTCGACAAGATCCTGGTCGACGGCGTCGAGATCCCCAAGGAAGCGACCGCGGCGTCGGACGGTTATTTCTGAGTTTCGAGATGCGTCCGGCGCAGCCAGATCAGGCCGCTTGATCGAGGCACAGTTCAGCGAATACCTTCCCGGAAGTCAGGGAGGGGGTAGCAATGGATCTTTTCAAGCTGAATGGTAACGTCGCGCTGGTCACCGGGGCCGGTAGCGGCATCGGCCAGGCCATCGCGATCGGGTTGGCGGAAGCAGGCGCCGATGTCGCTTGTTTCGGCCATGCGTCCAAGGGCGGGCTTGAGGAGACTGCACACAGGATCACGGCACTTGGCCGCAAAGCGTTGGCGCTTACCGGTACGGTGACTTCCGAGAGCGACATCGCATCGGCGATCGCCCGCGTCGAGGCCGAACTCGGCGCGCTGACCGTTGCCGTCAACAATGCCGGCATTGCTGGATCGGAAGCGGCCGAGACTATGCCGCTGGAAAAATGGCGTAAGGTGCACGACGTCAATGTCGCGGGCGTGTTTTTGTCCTGCCAGGCCGAAGCGCGCGTCATGCTGCCCCGGCGCACAGGCTCGATCATCAACATCGCCTCGATGTCGGGCACGATCGTCAACCGGGGGCTGACGCAGGCGCATTACAATTCCTCCAAGGCCGCCGTCATCCACATGTCGAAGAGCCTCGCCATGGAGTGGGCCGATCGCGGCCTGCGCGTCAATGTCGTCAGCCCGGGCTACACGCTGACGCCGATGAACAAGCGTCCCGAAGTGGCGGAGGAGATAAAGATCTTCAAGCGCGACACGCCGATGGGGCGCATGGCGGCGCCGGAGGAAATGGTCGGGCCGACCGTGTTCCTGGCCAGCCGCGCGTCCAGCTTCGTGACCGGCCTCGACCTGATCGTCGATGGCGGCTACGTCTGCTGGTAGACCGATGGGTGTCCCGCAAGACACCCCACGTTGCTGATTTAACGAACCTGAACGGAGGCGCGCGCGCTACTCGGCCGCGACGCCTTTCACCTCGAGATAGCTTTCCATCGAATCGTCCAGCGCCTGCAGCCAGGGCGTATGATGGACCGGCGCCATGGTGCCGGTCATCAGCGAGCGGTAGGCGTTGTCGCGGAAGGTCATGATGTTTTCCATCTTGTGGTGCTCCCACTCCATGAAGGTGTGGTTGACCGCCTCGACGTCGAAGCCCGGATAGTCGGTCTGGTCCATCAATTCCTTGGTGTAGTCGCCCTGGAACCAGATCATCTGCTCGGCGTCCTCCAGCGTCTCCTCGCGAGCGCGCCACTTGGCGCCGTGCTCGGCCATCGCCTCGGCCGATGGCAGCTTGATGCGGCCCATGATGACGTCGCGGGCGTACCAGGCCTGCGCGTCGAACATGTTGAAGGTGTAGAACTGGTCCTGCATGCCGATGTAGAAAAGCTTCGGGTTCTTCTCCCAGACGACGCCTTCATAGAGATCGAGCGGCCACATGCGGTTGGCGGTCTTAAGCTTGAGGTCGTCGGTGAGGAAGGGGAAGGAATGCAGATAGCCGGTGCACAGGATGATGGCGTCGACATCCTTGGTGGTGCCGTCCTTGAAATGCGCCGTCTTGCCCACGACCTTCTGCAGCAGCGGTACTTCCTTCCAGTTCTCCGGCCATTTGAAGCCCATCGGCTTGGAGCGGTAGCTGGAGGTGATCGATTTGGCGCCGTATTTGTAGCATTGCGAACCGATATCCTCGGCCGAGTAGGAACGGCCGATGATCAGGATGTCCTTGCCCTTGAATTCCATGGCATCGCGGAAATCGTGGCTGTGCAGGATGCGGCCGTTGAAGGTGAGGAAGCCTTCGAAGAAGGGCACGTTGGGCACCGAGAAATGGCCGGAGGCGACGACCACGTTGTCGAACTCTTCCGAGTAAGTCACATCGTTGCTGCGATCATGCGCGGTGACGGTGAATTTCTTCGTCTCGTCGGAATAGGTCACCATGCGCACCGGGCTGTTGAAACGCACCCAGTCGCGCAGGCCCGACTTCTCGACGCGGCCCTTGATGTAGTCCCACAAAACGGCGCGCGGCGGATAGGAAGCGATCGGCCGGCCGAAATGCTCCTCGAAGGTGTAGTCGGCAAATTCGAGGCATTCCTTCGGGCCGTTCGACCACAGATAGCGGTACATCGAGCCGTGCACCGGATCGCCGTGCTCGTCGAGGCCGGTGCGCCAGGTGTAGTTCCACAACCCGCCCCAGTCGGACTGCTTCTCAAAGCAGACGATTTCCGGGATCTCGGCGCCCTTGTCGGCGGCCGACTTGAAGGCCCTTAGCTGCGCCAGACCGGACGGTCCGGCGCCGATGACGGCAACACGAGATTTCATTGCGGGCCTCCTTTTTTGATTTCCCCAGCGAAACAAATTTCACTGACAGTGACAGTAATTGGGTCTTCGGTGCTGTCAACAAACATCTGCGGCAACGCGCATTGCGTGAAACGGTTTTTGTGCGCAAAAGCCGTGGCGCTCGCATTCAAGCCGGCGATCCCTGCGACATACAGTGGCTTGCCGTCGTGGTTGCGCTCTTGCATCGCCACCGAATATGTTCACCTTGAGTGAAATAAATCCGCGAGAGTCGGAGGCGACATGGCGAATAGGAATTCCGGCACCAGGTCCACCGATGCGGCAGCGAAAGGCAAGACGCCGCCGAAGCGCGTTTCGGCGGACGGGCGCACCATCCGCACGCCGCTGACGCAGAACCCGCACGCCATCCGCGACACGCGCGAAAAGGTGCTGGAAGTGGCGATCGGCCATGAGGTGCGTGCCTTCCGCAAGAAGCTCGGCATCACCGTCGCCGATCTCGCTACCGCCACCGACATTTCGCTCGGCATGCTGTCGAAGATCGAGAACGGCATCACTTCGCCATCGCTGACGACATTGCAGGCGCTGTCCCGGGCGCTGGGCGTTCCGGTGACGGCCTTCTTCCGGCGTTTCGAGGAAGAACACAGCGCCGTCTTCGTCAAGGCGGGCGAAGGCGTCGATGTCGAGCGGCGCGGCACCCGCGCCGGCCACCAATACAATCTGCTCGGCCATATCGGCGCCAACACCAGCGGCGTCGTCGTCGAGCCCTATCTCATCACGCTGACCGAGAATTCGGACGTGTTCCCGACCTTCCAGCATGCGGGCATGGAGTTCCTCTACATGCTCGAAGGCGAGGTCGTTTACCGGCACGGCAACAACCTCTATCCGATGAAGCCGGGCGACAGCCTGTTCTTCGACGCGGATGCGCCGCACGGCCCGGAAGAGCTGACGCAACTGCCAATGCGCTATCTGTCGATCATCTGCTATCCGCAGAACAGCGCCGGGTGAGCCGCTTGGTTCCTCGCCCCACGAGTGGGGAGAGGTGGCTCGGCGAAGCCGAGACAGAGAGGGGAGCGCCCTACGAAGGCCCCCTCTCCGTCCGCTTCGCGGACACCTCTCCCCCGCTTTGCGGGGGCGAGGAACCCAAGCTTTTAATCCGGCCCAAAGCCCGGGCTCGTCGGGCTGCCGTCGTCGAGTTTCGACAGCCATTCGACCAGCGTCGGGCGGTAGCGGGTCAGGCCTTTGTAAGTGGCCAGTTCTTCCGGCAGGTCGCGGATGACGCGGTGCAGGCGGCGCGCCCATTTCGGCTGCGTGACCAGCTCGTCCATCTTGATCAGGTAGCAGCGGATCGGGAAGACGATGCCGTTGGAGCGCGGCAACCGCCAGAAGCTTTGCAATTCGACGCGCAGATGCACCTTCTGGCCGACTTTCTCGGGCGTGACGGTGGCGCGATCCGGACCCCATTTGTGATAATTCTCGGGGCTGGTGTCGAGGCGCGGATTGATGGTCATCGTCCAGTTCAGGCGCCGTGCCGGCTTGCCCTGCTGGATGTTGGTGAGGAATTTCAGCGCGCGGGTGAAGATGCCTTTCTCATGCGCCAACGGCACCGGCGCGTGCCATTCGAAGAAGTTCATGCCGATGTCGAAGTCGAGCGACCAGTCGGCCTGGGTGGTGACCATGCCGGCATCCATCCACAGATTGCCGTCGCGCTGGTCGAGGATGCAGAAATCGCCCTGGCTCTGGCGGGTGATGTATTCCATGGGGCCGTAAGGCAGCGTCGAGGTGTCGCCGAAGGTGAAGGTGTCGTCGATACCGAGCGGACGGTTGATCCAGCGCCAGCGGTCGCCATTTCGCTCCAGCGTGAAATGTTCGGGGTAGCCGAGCGCCTGCTGCTCCATCAGAAGCTCGAGCAGGTCCCAGCCTGCGAGCGTCATATGGGGCAGCGACTGGCAGCGCAGCGGATCCTCGGCCAGCACCAGCGCGCGGTCCTGCATCTCGGCGACATAGTGCTCGTCGACGTCGATCAGGTTTTCCAGCACGCTGCCTTTCGGCCCGACGACATGCGGCTCGATGTTGACCGCATACATGTAGGCGTCTTCGTTGAACGGGAAGGGAAAGCGCCTGACGTGCTCCGGACTGTTCCTGAAGCTGAAATCGTCGCGAAATGTTTCCTTGCGAAAGGTGATGCCCATTGACGCCTCCTATCTTTCCAGGACCAGCGACTTGCCCTCGAAGCGCGAGACGCAAGGCATGATCTTGCAGCCGGAACGGTGGTCTTCCTCGCTCAGCCAGTGATCGTTGTGGATAAACTTGCCGTCGAAGGAGATCACATTGGTCTCGCACTGGCCGCAGACGCCGCCGCGGCACAGATAGGGCGGGTCGACGCCGGCGGCTTCGATAGCTTCGAGCAGGCTCTGCTGCTCGCCGACACGGATCGTCTTGCCGCTGACGGCCAACTCGACATCGAAGGGCGCGCCGGGTTGCGGCGCCGCGAAATGCTCGAAATGCACCGTCTCCGACGGCCAGCCGAGCGCGGCGGCGCGGTCGCGCACCCAGTTGATCATGCCGGCCGGGCCGCAGACATAGAGATGCGTGCCGAGCGGCTGCGAGGACAGGAGCCGGTCGAGATCGATGCGCTCCTCGCGGTCGTCGTGATAGAGCCTGACCCGGTTGCCATAGCGCTCTCTGAGCACATCGGCGTAGGTGCCGAGCGAGGCGGTGCGGCAGGTGTAGTGCAATTCGAAATTGCCACCGGATCCCGCCAGCTGCGACGTCTGCGCCATGAAGGGCGTGATGCCGATGCCGCCGGCCAGCATCAGGTGTTTTTTGGCTCTCAGATCGAGCGAGAACAGGTTGACCGGATAGCTGACCACCATCTCCAGGCCGGGCTTGACCTGCCGGTGCATGAAGAGCGAGCCGCCGCGGCCGACATCGTCGCGTCGCACCGAGATCGTGTACTCGCGCGTGTCGAGCGGCGAGCCCATCAGCGAATAGGGATTGAGCCTGGTGCGGTCGCCGTCGCGCATCTCGACCACGACATGGGCGCCGCCGGAAAAGGTCGGCAGCAGCTCGCCGTCACGGCGACGGAAATGGAAGCGGGTAACGAGATCGTTGACCGGAACGACGTCGCTGACGACGACGTCGAGCTTGGTGGTGCCGGTACTCATGGGAAGGCCTCCTCCATCGGAGGAATCTCGGAGCGATCCTCGGCGTTGATGCATACGCCCTGGAAGGCGGCGAGGCGCCGCGAATAGTGATCGCGCACCAAAAGCAGCAGGCCGCAATGCGAACAAGTGGCCGGCTGCGTCGTCACATTCTCGGTGATGCCCTTGCAGTGCACGCATTGCATGCGGCGCGCCAGCGAGCCGCGATGCTCGGTCTGCATGGACGTGTGGTCGATGCCGGCTTCAAGCGCCGCCTGCATGGCCTGGCCGATCAGGCCCTCGGTGCCGGCAAGATAGAGGCGCAGCCCCATATGCGCATTGGTCAGCGTTTGCCTCAGCCGCGGCAGCAGGCTTGCAAAGGACGGCGCGATGTGGAGCTGCGCCGGCTTCAGCGTTTCGAGGGCAGCGATGTGCTTGCCCTCAGGTCCCGGAATGAAGACGATTTCCGCGCCGTCGAAAAAGCCGGGCGGCGCCTTGCCGGCCATGTCGGTGATCGCCAGCGCGCCTTCCGCATCGGCGATGAAGAGATGATGCTTGCCGGGCTGCGGAGAGAGCGTTCCGTAAATGGGCCGGCTGATGATCGTCTTGGCTGCCATTCTTTCTTAGATCAGGATGCCGTTTCGTAGAATCGGCACCCTGCTCTAACCCCTTTGTTGGAGCATGATCTTTTCCGAAAACCGGTTCCCACTTTTCGGGATCATGCTCTGGTACCTCAAAACCCCTCCCGGTTGATGATGATGCCTCAGCCTTTCGCTGTGCGCTTGGTCTTTTTCGGATCGTCGAACGGCAAGGGCTGCGCCGTCGCCTTGATGGAGCCGCTCTTGTTGCGGATCTCGAGCTTGGTGTCCTTGACGGCGCAGTCGACGTCGAGCCGGGCGATGCCCATCGATTTCTCGACCAGCGGCGAATACATGGCGCAGGTCACCACACCGACCTTTTTGCCGTCTCGATAGACCGGGGCGCCTTCGTCGGCCGGCTCCTTGCCGTCGAGCAGCACGCCGTAGATCTTGAAGCGCTCCTTGCCTTTCAGCCTGTAGTGTTCTTCAGCACCGCGGAAGCCGGTCTTGCCGGGGCTGACGGTGAAGTCGAGGCCGAGCTCCCACAGCGTGTCGCCGGGGCCTTCGTTCTCGAACGGATATTTCTGCGAATTGTCGTAGGGATAGAAGAGCAGGTAGCTCTCGACGCGCAGCATGTCGAGCGTGGTAAAGCGGCACGGAATGATGCCGGCGCTCTTGCCCTCCTCGAGGATCCTGTCCCAGATCGTGCCGGCATCCTGGCCGCGGCAGAAGATCTCGTAGCCGCGCTCGCCGGTATAGCCGGTGCGCGAGATCATCACCGGAAAGCCGAACAGCTGCGTGTGCATGTGATGGAAGTAATTGAGGTCGCGGATGCCCGGCACATGCTTGGCCAGATAGTCAACCGCCGTCGGACCCTGCAGCGACAAGTCATGCAGATTGTCGTCGAAACGTAGCGAGACATCGCGGCCCATCGCCGCCCGTTGCAGTTCCTCGTGGCCGGTGCCGGAGCCGTGCACGACCATCCATGAATTCGGGCTGATGCGGTAGAGGATGCAGTCGTCGGTGAACTTGCCCGCCTCATTCAGCATGCAGGCATAGGCCGACTTGCCGGGATAGATCTTTTCGACATCGCGCGTCGTGGCAAGGTCGATGAGATGCGAGGCATGCGGCCCGGTGATGTGGACCTTCTTCAGGCCGGAGACGTCCATCAGCCCGGCCTTGGTGCGGATGGCGACATATTCCGCGTCGGCGTCCTTGTCGTAGGTCCAGGCGGTGCCCATGCCGCTCCAGTCCTCGAGCTTCGAGCCGAGCGCGCGATGGCGGTCTGCCAGGGTCGAGAATCTCCAGGATGCCGTCATCCGATCGTCCTCCGTGCAATCTAGGTCGCTTTAAGCGGTTGCTGTTCCCTGCTCCTGCTTGGTGGCGGAGCTTGGATGAATATTGACCGCAAACCGCGAGGCCCTGCAATCCCCTTGAAGCAAATAATTTCATTGTCAGGCAAATTTCTTGACCTGAGACAAGCGGTTTACGACGCGTAAATCCGCCTTGACAATTCCGGGAATCGAGCGGAACTTATGAAAAAAATTTCACTCTGTTGAAAGAGTGGCCGTCCGGTCGATTTCGGGACCGGACGTCGCCAGAAGGGGAAAACCGATGTCCGACCTGCAGCAGCGCATCGAAGCGCTGTACCGTTCCGACGTGCGTGGATCCGTGCTCCTGATCGTGTGCCTGTGGGCGACGATCCTCTTCGTCCTCCTGATGACATGGCCATACATCCCCGACAGCGGGATCAAGGTCGTGGTGGCGGTCGCGGCCGCCGCGGTGCTGATCTTCAACACCGCTGCCATCCTCGCCATGCTCAACCACTACAAGGAAGACAAGGACTTCATCTACGGGCTCGACATCAAGAACGCCGACGCGGCCCGCAACCGTCAATCGTGAAGGGAGAAACCATGGCGCGCTATATCCCGCCGGAGCAGAACAAGGCCGGACAGGTTTTCGACATCGCGGTCGTTGTGGTCGCTATCTTCGTGGCGCTCTGGCTGCCGCTGAAACTCGGCTTCGCCGGGGCGGCGAAGTCGATCGACGCGCTCGACGCCAAGACCTGGGACGCGCTCGGCCAGAACGCCACCATGGCCTCGATCTGGGAGAAGCTCGGCTATACGCCGGAAACGGCGCACGACATCATCCAGAACCGCTTCCACTACATCATCGACTGGCCGACGCTGATCATCATGGCGATCGTGCTGATCGCCTATTTCGTCTTCCTGTTCCGGGCCTCCGACAAGGAATATCGCGAGGTCATCAACGAGAAGTTCGACGACAAATAGATTTCGACGACAAAAGAGTCCGGGGAAAACATCATGTGGATGGGACTGTCTTACGTTTGCTGGGGCATCTCGGTCGTGCTTGCGGCGTGGATGCTCTACGACTGGTTCAAGGTCGACACGACCTATTCCGAAGCCGTGCTGACATCCTCGCGTGAAGGCGAGCTCGAGGCCGTTTCCGAAAAGCACCGGATCTGAGTGGGGACTGAGCGATGACGGCTGCGGTTGAAACGGTACAAACGACAACTATTCACGGCGACAGGGTCTCGCTGCTTCGGGTGCTCGGCCCCGCCCATGTGTGGGCGCTCGGGGTCGGCATCGTGCTGGTCGGCGAGTTCACCGGCTGGAATTTTTCCGCCGACAAGGGCGGCGCGCTCGCCGCGCTGATCGTCTGCTGGGTCGTTGGGCTGCTCTACACCTCGGTCGCGATGATCGACTCGGAGGTCACGTCCACCGTCGCCGCCGCCGGCGGCCAATATGCGCAAGCCAAGCATATCGTCGGGCCGCTGATGGCCTTCAACGTCGCGCTGTTCCTGGTGTTCGCCTACACCATGCTCGAAGTGTCGGACGCGATCCTGCTCGGCGACACCATCGTCGCCAAGGCCGGGGTCGAAGGGCTGACGCACAACTCCTTCATCGCAGCCACCATCGTCGTGCTCGCCTGGCTCAACTATCGCGGCGTGCTGATGACGCTCAACGTCAACTTCGTCATCACTGCGATCGCCTATGTCTCGATCGTCATCCTGTTCTTCTCCGTCAGCCCGTGGACGCAAGGCGCGGTGCTGAAGCTCAACGAGCTGGTCACGCCCGGTAATGCGCTGCCCTATGGCTGGATAGGCGTCATCGCCGCCTTCCAGTTCGGCATCTGGTATTATCTCGGCATCGAGGGCACCACCCAGGCGGCCGAGGAAGTGCGCTCGCCGGCGCGCTCCCTGCCCTACGGCACCATGGCCGGCATGATCACGCTTTTGATCGCCGCCGCGATGACCTGGTATGTCTGCGCCTCGCTGATGCCCTGGGAATATCTCGGCATCACCTACTATCCGCTGTGGGACGCCGGCAAATTGACCGGCAGCCCGCTGCTTGAAGAGCTGCTGTTCGTCGCCACGCTGCTGGCCGCGCTCGCCTCGGCCAATGGCTGCATCAACGACGCGGCGCGCGCCTGGTTCTCGCTCGGCCGCGACCGCTATCTGCCGAGCTGGTTCTCGGCGGTGCATCCGAAATACCGCACGCCTTACCGCTCGATCCTGTTCCTGCTGCCGATCGCGCTGGCCTTCGCCTTCATCGCCGACCTCAACCAGGCAATCACCTTCTCGATCCTGTCGGGCGTGCTGCAATACACCTTCATGAGCATCAACATCATGATGTTCCGCAAGAAGTGGCCTCTGGGCACGATCCGTCGCGGCTACACGCACCCCTTCCATCCGCTGCCGGCGATCGTCCTGTTCTGCCTGTGCATGGTGACGTTCTTCGCCATCTTCCTCGGCTTCGGCTCGCAGCTGATCGCAATGACGGTGTTCTATTTCCTGATTTCGCTATGGTTCCACTTCTACCGCTACAAGTTCGTGCGGCGCGGCGACCAGTTCTCCATGCCGTGGCCGAAGCCGCAGGGTTATTGAGTGGATCAAAGGCCCGCCTGTCGACGGTGGGCCGTGGCGTGTCGAGATGTCCGAACTGACGTCAGTATTGCTTACCGGGGCGATCGCATTGGGCGTCGTCGCTCATGTTGCTTGGCTCGCCCGCGCCAGCCGCAACAGGGCGAAGGCGGCTTTGGCCGCCGATGCGGCTAGCGTCCGCAGCGTCGTCGCGGACGCCGCCGACATTTCCGACGGCACGGCCGGCGTCGCCACCTGGGCCGGCTCCTGGAACGGTCAGCATGTCCAGCTGCGCACCATCGTCGACACGCTGGCGACGCGAAAGCTGCCGACCCGCTGGCTAAGCGTCTCGATCACCGAGCCGGTCGCGGTACCGGTCACCTTCGACATGATGATGCGCCCGAATTCGGCAACGACATTTTCCAATTTCGACCATCTCCCCCATACGCTGCCGAAGGTGCTCGGCCTTCCAGCCGAAGCGGTGCTGCGCACCGACCGCAAGGGCGTCGCCTTCCCGCAGGATCTGATCGCCGCGCATACCGGCATCTTTGCCGAGGGGCGAGCCAAGGAATTGCTGATCACGCCGAAGGGCGTGCGCATCGTCTGGCTGCTGGCCGAGGCCGAGCGCGCCCGCTACGGCGTGTTCCGGCAGGCCGCGTTCGGCGATGCCAGGATCGATCCCGCCTTGATCGAAAAGCTGATCGAGGCGGCGTCCGAACTCCGCGATGCGATCAACCGGCGCGAACGGCAAGCCGCATGACCGACGAAACCACGATGCCCGCTCCCGCAAACCCGTATCTCGTGCTCGGCGCGGCGATCGTTTTGCCGGCAAGCGGCCACGTCATGCTCGGCGTCCCGGTGCGCGGGCTGCAGTTCCTGTTCTTCATGGTGATCCTTGGTTGGATAACGACCAAGCTGGCGCCGGCCGACGCCGGCTTCGTCGGCCGCCATGCCGGCGGCTTCCTGATCTATGCGCTATCGATCCTCGACGCCTACAGGATCGCGCGCATCCGCCATGCGATCTGGGTTCACAAGGCGCGGCCGGACGGCGATAGTGCCGAGGGCGATGCGCCGTCCAATATATAACGACAGGAAAATTTCTTTCATACCATTGAATTCGGCAAACTCATTCGGTACATCAATCTGAGAGCCAAAAAACGTCGGAGGCTGGCATGTGCGGAATCGTCGGACTTTTCTTGAAGGACAAGGCGCTGGAGCCGAAGCTCGGCGCGATGCTGTCGGAGATGCTGATCTGCCTCACCGACCGCGGCCCGGACAGCGCGGGCATCGCCATCTATGGCGCCCCTTCCAAGAACGAAGCCAAGATCACCATCCAGTCGGCCAAGCCGGAGCGCGATTTCCGCGGCCTCGACGCCGAGCTTGCCAAGGCGATCGGCGCCCCCGTCAGTCTTGCCACGAAATCCACCCATGCCGTCATCCGAACCGCGCCGGACAAGGTCGACGCGGCGCGCGAGGCGTTGCAGTCGCTGCGGCCCGACATCCGCATCATGGGCGCCGGCGAGGCGGTGGAGATCTACAAGGAAGTCGGCCTGCCGGAAGCCGTCGTCGACCGCTTCGACGTACGCTCCATGACCGGCACGCATGGCATCGGCCATACCCGCATGGCGACGGAATCGGCAGTGACGACGATGGGCGCGCATCCCTTCTCGACCGGCGCCGACCAGTGCCTGGTGCACAATGGCTCGCTCTCCAACCACAACAATGTGCGGCGCGAGCTGATCCGCGACGGCATGAAGTTCGAGACCGAGAACGACACCGAAGTAGCGGCCGCCTATCTCTCCAACCGGATGGCGCACGGCAAGAATCTCGGCGAGGCGCTGGAAGGCACGCTTTCCGACCTCGACGGCTTCTTCACCTTCGTCGTCGGCACCAAGAACGGGTTTGGCGTGGTGCGCGACCCGATCGCCTGCAAGCCCGCCGTCATGGCCGAGACCGACCAATATGTCGCCTTCGGCTCCGAATATCGCGCGCTGACCAAGCTGCCCGGCATCGACAATGCGCGGGTCTGGGAGCCCGAGCCCGCAACCGTTTATTTCTGGGAGCATTGAGCTGATGCCGGCAACCACAATGTCGAAGGCTGAGCGCGACCAGAGCCATGCGAGGGTTTTCGACCTCTCGCAACATTCGCTGCGCGAATTGAACCGGGCGCTGCACACGCTCACGTCCGGCTCGAACGAGACCGCCTGGGAAGTGCTCAACCCGAAGGGCAGCCACTCGGTGGCGGTCGGCGTCGACCAGCCGGTCTCTATCGATGTGCGCGGCAGCGTCGGCTATTACTGCGCCGGCATGAATGACGGCGCCGCGATCACCGTGCACGGTTCCGCCGGTCCCGGCGTCGGCGAGAACATGATGTCGGGCTCGATCGTCATCAAGGGCGACGCCAGCCAGTATGCCGGCGCCACCGGCCGCGGCGGTCTTCTCGTCATCGAGGGCAACGCCTCGTCGCGCTGCGGTATCTCGATGAAGGGCATCGACATCGTCGTGCATGGCAATATCGGCCATATGTCGGCCTTCATGGCGCAGTCCGGCAATCTGGTCGTGCTGGGCGATGCCGGCGACGCGCTGGGCGATTCCATCTACGAGGCGCGGCTTTTCGTGCGCGGCAAGGTCGAAAGCCTCGGCGCCGACTGTATCGCCAAGGAGATGCGGCCCGAGCACATCGAATTGCTGCAGGGCTTGCTCGACAAGGCCGGCGTCACCGGCGTCAAGGCGTCGGAGTTCAAGCGCTACGGCTCGGCCCGCAAACTCTACAATTTCAACATCGATAACGCCGACGCGTATTGAGGCAAGATGACCTACCGCAACCCGCCGACGACGCCGCGCAAATCCGCGACCTTCGACGACTACACGCTTTCCGAAATCCGCCGCGCGGGCGCGACCGGCATCTATGACATCCGCGGCGCCGGCGCCAAGCGCAAGCTGCCGCATTTCGACGATCTGCTGTTCCTCGGCGCGTCGATCTCGCGCTATCCGCTGGAAGGCTATCGCGAGCGCTGCGACACCTCGGTGGTGCTCGGCTCGCGCCATGCCAAGAAGCCGATCGAGCTGAAGATCCCGATCACCATCGCCGGCATGAGTTTCGGGTCGCTCTCCGGCCCGGCCAAAGAAGCTCTCGGACGCGGCGCCACGCTTTCCGGCACCTCGACCACGACCGGCGACGGCGGCATGACCGAGGAAGAACGCGGCCATTCCAAGCAATTGGTCTACCAGTATCTGCCGTCGCGCTACGGCATGAACCCGCGCGACCTGCGCCGCGCCGACGCCATCGAAGTGGTGGTCGGCCAGGGCGCCAAGCCCGGCGGCGGCGGCATGCTGCTCGGACAGAAGATCTCCGACCGCGTCGCCGAGATGCGCACCCTGCCCAAGGGCATCGACCAGCGCTCGGCCTCGCGCCATCCCGACTGGACCGGGCCGGACGATCTCGAGATCAAGATCCTCGAGCTGCGCGAGATCACCGACTGGGAAAAGCCGATCTACGTCAAGGTTGGCGGGGCGCGGCCCTATTACGACACCGCGCTCGCGGTGAAGGCCGGCGCCGACGTCGTGGTGGTCGACGGCATGCAGGGCGGCACGGCCGCGACCCAGGAAGTGTTCATCGAGAATGTCGGCCAACCGACGCTTGCCTGCATCAGGCCGGCGGTGCAGGCGCTGCAGGACCTCGGCATGCACCGCAAGGTGCAGCTCATCGTCTCCGGCGGCATCCGCAACGGCGCCGATGTCGCGAAGGCGCTGGCGCTCGGCGTCGACGCCGTCTCGATCGGCACGGCGGCGCTCGTTGCGCTGGGCGACAACGATCCGCGCTGGGAGGCGGAATACAACGCGCTCGGCAGCACGGCGGGCGCCTATGACGACTGGCACGAGGGCCGCGATCCGGCCGGCATCACCACCCAGGACCCCGAGCTGATGAAGCGGGTCGACCCGATCGCGGCCGGACGGCGGCTCGCGAACTACCTGAAGGTGATGACGCTCGAAGCCCAGACCATTGCCCGCGCCTGCGGCAAGAACAGCCTGCACAATCTCGAGCCCGAAGATCTCGTCGCGCTCTCGATCGAAGCCGCTGCCATGGCTGGCGTTCCGCTTGCCGGCACCAACTGGATACCAGGGAAAAACGGCTTCTAGAACACCAGAGACTAACAGCACCCAAAATCCGCGAGGGAACTACATAAATGGGGAACGATCTCGCCGCATTCGCCAAGGAGAACGGCGTAAAATATTTCATGATCTCCTACACCGACCTGTTCAGCGGCCAGCGCGCCAAGCTGGTGCCGGCGCAGGCGATCGCCGACATGCAGAAGGACGGGGCGGGCTTTGCCGGTTTCGCGACGTGGCTCGACCTGACGCCGGCGCATCCGGACATGCTGGCGGTGCCGGATCCGGCTTCGGTGATCCAGCTGCCCTGGAAGAAAGACGTCGCCTGGGTCGCCGCCAACTGCATCATGGACGACAAGGAGGTCGAGCAGGCGCCGCGCAACACGCTGAAGCGGCTGATCACCGAGGCCGCCCGCGACGGCATGCATGTGAAGACCGGCGTCGAGGCGGAATTCTTCCTCATCTCGCCGGACGGCAGTGCCATCTCCGACCAGTACGACACGGCGTCGAAGCCGTGCTACGACCAACAGGCGGTGATGCGCCGCTACGACGTGATCGCTGAGATCTGCGACCACATGCTGGCTTTGGGCTGGGGCCCATACCAGAACGACCACGAGGACGCCAATGGTCAGTTCGAGATGAACTGGTCCTTCGACCACGCGCTGGCGACCGCCGACAAGCACTCCTTCTTCAAGTTCATGGTCAAGTCGATCGCGGAAAAGCACGGCCTGCGCGCGACCTTCATGCCGAAGCCGTTCCAGGGCCTGACCGGCAATGGCTGCCATGCCCATATCTCGGTGTGGGACGAGACCGGCAAGACCAATGTCTTCGCCGACAATTCGATGGAGCTTGGGCTGTCGGCCAAGGGCAAGAACTTCCTTGGCGGCATCATGAAGCATGCCTCCGCCTTGGCTGCGATCACCAATCCGACGGTCAATTCCTACAAGCGCATCAACGCGCCGCGCACCATTTCGGGCGCGACCTGGGCGCCGAACACGGTGACCTGGACCGGCAACAACCGCACCCACATGGTGCGCGTGCCGGGCCCCGGCCGCTTCGAACTGCGCCTGCCGGATGGCGCCGCCAACCCCTATTTGCTGCAGGCGGTGATCATTGCCGCCGGTCTCGACGGCATCCGCTCAAAGGCCGATCCGGGCAAGCGCTACGACATCGACATGTACCAGTTCGGCCATACCGTCACGGACGCGCCGAAACTGCCGCTAAACCTGCTCGATGCGCTGCGCGAGTTCGATCATGACAAATCACTCAAGGCGGCGCTGGGTGAGGAATTTTCGTCGGCATATCTAAAGCTGAAGCAGCAGGAATGGAATTCCTATGCTTCGCACTTCACGCAGTGGGAGCGCGACCACACGCTGGATATCTGACCGTCCTGTAGTTGAGCATGATGTCGCCCGAAAGCCGCTTCACACTTTTCGGCATCATGCCCTAGCGGGGCGAGCGACCTTGGAATGACTTCATGAAATACTCCATCTTCTCGCTCGCCCGCGCCGCCCTCTCCGGCCACAAGAACTGGCAGCCGACCTGGCGCGACGCAGCGCCCAAGGATCGCTATGACGTGATCATCATCGGCGGTGGCGGCCACGGGCTCGCCACCGCCTGGTTCCTCGCCAGCGAGTTCGGCATCCGCAACGTCGCGGTGCTGGAAAAGGGCTGGATCGGCTCCGGCAATGCCGGCCGCAACACCACCATCATCCGCTCCAATTACGGCCTGCCCGGCAACACCGGCTTCTACGAATTGTCGATGAAGCTGTGGGAGAGGATGGAGCAGGACCTCAACTACAACGCGATGGTCAGCCAGCGCGGCGTGCTCAACCTCTATCATTCCGATGCGCAGCGCGATGCCTTCGCGCGGCGCGGCAACACGATGCGCATCAACGGCATCGACGCCGAGCTGCTCGACCAGGCGGCGCTGCGCAAGATGCTGCCGTTCCTGAATTTCGACAATGCGCGCTTCCCTGTGCAAGGCGGGCTGCTGCAGCGGCGCGGCGGCACGGCGCGGCATGACGCGGTGGTCTGGGGCTACGCGCATGCGGCGAGCGAACTCGGCGTCGACATCATCCAGAACTGCGAAGTCACCGGGTTCACACGCGACGCCAACGGCAAGGTCACCGGCGTCGAGACGTCGCGCGGCAAGATCGGCGCCGGCAAGGTCGGCATGGCGGTTGCCGGCTCCTCGTCACGCGTCGCGGCGATGGCGGGGCTTCGGCTGCCGATCGAAAGCCATGTGCTGCAGGCCTTCGTCTCCGAAGCGATCAAGCCGCTCATCCCCGGCGTCATGACCTTCGGCGCCGGCCACTTCTATGTCAGCCAGTCCGACAAGGGCGGGCTGGTCTTCGGTGGCGACATCGACGGCTACAATTCCTATGCCCAGCGCGGCAACCTGCCGGTCATGGAGGATGTCTGCGAAGGCGGCATGGCGCTGATCCCGATGATCGGCCGGGTGCGGCTGCTGCGCCAGTGGGGCGGCATCATGGACATGTCGATGGACGGCACGCCGATCATCGACAAGAGCCCGGTCGACGGCCTCTATATCAATGCCGGCTGGTGCTATGGCGGCTTCAAGGCGACGCCCGGCTCGGGCTTCGTCTTCGCCCATCTCCTCGCCCGCGACCAGTCGCATAAGGAAGCCGCGCTCTTCCGCCTCGACCGCTTCCAGCGCGGCGCCATGATCGACGAGAAGGGCCAGGGCGCCCAACCGAACCTGCATTGAAGACCCGACCATGCGCATAGTCTGTCCCTTCTGCGGCGAACGTGAACTCGGTGAGTTCACCTATCTCGGCGACGCCAAGCCACAACGCCCCGCGGCGGATGCCGGCGAGGACGCCTTCTACGACTACGTCTATCTGCGCGACAATGTCGCCGGGGTGATGAACGAGCACTGGTACCATGGCGGCGGCTGCCGGGCCTGGCTGAAGGTCACCCGCAACACGCTGACGCATGAGATTTCGGCCGTCGAGCCGGCGGCGGGCGTCGGCGCCGCCAAGGTTGGTGCGTGATGGCCGGCAATCAGGCAAACCGTCTCACATCCGGAGGTCTCATCGACCGCTCGGCCGCGCTCAATTTCCGTTTCGATGGCAAGACATTCTCGGGCTTCAAGGGTGACACGCTGGCTTCCGCGCTGGTCGCCAACGGCGTCAAGCTGGTTGGTCGCTCGTTCAAATACCATCGCCCGCGCGGCATCCTGACCGCGGGCTCGGAAGAACCCAACGCGCTCGTCGAATTACGCAGCGGCGCGCGGCGCGAGGCGAACACCAAGGCGACGACGGCCGAGCTCTATGAGGGTCTCGAGGCCGCAAGCCAGAACCGCTGGCCATCGCTCAGCTTCGACGTGATGTCGGTCAACCAGCTGTTCGCGCCGATCTTCGTCGCCGGCTTCTACTACAAGACCTTCATGTGGCCGGCAAAGTTCTGGGAAGCGATCTACGAGCCGGCGATCCGCCGCGCCGCCGGCCTCGGCCGCACCGCAAAGGTTTCCGACCCCGACCATTACGACAAGGCCTGGGCGCATTGCGATGTGGTGATCGCCGGCTCCGGCCCGGCCGGTCTGGCGGCCGCGCTTGCCGCCGGCCGCAGCGGCGCGCGCGTCATCCTGTGCGAGGAGGATTTCGTCCTTGGCGGGCGGCTGCTCGCCGATGGCGGCACGATCGACGGATTGCCGGCCGCCGAATGGGTTACGCGCACGGTTGCCGAACTTTCGGCGATGCCGGATGTGCGCATCATGACGCGCACGACGCTGTTCGGCGTCTATGACGGCGGCACCTATGGCGCGATCGAACGCGTCAACGACCATCTGCCGGTGCCGCCGGAGCATCAGGTGCGCCAGCGGCTCTGGCGGATCGTGGCCAAGCGCTGCGTGGTCGCCGCCGGCGCGATCGAACGTCCCATCGTCTTTGCCGGCAACGACACGCCCGGCGTGATGATGGCATCGGCCACCCGCAGCTACATCAACCGCTACGCCGCGACGCCGTCCAGGCGCATCGCGCTGTTCACCAACAATGAGGATGGCTGGCGTACGGCCGAAACGGCGATCGCCGCCGGACTGCAGGTGGCGGCAGTGATCGATGCGCGGCCGGATGTTTCGCCGGCGCATCGTTCGCTTGCCAGCAAAGGCGGCTTCCCGGTCCTACATGGCGCCATCAGCGGCGTCGACGGCGGCAAGGGCGGCGTGCGCAAGATTTCCGTCGCGCTGACCGGCGGCGCGCGCGCCGAGGTCGAGGCGGACGGGCTCGCCGTCTCCGGCGGCTGGAACCCGGCGGTCGGCCTTACCTCCTACCATCGAGGCCGGCCGAAATGGCGCGACGACATCGCCGCCTTCGTGCCCGACGGCGCACCGCCCGGCATGGTCGCGGCGGGCTCGGCCAACGGCGCCTTCGGGCTTGGCGCCTGCCTGCGCGAGGGGTTCGAAGCCGGCGCTGCCGCGGCACGCGATGCTGGACGCAGCGGCAACATCGGATCGATGCCGGTCGCCGACGACGACGCCTTTTCGATCACCCCGCTCTGGCATGTCGCCGGCAAGGGCAAGGCCTTCGTCGACCAGCAGCATGACGTCACCGCTTCCGATGTCGAGCTGGCGCAGCGCGAGGGTTTTCAATCGGTCGAGCATCTGAAGCGCTATACGACGCTCGGCATGGCGACCGACCAGGGTAAGACCTCGAATGTCGCCGGCCTCGCCATCATGGCGGCGGTCAGCGGCAAGTCGATCCCGGAGACGGGCACGACGATCTACCGGCCGCCTTACGTGCCGGTCGCCATCGGCGCCTTCGCCGGCCACCATCGCGACGAGAATTTCCATGCGACGCGGCTTACGCCGTCGCATCACTGGGCGGCCGAACAGGGCGCGATCTTCGTCGACACCGGCCTGTGGAAGCGCGCGCAGTGGTATCCGCGCGCCGGCGAGAAGGACTGGCTGGAATCGGTGACGCGCGAGGTCAAGGCGGTGCGCTCAGGCGTCGGCTTCTGCGATGTCTCGACGCTGGGCAAGATCGACGTGCACGGGCCCGATGCCGGCGCCTTCCTCGACCGCGTCTACATCAACGCCTTCTCCAGCCTCGCTGTCGGCAAGGCGCGCTACGGGCTGATGCTGCGCGAGGACGGCATCGTCTATGACGACGGCACCACCTCGCGCCTGGCCGAGGACCATTATTTCCTCACCACCACGACGGCCAAGGCCGGGTTGGTGATGCAGCATCTCGAATTCTGCCGGCAGGTGCTGTTCCCCGAACTCGACGTGCAGCTGACCTCGGTCTCCGATCAGTGGGCGCAGTTCTCGATCGCCGGGCCGAAGACCCGCGATCTCTTGAAGGAGATCGTCGATCCGACCGAGGACCTGTCGAACGAAGGTTTCCCGTTCATGGGCGCGCGCGAGGTCAAGCTGCGCGGCGGCATCAAGGCGAGGCTGTTCCGCATCTCCTTCTCCGGTGAGATGGCGTTCGAGATTTCGGTGCCGGCGCGCTATGGCGAGGCGATGGCGCGCAATCTGATGATTGCGGGAAAACCGTTCGGCGTGACGCCCTACGGCACGGAAGCGCTCGGCGTGATGCGCGTCGAAAAGGGCCATGTCGCCGGCCCGGAACTCAACGGCACCACGACCGCGGGCGATCTCGGCCTCGGCAAGATGATGTCGACCAAGAAGGATTTCATCGGCCGCGTCATGGCGGGCCGCGAGGCGCTGGTCGCACCGAACCGGCAGGTGGTCGTCGGCATCAAGCCGACCGACAAGGCGCGCCGCCTGCGCTCCGGCGCGCATATCATCCCGAAGGGCGAGACACCTGGCCCCGGCAACGACCAGGGCTATGTCACTTCGGTCTGCTTCTCGCCGGTGCTTGACCAATGGATCGGGCTGGCCTTGGTCGAGCGCGGGCGCGAGCGCATCGGCGAGATCGTGGGCGCGCATGATCCGCTGCGCGGCGAGGACTACGATGTCGAGCTCTGCAATTCCGTCTTCTACGATCCGGATGGAGGGCGCCAGCGTGGCTGATTTTTCCTGGGACATCCGCAGCCCGCTCGATCGTGCGCTGGTCGCCGGCTCTTACGGCGCGCAAGGCGACGCCGGCGTGGCGCTGACCGAGATCCGCAATTTCGACCTCGTCCAGGTAATGGCGCGGCGCGGCAAGGCAAGCGACATGGCGAAGGCCGCGCAGGCGCGCTTCGACGTCGCCGCGCCGGAAACGCCCAAGGCGGTAGGGACGGCCGATGCGACGCTGATATGGTCGGGACCGGACCAGTTCTTGGTGCTGTCGAGAGGCGGCAAGCATACGATGGATAGCCTTGCGCCCGTCTTTGCCGGATCGACCTCGCTTTCCGACCAATCGCATGCGCGGGCGCTGATCAGCGTTAGCGGCGACAAGGCGCGTGCGGTGCTCTCGAAGCTGTCGTCGATCGATCTGCACCCCGATGTGTTCGGCGTGGGTGCGGCGGCGGCGACCTCAATGGATCACACCAGCGTGACGCTGTGGCGCGGTGCGGACCGGGCCGCTGGGCAGGCTGTGTTCAATCTCCTAGTGTTCTCTACTTTCGCCGAGAGCCTGTGGCACACCATTCTCGATTCTGCAGCGGAATATGGTGCGACGATCGGTCATTCCGAGGAATTAATGTAGAGGCGCGCGCCCTCCTTCTCCCCTTGTGGGACAAGGTGTCGCCGAAGGCGACGGATGAGGGGTGCTCCAGGGAAAGCCAGCGTCTCACTCCGCTGGAACACCCCTCATCCGTCTCGGCGCTGCGCGCCGATCCACCTTCTCCCACAAGGGGAGAAGGGGAAGTCCCGCCTTGCCAAACCCATTCACCCTGCTATTCTCTCAGCGAAAATAATTTTACACACAGGCAAACTTGTTTCTCGCTCGGAGGAGGGTTTGAGATGAGCCAGTCGCCCTACCCTGCCGTCCAGTCCGGACCGCCGCGGCCGAGCCTGATCCTGCGGCCCGGCCAGATCGCGCTGCCGCCCGGTCTCGAGCGCTATACCGTGCAAGGCAACGGCGCGGTGCTGATCGACGTCGAGGCCGGCGACAGCGTCAGCGTGACCAATGTCGAGGGCGGCCAGCCTTGCGAATTGCTGGCCTGGGACACATCCGGCGCGACCGATCCCGGCATTTTCGGCGAGCGCTCGAACAGCAACGCCGCCGGCATCAAGGCGCTGCTCGCCGAAGGCGACGACAGTCTTGCAGCGCTGCGGCTCAGCCTCGAGCGACGCAAAGTGCAGCTCGACCAGCCGAAGGCGGTGCGCGTGTTCGGCGGCGCCACGCCGGCCGACACCGAGCAGAGTTTTTCCGTTCAACGCGACGGCGCGCTGCTGATCGCTGCGCCCGGCGGGCCGATGCTGGTCGACGGCCACAACACGGCGACGCCGCTGGCCGTGCTGGTCCGCCGCGCCACGATCCGGCTGAAGAACAGGTCGCAGCTTCCCGATCCGCTCGCCGATCCGGTGCTCGATCTTCGCGTGAAATCGGCGACGGCCGAATCCTATTTCGTCAAGGCAGGCGACTACCTGCAGATCATCGATGTCGACGGCCGGCAATGCACGGACTTCCAGTGTTTTTCGGCGCGCAAGCTGGACAAGGGACGCGACCTGCCGCTCGACGTGACCACCACTCGAACGCTGATGGGCGCGGCCTATCCGATGCCAGGCCTGCATTCGAAATATTACGACCAGGACATGGAGCCGCTGGTCGAGGTGGTGCAGGACACATGCGGGCGGCACGACGCCTTCGCGCTCGCCTGCGCCGCCAAATATTACGACGACATCGGCTATCCCGGCCACACCAACTGCTCGGAGAATTTCAACAAGGCGTTGTCCGACAAGGGTGTGACGCCCCGCGCCGGCTGGATGGCGATCAACTTCTTCTTCAACACGGCGATCGACGCGCATGGCGTGATGGTGTCGGACGAGCCGTGGTCGCGGCCGGGCGACTATGTGCTCTTGCGCGCGCTGACCGATATCGTCTGCGTCTCCTCCGCCTGCCCGGACGACACCACGCCATCCAATGGCTGGGACCTGACCGACATCCATGTGCGCGCCTATTCCGGCCAGCACAAATTCTCGCGAGCGATCGCCAGACGCATGAAGCCCGACTCGGAACCGAAAATGACCCGCGAGACAGCCTTTCATTCGAGCTTTGCCAAACACACGCGCGACTTCGTCGAATACAGGGGCTATTGGCTCGCCAATTCCTTCGCCAAGGAAGGGCCGATCGCCGAATACTGGGCCTGCCGGCGGGACGCCGTGATCATGGATCTGTCGCCATTGCGCAAGTTCGAGGTCACCGGGCCGGATGCCGAAGCGCTGCTGCAATACACGCTGACGCGCGATGTCAAGAAGCTCGGCGTCGGCCAGGTCGTCTATACGGCGATGTGTTACGAGCATGGCGGCATGATCGACGACGGCACGCTGCTCAGGCTCGGCAAGGACAATTTCCGCTGGGTCGGCGGCGACGATCTGTCCGGCGAATGGCTGCGCGAAACGGCGAAAAAACTCGGCCTCAACGTGCTGGTCCGCTCCTCCACCGACCAGATGCACAACATCGCCATCCAGGGGCCGAAGAGCCGTGACATATTGAAGGAAGTGGTGTGGACCTCGCCGGTGCAGCCCTCGATCGGCGAGCTCGAATGGTTCCGCTTCGCGGTCGCCCGGATCGGCGGCGGCAATGGTGTGCCGGTCGTGGTCTCGCGCACCGGCTATACCGGCGAGCTCGGGTACGAGATCTGGTGTCATCCGCGCGACGCCGAAAAGGTATTCGACGCCGTCTGGGAAGCCGGTCAGCCGCACGGGCTGAAGCCGATGGGTCTGCAGGCGCTCGACATGGTGCGCATCGAGGCCGGGCTGATCTTCGCCGGTTACGAATTCTCCGACCAGACCGATCCGTTCGAGGCCGGTATCGGCTTCACCGTGCCGCTCAAGACCAAGGCCGACGACTTCATCGGCCGCGACGCGCTGATCCGGCGCAAGGAGCATCCGCAGCACAAGCTCGTCGGGCTCGACATCGATGCCAATGTCGCCGTCGGCCATGGCGACTGCGTCCATGTCGGCCGCGCCCAGATTGGCGTCGTCACCTCCGGCATGCGCTCGCCGGTGCTCGGCAAGAACATCGCGCTAGCACGACTCGACGTCACCCACGCCGAGATCGGCACGGAGGTCGAGATCGGCAAGCTCGACGGCCATGCCAAGCGTTTGCCGGCGCGCGTCGTGGCCTTCGCCCATTACGATCCTCAGAAAACCAAACCACGTTCCTGATACGCCTCCCAAGGCGGATCCGACCCTCGCCGGCCGCCACCGGCGGCGGTCGGATCGATGTTTCGCAAGCGTGATGTGCATGACATTCACAAAACGCTTGACGCGAAAGCGCGCCGGATCAATCTTCACTCTTAAGAAAAAAATACGACTGAGTGGAAACACGACGGGTCGACGCTGATTTGCCGGGGAGCAAGCTTCGCGAGAGCCGAAGCGTCGCTGGCGGGGAACAACAAAAAGGGGAAGACAACCATATGAGCACGATAAGCACGGCCCTCGAGCAGCCTGCCGAAAGCAAGCTGCTCAGGCATATCGACTGGCGTGGCGCCTTCTGGGTGGCAAGCGGCGTTCCAGCACTGGTCCTGTTCTCGATCGGCGGCATTGCCGGCACGACCGGAAAACTCGCCTTCCTGATCTGGACGGTGTCCATGATCATGGGCTTCCTGCAATCCTTCACCTATGCGGAGATTGCAGGCCTGTTTCCAAACAAGTCTGGCGGCGCCTCGATCTACGGCGCTACCGCCTGGCTGCGTTATTCGAAATTCATCGCACCGCTGTCGGTGTGGTGCAACTGGTTCGCCTGGTCGCCGGTGCTGTCGCTCGGCTGCTCGATCGCCGCGGCCTATATCCTCAACGCGCTGGCGCCGATCCCGATCTTCAGCGAAACCTCGCCGGAGGTGGTCGCCTACATAGCGGCGCATGTCGGGACGGCGCCCGCCGACGCCATCACCGCGGTGACCGCCGCCGCGACGCCGGCGATCCGCAACTGGACGCTGTGGGGCCACACGCTCGGCCCGGTCTCCTTCACGCTCAACGCCACCTTCTTCATCGGCGCGGTTCTGATGCTGGTCATCTTCGCGATCCAGCATCGCGGCATCCTCGGCACCGCCAATGTGCAGAAATATATCGGCCTGCTCGTCATCATCCCTATGCTGATCGTCGGCGTCGTGCCGATCTTCACCGGCCAGATCGACTGGGCGAATTTCTCGCCGCTGGTGCCGCTGGCCGCCGCCTACGCGCCTGATCCCGGTTCGTGGAACATTGCCGGCTGGACGCTGGCGCTCGGCGGCATGTTCATCGCCGCATGGTCGACCTACGGCTTCGAGACCGCCGTCTGCTACACGTCGGAGTTCAAGAATCCCGGCACCGACACCTTCAAGGCGATCTTCTACTCAGGCCTGCTCTGCATGCTCCTGTTCATTCTGGTGCCCTTCACCTTCCAGGGCGTGCTCGGCTTGAACGGCATGCTGGCGACGCCGATCGTCGACGGCTCGGGCGTCGCCGACGCGCTGGCCGGCATGGTCGGCGGCGGTAAGATCATCCACAGCCTGCTGGTCATGCTGATGATCCTGGCGCTGGTGCTGTGCATCATGACGGCGATGGCCGGCTCCTCGCGCACGCTCTACCAGGGCTCGGTCGACGGCTGGCTGCCGCGCTATCTCAGCCACGTCAACGAGCATGGCGCGCCGACGCGGGCGATGTGGACCGACCTCTGCTTCAACCTGATCGTGCTGGCCATTGCCTCGGCCGACGCGACGAGCTTCTTCTTCATCCTCGCCGTGTCGAATTGCGGCTACATCATCTTCAACTTCCTCAACCTCAATGCAGGCTGGATCCACCGCATCGACAACGGCCATATCAACCGTCCATGGAAGGCCCCGAGCTGGCTGCTCGGCATCGGCGCGATCTTTGCCTATGTCAACGCGATCTTCATGGGCGCCGGCGCCAAGGTGTGGAACCCGATGGCGCTGTGGGCCGGCCTGATCACCGCCGCGTTGATCATCCCGGTGTTCTGCTTCCGCCACTACATCCAGGACGGAGGCAAGTTCCCGGAGCACATGCTGGCCGACCTCGGCATGGCGGGAGCCGACCTCTCGGTCAAGAAGGCGGGCATGCTGCCTTACCTGACGCTGATCGCCGGCGTGGCGGTGATGCTGATCGCCAACTGGGTGTTCGTCATCTGACATGGCAACCTGAAAGAGACGGGCGCGCCTCGGCGCGCCCGTTTCATTTTGATCAGCCTGCCTTGCGGACCGCCGACTCTTCGAAAAACCGGTTCTGTGGCCGCTTCAGGCCGAGATTCTCACGCAGCGTCGATCCTTCATATTCGCGCCGGAAGATTCCGCGCCGCTGCAGCTCGGGCACCACCTTCTCGGCGAAATCGTCCAGCCCCGCCGGCAGATAAGGGGAACATCACATTAAATCCGTCGCAGCCTTCAGTGAGGAGCCATTCCTCCATCTCGTCGGCGATGGTCCCGGGGGTGCCGACGAAAGCGAGACCTGAATAGCCGCCGAGCCGCTGGGCGAGCTGGCGGACCGTGAGGTTTTCCTTGCGCGCCAGTTCTATGACGCGCTCGCGGCTGCTTTTGCTGGCATTGGTGTCAGGAATGTCCGGCAACGGGCCGTCCGGCTCGAAACCCGACGCATCGTGGCCAAGGGCGATCGACAGCGAGGCGATGCCGCTCTCGTAGTAGACCAAGCTATCGAGCTTGGCTCGTTTGGCCCGCGCCTCCTCGACGCTGTCGCCGACGATGACGAAAGCGCCGGGCAGGATCTTGATATCGTCGCGCGAACGGCCAAGCTTTTCGGCACGACCCTTCACGTCGGCAAGGAAGCGTTGGCCGGATGCCAGGTCGGACGGCGCCGCGAAGATCAACTCCGCCGTCTCGGCGGCCAGCTGCCGCCCTGCATCCGAGGCGCCTGCTTGTACGATCACCGGCCAACCCTGGACGGGACGCGCGATGTTGAGCGGGCCGCGCACCGATAAATGCTCGCCCTTGTGGTCGAGCACATGCAGTTTCGATGTATCGAAGTAGAGCCCGCTCTCCGCATCGCGGATGAAGGCATCATCGGCAAAGCTGTCCCATAGCCCGGTGACGACGTCATAGAATTCGCGTGCCCGGTGGTAGCGCTCGTCATGCTCGACATGCTCGTCGAGGCCGAAATTCAGAGCCGCGTCCGGGTTGGACGTGGTGACGATGTTCCAGCCGGCGCGGCCGCCGCTGATATGGTCGAGCGACGCGAAACGCCGCGCGATATGATAGGGCGCATCGAAAGTGGTCGATGCGGTCGCGACCAGGCCGATGTGATCGGTGACGGCGGCGAGCGCCGACAAAAGCGTGAACGGCTCGAAAGAGGTCACCGTGTGGCTGCGCCGCAGCGCCTCGATCGGCATGTTGAGCACGGCCAGATGGTCGGCCATGAAGAAGGCGTCGAACTTCGCCGCCTCGAGCGTCTGCGCGAAGCGCTTCAGATGCGCGAAATTGAAGTTGGCATCCGCGTAGGCGCCAGGATAGCGCCAGGCGCCGGTGTGAAGACTGACGGGACGCATGAAGGCGCCGAGCCGTAAATGCCGTTTTTCGGACATGGGAATGATCCAGCGGTGACGAGCGTTGCCGCTCCGATATCGGCGCAGGATCGGCCTGCATCGCGCCGCTGAAAAGGAATTCTGTTTTGCGGAAGCCCTGCAGCGGAGCATTTTTCGCCCGGCTGGCCCCGGATGCGGATCATCCGCCACCGGCTTTCACCGATGGCGGATGATCTAAGGTTGCCACCTTACCGTTTCAGCATGATCTTTGCCAAAAACCGCTGCGCACTTTTTGGGATCATGCTCTATTCCGCAGCCAGGGCCAGCTGTGGCCTTTCGATACCTTCGATCTTCTCCGGCTCGGGCGCCTGCTCGTCGGTCTTGGCCTTCTTTGGCTCGCGGCCGAAGAACAGCGCGTAGCCGGCCGGCAGCACCAGGATGGTGAGCACGGTTGCTACCAGGATGCCGCCCATCATGGCGTAGGCCAGCGGCCCCCAGAACACGGCGCGCGAGATCGGGATAAGCGCGAGCACCGCAGTCAGCGCCGTCAGCATGATCGGCCTGAAACGGCGCACGGCCGCACCCACGATCGCTTCCGATCGCTCCATGCCGGCGGCGATATCCTGGTCTATCTGGTCGACCAGGATGATCGAGTTGCGCATGATGATGCCGAGCAGCGCGATGACGCCGAGGATAGCGACGAAGCCGAACGGCGCGCCGCTGATCAAGAGCGCCGCGGCGGCGCCGATGATGCCGAGCGGACCGGTCGCCAGCACCAGCATCGATTTGCCGAAATGCTGCAGCTGGACCATCAGCAGCACGACGATGATGGCGAGCATGACCGGCGCCTTGGCGGCGATCGAGGCCTGGCTCTCGGCCGAGTCTTCGGCGCCGCCCTGGATCTCGACCTTGTAGCCGGGCGCGAGGCCGGCGCGCAGGTCCTTCATGTCGTTGTACATCTTGGTGACGACGTCGTTCGACTGCACGCCGTCCGGCAGCGTGGCGCGCACGCTGATCGTCGGCAGGCGGTCGCGCCGCCACTCGACGCCCTGCTCCATCACCGGCACGACCTTGGCCACCTGCGATAGCGGCACCGAGCCGCCGAAGTCGGTCGGGATGTAGACCGAGTCGACCGAGGACAAGAGATGGCGGGTCGCCTCCGGTTCGCGGGCGACGATCGAGACCGTCTCCTCGCCGTCGCGGAAGTCGTCAAGCGGCGCGCCGGACATGGTGGCCTGCAGCATCTGGCGGATGCGCTGCGAGGTGACGCCAAGCGCGCGGGCGCGATCCTGGTCGATCACCAGCTTCATCGCCGGCACCGGCTCCAGCCAGTCGTCATGGATGGCGCCAAGCAGCGGGTTGGCCTGGAAGCGTGCCTTCACCTCGTCGGCAATGCGGCGTACCTCCTGGCGGTCCGGGCCCATGATGCGCATCTGCACCGGCCAGCCGGTCGGCGGACCGAGGAACAGGCGGTCGACCTTGCCGCGGATCGAGGGGAAGTCCTGCGCCAGGATCTTGCGCATCTTGACGATCAGCCGCTCGCGCGCCGGCTCGTCCTTGGCCATCACCAGGAGCTGGGCGAAGTTCGGATTCCTGAGCTGCTGGTCGAGCGGCAGGAAGAAGCGCGGCGCGCCTTCGCCGATATAGGTGGCGATGAAGCGCTTGTCGGGATCGTCCATCATCTTGGCTTCAAGCGCCTTGGCCTGCTTCTCGACCTCCTTGATCGAGGTGCCTTCCGGCAGCCAAAGATCGACCAGGATTTCCGGCCGCGAGGACTGCGGGAAGAAGTTCTGCGGGATGAACTGGAAAGCCCACAGGCTGGTGGCGAAAGTTACCAGCGTCATCACCAGGACGATGATGCGGTGGCGCACGGCCCAGGTGACCGTGGCGCGCAGGCGGCGGTAGAAGCCGGTGTCGAAGACATCGTGGTGGGTGCCGGCGTGCTTGCGCTGCTTGAGGATCATGTAGCCCAGCCACGGCGTGAAATAGACTGCGACGAACCACGACACGACCAGCGCGATGCCGACGACATAGAACAGCGTGCGCACATATTCGCCGGCGGTGGAAGCGGCGAAGCCGACCGGGATGAAGCCGGCCGTGGTGATCAGCGTGCCGGTGAGCATCGGGAAGGCGGTCGAGGTGTAGGCAAAACTCGCCGCCTCGATCTTGACCAGCCCCTCCTCGAGCTTTCGCTCCATCATCTCGACGACGATCATGGCGTCGTCGACCAACAGGCCGAGCGCGATGATGAGCGCGCCGAGCGAAATGCGCTGCAGGTCGATGCCGATCTCGTACATAATGGCGAAGGTGGCTGCCAGAACCAGCGGGATGGCGATCGCGATCACCAGGCCGGAGCGCCAGCCGATCGACAGGAGCGAGACGGCAAGCACAATCAGCAGCGCTTCGCCGAGCGCCTCCATGAATTCGCTGACCGCGTCCTTGACGACCTGCGGCTGGTCGGAGATCTGGTCGACCGCAACGCCATAAGGCAACCCGGTCTCGAAACGCTGGTAGGTCGCCTCGACATCCTTGCCGACATCCCTGACGTTAAAACCTTTGGCCATGACGACGCCGACCTGGACGCTCTCATGACCGTTGAAGCGGTATTTGCGCTCATAGGGGTCCTCGAGGCCGGAAGAGACGGTGGCGATGTCGCCGAGACGCGTCACCTGGTTGCCGGAGCGCAGCCGCAGCTCGCGGATATCCGCGGCCTTGGTGACGTCGCCCTCGACCGAGATGCGCACCGAACGCAGGCCGGTGTCGACGGAGCCCGCCGGATCGACGGCGTTCTGCCCTTTGACGGCGTTCTGCAGGTCGACGATGGTCAGGCCGCGCTCGGCCAGCGCCTTGGACGAGACGTCGATATAGATCTTCTCCGGCTGGTCGCCGATGATGACGGCCTTTTCGACGCCAGGCGTCGTCAACAGCATGTCGCGCGCCTGGATGGCGAATTTCTTCAGCTCCGGATAGGTGAAGCCGTCGCCGCTGATCGAATGCAGCGTGATGAAGGTGTCGCCGAACTCGTCGTTGAAATAGGGACCGAGCAGGCCCTGCGGCAGGTCGCTTGAAATGTCGCCGACCTTCTTGCGCACCTGGTAGAAGGCGTCCTTCACCTCCTCGGCATTGGTGTCGCCTTTCACCTGGAGCGTGATGATGGCGCTGCCGGCGCGGGTATAGGAGCGCACGAAATCGAGATGCGGCGTTTCCTGCAGCTTGCGCTCGATCTTGTTGACGACCTGGTCCTCCATGTCCTGGATAGAGGCGCCGGGCCAGATCGCCTGCACCACCATGACGCGGAAGGTGAAGTCGGGATCTTCCTTCTGGCCCATGCGCATCAGGCCGAGCGCGCCGGCCAGGATGATGAGGCCGAACAGGAAGCGCGCGATGCTCGGATGTCCGATCGCCCAGCGCGAAAGGTTGAAGGGCCGCTTTTCAGTGCTGCTGTCGGTGGTGGTCATGGCACAAGTCCAGTCCAATTGATCGGCAAGGCACGCCTGGCATGCCGCTTTTGAGTTCGGTGGGCTTCCGGACGGCGAGACCCCTCAAGCGGAGAGACTCGCAAATCGCGCTGGACGCGGCACTGCTGCGGGGGAGCCAACATGCCGGCATCTCACGATCGGGCGTTCGCCGCCCGGAACCCATGCCCTCCCCGGCTCGCGGCTCGATGCAGCGAGAGCGGGAACGGCGTCTGTTTCGCCTGACTTCAGGTCTTAGTTCGATGCATGTCGTTGTCCCAAAACCGCTTCGCACTTTTGGGCGACAAGCATCAGTGCAGGCTGCTGGTGGTCGCGACGTCCTCGGCCGAAGCGGACTGCTGGGCGTCGCCGGAAAGCTTGACCTTCAGGTTCTCGGTCATGAACTGGGTGCCGGCCGCGACCACGACGTCGCCCTGTTTCAGGCCGTCGGCCACGGCGACGCCGTCGGCGGTGAAGTTGGCGACCTTGATCGGACGCGGATGCACCGTGTCGGAGGCGCGATCGACCGTCCAGACGATCTGCTTGCCGTTCTTCTCGGTCATCGCGGTCAGCGGGATCGACACGAGCTGCGCCTTGCTGCCGACGGTCGCCTGGACATTGGCGGTCATGCCGAGCAGCACGCGCGAATCGTCGGGCAGCGAGACCCGGACAGCGAAGGTGCGCGACTGCGGATCGGCGCTGCCGGCGACCTCGCGGACCTTACCGTCAAGGGTAAGCCCTTCGTCCGACCAGAAGCTGGCCTTGACCTCCTTGCCGGGCTTGAAGCCGGCGATATCCATCTCCGGCACCGCTATCGACACTTCCTTCTCGCCGTCGACGGCAACGGTCATGACCGGCGTGCCGGCGGCGACCACCTGGCCGACATCAGCCGAAATCGCGGTGACGATGCCGTTCTTGCTGGCTTTCAGATCGGCGTATTGAACCTGGTTCTGCGCCTGGGCCAGCGTCGAGCGCGCGGCATCGCGCGTCGCCACCGCCTGGTCGTAGGTCAGCCGCGCCTGATCGAGCTGCGACTTCGGCGCGAAGTTCTTGGCATAGAGCTGCTCGGCGCGCTTCCTGGCGAGGTCGACGGTCTCGACCTGGCGCTCGGCGGCGTCGAGGCTGGCCGCGGCGCTCTTCACCGACAACTCGTAATCGGCTGGATCGACGCGGGCGAGCACATCGCCCTCGTTCACATGCTGGCCGATATCGACCAGGCGCTCGGTGACCTTGCCGGCGATGCGGAAGCCGAGATTCATCTCGGTGCGGGCGCGCACCGAACCGGAATAGTCGAGCTGACGGGTGGTTTGCGCCTCGCCGATCTCGACCACCTTGACCGGCCGGACGACTTCCTGGACGACCTCGGCCTTCTCCTGGCTGCAGCCGGCGAGGCCGAGCACTGCTGCGACGATGGCGACGGCTGGGAGGCCGGCGGCCGGCAGCTTGCGGAGGATGGAACTGGACAAAGACACCTTAGCACTCCTGAACTGGAGATGATTTGTCGAAACCGCGCCCGGCGGGCGGCGGCTATTTCAAGGCTCTGATGGCGTAGTCGATAAGTTCGTCGGGCATCGCCCGGTTGGTCTTGGCAAGGCACTGCGCCACCATCTGCGGATGGCAGAGAATGACGGTCGCGGCGCCGAAGCAGCGCGAGGCTGTCTCCGGATCCTGCTCCCTGAACTCGCCGGCCTCGATGCCCTCGCGGATCACCTCGGCGTAGAGGTCGTGGATGCTGTTGACATGCGCGTCGATGACGCCCCAGTCGCGCTCCAAGGCGACGATGACCATCTCATGCACCTTCTCCTGGTCGAGCATGACCTCCAGCGTCATCTTGTACTGGGCATGGATGTAGCGGCGCAGCCGTTCCTCGGCGCTGATCGGCAGGTGCATGATCTCGTAGGCCATCTTGTAGCTGGCACCGAGCATGCGGCCGCAGACCGCCTGGTGGATTTCAACCTTGGAGGCGAAGAAGCGGTAGATGTTGGCCGGCGACATGCCGAGCTCGCGGGCAATGTCGGCGACGTTGGTCTTGCCGTAGCCGTAGTGGCGGAACAGGCGCTCGGCGCAGTCGAGAATGCGGGTCACATTCTCTTGTCTGGCGGGGTCTGCCACGATGTTGGCGGCTTCGGACATGGCGCTTTCGTTTTGACGAGTGACGAATTTCAATTTTCATCAGTCGTAAAACGAAAGTGACGGGGAGTCAACGCGAAATCGACGTACGCGTATAATTTGGTGACAGATGGTGACAGGAACAAGGGAGCGTTGGCGATTGGAGCCATGACCTGTGTGGCCGTCATCCACGGGCGAAGCAAGGAGCGAAGCGACGCGCGCAGACCCGAGGATCCATTCCGTGACGCTCGCCGAAGAGTGAGGCGGATCAAGATGTTACGTCAATTTGCGCGGTGCCGCTGGTGGCTATCCTCGCCCGCATGAGTACGGCCGCAAGGTCACGGCATGGATCCTAGGGTTTCCGCGACGTCGCTTCGCGACTGCTCCACCCTAGGATGACGAAAGTTAGATACCCTTCGCCATTTCCCTCAACCTGAACTTCTGGATCTTGCCCGTCGATGTCTTCGGGATCTCGGCAAACAGTACCGCCTTCGGCACCTTGAAGCGCGCCAACAGCCCTCGGCAATGCTCGATGATCTCGGCCTCGGTCGCGCTCTTGCCCGGCTTCAGCTCGACATAGGCGACCGGCACCTCGCCCCATTTCTCGTCCGCGCGGGCAACCACGCCGCAGGATGCGACCGACGGATGCTTATAGAGCGCGTCCTCGACCTCGATAGAGGAGATGTTCTCGCCACCCGAGATGATGATGTCCTTGGAGCGGTCCTTGAGCTGGATGTAGCCGTCGGGATGCATGACGCCGAGATCGCCGGAATGGAACCAGCCGCCGGCAAAGGCCTCGTCGGTCGCCTTCCTGTTCTTCAGATAGCCCTTCATGACGATGTTGCCGCGGAACATGACCTCGCCGATGGTCTCGCCGTCGGCCGGCGTCTCCACCATGGTATCCGGGTTCATCACTGTCAGCCCCTCGAGCGCGGCATAGCGCACGCCTTGGCGCGCCTTCTTCGCCGTCCTCGGTCCCTTCTCCAGCGCATCCCACTCATTGTGCCATTCATTGACGACCGCCGGGCCATAGGTCTCGGTCAGGCCGTAGAGATGGGTGACGGCGAAGCCGGCGTCGGCCATGCCGGAAAGCACGGCCTCGGGCGGCGGCGCGGCCGCCGTGTTGAAGGTGACGATCTGCGGGAACTGGCGCTTGTCCACGTCCTTGGCATTGATCAGCACCGACATGACGATCGGCGCGCCGCACAGATGGGTGACGCCATGGTCGGCGATCGCGTCATACATCGGCTTCGGCCTTACCCAGCGCAGGCAGACATGCGTGCCGGCCTGAACGGCCAAAGTCCAGGGGAAACACCAGCCATTGCAATGGAACATCGGCAGCGTCCAGAGATAGACCGCGTGCTTGGCCATGCCGGCATGGATGGTGTTGGTGTAAGCCATCAGGGCGGCGCCGCGATGGTGGTAGACGACGCCCTTCGGATTGCCCGTCGTGCCGGACGTGTAGTTGAGCGAGATGGCGTCCCATTCGTCATCGGGCATCGACCAGGCGAAAGCCTCGTCGCCGCCGGCGACGAACTCTTCGTAGTCGGCCGAGCCGATGCGCTCGCCCTTCGGATAGGGAGCGTCGGCGGCATAGTCAGGGTCGTCATAGTCGATGACCAAGGGCTTGGCCTTGGCCAATGCCAGCGCTTGCCTGACGACGCCCGAGAACTCGCGGTCGACGATCAGCACCTTCGTGTCTGCATGGTCGAGCTGGAAGGCGATGACGGCGGCGTCGAGGCGGGTGTTCAGCGAATGCAGCACCGCCTTGGTCATCGGCACGCCGAAATGCGCTTCGAGCATCGGCGGGGTGTTGGAGAGCATGACCGTCACCGTGTCGCCCTTGCCGATGCCACGCTTGGCCAGCGCCGAGCCAAGCTTCAGCGAGCGGCGCCAGAAATCGCGGTAGGTGATGCGCTGGTTACCATGGATGATGGCGATGTGGTCTGGATAGGTCTTGGCCGCGCGCTCGAGATAGGTCAGCGGCGTCAGCGGCTGGTGGTTGGCGGCGTTCCTGTCGAGATCCTGTTCGTAGGGATTGGCCATCCCGTTCTCCCCAAAGTTCTTTTCGAATCTTCTAACCTTGCGCATGCCGTCACGCTATCCCCCTCCCTTGGCTGAAAATGCTATGCTGCGCCGGCTTGGTGGAATGGCGATCCGGCTTGAGCCGCGCCGTGAGACGATCGAGGCTCACGCGGGCAAATTTGACTTTTGTCGAGAGCCGTGACTAATGTCAGCCGAGGAGGCGGCATGGCGATCAGACCGGCAGAACAGCTCATCCACAAGGCCGCCTGGCTTTACTATGCCCACGGCCTTCGCCA
Source organism: Mesorhizobium sp. CNPSo 4661 (assembly GCF_057784215.1). Lineage (NCBI taxonomy): Bacteria > Pseudomonadati > Pseudomonadota > Alphaproteobacteria > Hyphomicrobiales > Phyllobacteriaceae > Mesorhizobium > Mesorhizobium sp. CNPSo 4661. Next base: position 155,053 of record NZ_JBWGIO010000001.1, on the reverse strand, counting down.
GGATGAAGTGGCAAGCCAGCTCAACATTTCACGCGCCTCGGTCGCCATGTATCTGCGCAAGGCGCGCGAGACCGGCATCGTCAACATCTCGACCTCGACGCAGCTCTTCACCGACGACGTCACGGCGCGCCAGCTTGAAGACGCCTTCGGGCTCGACGCGGTCTGGATCGCGCCGGAAAATGCCTATCTCGCCGATCCCTCGACCGACATCGCCGTGCTGGCGGCGAGCGTCTTTCTCGAACTGGTGAAGAAAGGCGACCGCATCGGCGTCGCCTGGGGCCGCACCGTCTACACCATCGCCGACATCATGTCCTTTGCCGACCTGCAGGACGTCACCGTGGTGCAGCTCTGCGGCAATCTCGGCGCGCCCTATTCCTATCGGCCCGACCAGTGCACGATGGAGATCGCGCGGCGGCTGAACGCCAAGGGCCTGAACTTCTACGCACCACTGGTGCTGTCGACGGAAGAGCTGGCCAAGAGCCTGCGCGCAGAACCGGTGATCCGCGACCAGCTTGCCGGCATCGCCGACTGCGACTTGGCACTCTACTCCGTCGGCGCGGTCGATGCCGACAGCCATCTGGTGAAATGCGGCGCGCTGTCGCCGGCCGAGATGGAAGCGCTGCGCAGCCAAGGTGCCGCCGGCGTCATCGCCGGGCAGATCATCGACGCCAAGGGCGAGGTGCTCGACTGCAGCTACAACCGGCGCGTCATCTCCGCCGAGCTCGCCTCGCTGCGTGCCATCGAGAAGCGGCTGATGGTGGTGCAGGAAGACACCAAGTTCGAGCCGCTGCTTTCGGCCATCGCCGGCGGGCTCTGCACGCATCTGGTGGTCGGCGCGCATATGGCCGAGCGCCTGCTCAATCACGCGGGCGAAGCCGGCAAGAAAGCATCCTAGAAAAACCACCCTCGCCGCTTCTGTCATACAGGCGTCGCGGCTTTCTGTTCATGAGCAAAAAGACGAGTATCGGACGGATCGACATGAAGAACCTTTGGAACGACGCCGACGCGGAAAAGATGGTTGCCGACTATGCCAGGAAGGGCGTCGGCCGCGACCTTGCGCTGCGCGTCTACACGACCCGCCTGCTCGGCGGCGAGCCGCGGCTGGTGCTGCATGGCGGCGGCAACACGTCCTGCAAGACCAAGGCCACCGATCTGGTCGGCGACGAATGGGACGTGCTCTGCGTCAAGGGCAGCGGCTGGGACATGGCCGTCATCGAGCCGCAGGGCCTGCCGGCGGTGAAGATGGGCGCGCTGCTCAAGGCGCGCTCCCTGGAAACGCTAGCCGACGAGGACATGGTGGCGCTGCAGCGCTCCAACCTCATCGACCCCGCCTCCCCGAACCCATCGGTGGAAACGCTGCTGCACGCCTTCCTGCCGCACCGTTTCGTCGACCACACGCATTCGACGGCGATCCTCGCCATCGTAGACCAGGAAGACAGCAAGCCGCTGATCGAGGCCGTGTTCGGCGACAGACTAGGTTACGTGCCCTACATCAAGCCGGGCTTCGACCTCGCCAAGGTGGCGGCGGAAGTCTTCGACGCCGATCCGAGCGTCGAAGGCCTGATCCTCGACAAGCACGGCATCTTCACCTTCGGCGACGATGCCAAGCAGGCTTATGACCGCATGATCCACTACGTGAACGTGGCCGAGGACTATGTCGCCAAAAACGGCAAGCCGCAGGCGGCTAAGGCGGCGCTGCCGGCAAAGCTCGCCAAGCCCGGCGACATCGCGCCGACGCTGCGCGGCGCCGTCGCGGTGGCGCGCGGCGAAGGCCGCTTCGACCGCATGATCAGCGACTTCCGCACCTCGGATGCGATCGTCGATTTCATCAATTCGGCCAAGATCGCCGACTATGCCGGGCGCGGCGTGTCGACGCCCGACCTGTCGATCCGCATCAAGACCGGACCGATGGCCGTGCCCGCGCCCGACGCCGACAAGTTCGGCGACTACAAGGGCGTCGTGCGCAGCCATGTCGAGGCCTTCGTCAAGGACTACACCGCCTATTTCGAGACCAATGACGCGCTGGACGACGTCAAGCGCACCATGCTCGACCCGATGCCGCGCCTGACGCTGGTGCCGGGGCTGGGGATGTTCGGCCATGGCCGCACGCTGAAGGACGCCAAGATCGCCTCCGATGTCGGCGAGATGTGGATCGAGGCGGTGCGCGGCGCCGAAGCCGTGGGCAATTTCCATCCGCTCTCCAAGGCCGACCTCTTTCCGCTCGAATACTGGTCGCTGGAGCAGGCCAAGCTCGCCTCCAACAAGCCGAAGCCGCTGACCGGCCAGGTGGTGCTGATCACCGGCGGCGCCGGCGCGATCGGCGCCGCGACGGCAAAACTGTTCGCCGCCAACGGTGCGCATGCGGTGATCGTCGACCTCGATCCGGCCAAGGCGGCGGACGCGGCGAAGGCGGCCGGCAACAACTCGATCGGTGTCGGCGCCGACATCACCAACCCGGCCGAAATGCGCGCCGCCTTCGACAAGGCGGTTGCCGTCTATGGCGGCGTCGATATCCTGGTCTCGAATGCGGGCGCGGCCTGGGAAGGCCGCATCGGCGAGCTCGACGACGCCATGCTGCGCAAGAGCTTCGAGCTCAACTTCTTTGCCCACCAGTCGGCGGCGCAGAACGCGGTGCGCATCATGCTGGAACAGGGCACGGGCGGCGTGCTGCTCTTCAACACCTCCAAGCAGGCGATCAATCCCGGCCCGAAATTCGGCGCCTACGGCATCCCGAAGGCGGCGACGTTGTTCCTGTCCAGGCAGTACGCGCTTGACTACGGCGCCCATGGCATCCGTTCCAATGCGGTCAACGCCGACCGCATCCGCTCCGGCCTTCTGACCGACGCCATGATCGCCAGCCGCTCCGGCGCGCGCGGCGTGTCGGAGAAGGAATACATGTCCGGCAATCTGCTGGGGCAGGAAGTGACGGCCGACGACGTGGCGCAGGCCTTCCTGCACCAGGCGCTGGCCGAACGCACCACGGCGAACGTGACGACGGTGGACGGCGGCAACATCGCGGCGGCGCTACGCTGAGGACGTAACAACACAGCCTTGGAGCGGTTCATCGTTTCATAAACGGATGAACCGCTCCTCGTCTTGACGCGGTTCCGAACGGAAGGCCTTTCGCGCTTCTGCTGAAAAACTGCTTCAACCGGTCAAAGTCCCACTCCAATCCTTCGGTTACTACTCGGGGAGTTGAAGGGGGATGTCTGGTGTTTCGCGTACGAGCTCCAACCCCGATCATTGGTGGAGTTGTCGATGCCCGCGAAAAGACTGCGTATCGGTGTGCTGTTCGGCGGGCGCTCCGCCGAGCATGAGGTGTCGCTGCTTTCGGCGGCCAATGTCATGGCCGCGCTCGATCCGGCGAAATACGACGCCGTGCCGATCTTCGTCACGCGCGAAGGGCAGTGGCTGCTGAGCGGTTTCGAGAACGGCGCGCTGGCGACGCCATCGGTCGGCACGCAGCTTTGCCTGGTGCCGGGCGGGCATGGGCGGATGCTGGCAATCCCTGCCAGCGGCGCGCCCCACGACCTGCCCGCCCTCGACATCCTGTTTCCGGTGCTGCACGGCTTGCACGGCGAGGACGGCGCGGTGCAGGGATTGGCGGAAGTGGCGCGCGTGCCGCTCGCCGGCTGCGGCATCCTCGGCTCGGCCACCGCCCTCGACAAGGACATCGCCAAGCGGCTGCTGAAGGCGGCCGGCGCGCCTGTCGCGCGCTCGGTGACGATCGACGAGGGTGCCTCGCCGCCGTCGCTTGCCGAACTGGAAGACAAGCTCGGCTTGCCGTTGTTCATCAAGCCGGCACGGCAAGGCTCGTCGGTCGGCGTGGCAAAGGTCAATGGCAGCCAGGAATTCGATCGCGCGCTGTCGGAAGCGTTCCAGCACGACAGCAAGCTGCTGGCGGAGGAATTCGTTCGCGGCCGCGAGATAGAGTTCAGCGTGCTGGAGAGCCCAGCGGGCGAGCTCTTCGTCTCGCGGCCGGGCGAGATCGTGCCTGCCGAAAGCCACGGCTTCTATAACTACAACGCCAAATATATCGACGAGAATGGCGCGGCCCTGACCGTGCCGGCCGAGCTGCCGTTGGAAGTCGAGGACGCCATGCGCCGCACGGCGGCAAAAGCGTTCCGGGCGCTCGGCTGCGACGGCATGGCCCGTGTCGATTTCTTCCTGATGCCGGACATGACATTCCTGATCAACGAGCTCAACACCATTCCGGGCTTCACCAACATCAGCATGTACGCCAAGGCGATGGCGGCCAGCGGCGTCGGCTATCCAGAGGTCATCGACCGTCTGGTGGCGCATGGGTTGGCGCGCGCCGGCCGGTGAAAAAATCTGAGGAATTGGACGCGGGGTTGCCGTTTGTCTTGGTACAAGATTTTCCGCTCATTATCGTGAAATCAGCGCGAACACCGGAGATTGGTTGAAGCCGCCCCAAGTCGTCATTCTATGGCGGAGCAAGGAGCGAAGCGACGCGGCGCAGACCATAGAATCCATTCCGTGATGTTGAGGCGTTGCCACGATGCAGAATTCTGCTCCGTTGCACTCCTTGGCGAAGGTAACGGCATGGATTCTAGGGTCTTCGCGACGGAGCTTCGCTCCTGCTCCGCCCTAGAATGACGACGGCGTGGGCGTTTCGGCCAATCCCCAAGGCATGCCACCTGCCAACGCAAACAGAGCCGACCAGTCAAATCCCTGTGCTGGAGCGACTAGCCCCATCATCGTGGCCGGCTTCACTCGGGCAGGCCGGCCTTGCGGAAGCCGTCGACGAAATGCTCCAGCACCGCGTCGTCGCGGAACGGCTCTGTGTCGACCCAGCGCCGCGTGGAAAAATGCGGATTGCCGACCAGGAACAGCGCAACCTCGGTGCGCGCCTCGTCGAGGCGGCCGAGCTGAGCAAGGGCTGCCGCCAGGAAGCGGCGTGAGCTGGTGCGATAGGTCTCGTCGCGCCGCAGCGTCTCGACAGCGGCCTCATAGTCGCGGGCCGCATATTGCGCCTGGCCGAGCGTGAGATAATACCAGCTCGGCGGGAACGGATTGAGGCGGAACGCCTTGCGGATGTGTTCGAGACTCAAGTCTATCTGCCCGGCCAGAACCTCGATGTCGGACAGGGTCGCCCAGATATCGGCCTCGTTCGGATCGAGCTCGATCGCCTTGGCGAATTCGGCCTCGGACCGCTCGAAATCGCGTTCATAGGCAAGAAGGTTCGCCAGCACCCAGCGGCAACCGGCATCGTTGGGATCGATCGCCACGGCCTTGCGCGCCAGTTCGAGGGACGTGCTGCGGGCAGGCTCGAACGGATCGCCCCAATGCACCCAACCCATCCAGTGGTTCATGGCGAGCCAGCGATAGGCCTCGGCGTAGTCGGGGTCGAGCGTGATGGCGCGCGTCAGCATCAGATGCGCTTCGCGCGCCATCTGCGGCGACTCGTCGAACATCTTTCGCGCCCGCACGACGAGATCATAGGCTTCGAGGTTCTTCGGCCGGTTGCGTACCGGCGGCGCGCGCAATCGACCGAGCAGCGCCTCGACGATCTTGGCGGTCGCCTCATCCTGGACGGCGAAAATGTCTTCCAGGCCGCGATCGAAACGCTCCGCCCACAGATGCTCGCCGCTCAGCGCGTCGATCAGCTGCGCGTTGATGCGCACGCGCCCGGCGGCACGCCTCGCACTGCCCTCAAGCAGATAACGCACGCCGAGTTCGCCGGCGATGGCGCGCACATCCATGGCCTTGCCCTTATAGGCAAACACCGAGTTGCGCGCGATGACGAACAGGCCCGGGATCCGCGAGAGATCGGTGATCAGGTCTTCGGTCAGGCCGTCGGCAAAAGAATCCTGCTCGGGATCGTTGCTCAGATTGACGAAGGGCAGCACGGCGATCGATGGCTTGTCGGGTAGCGGCAAGGGTTTGCGCCTGGCGTCGGCCTGTTCGACGGCGCCGGCGAAGCGATAGCCGACGCGCGGCACCGTGGCGATCCATTCGCCGCCACCGGCCGCCGGACCGAGCAGCTTCCTGAGTTGGGCAATCTGCACGGTGAGATTGCCTTCCTCGACGGCCGTGCCCGGCCAGGCCGCGTCCATCAACTCGGCCTTGGCCAGGATTTCGCCGGGGCGCGCAATGAGCGCTTCCAAAAGCTTCAGCCCGCGGTGACCTGCGGCAACGGGAACATCGCCCCGAAGCAGCGTTCCCGCGCCAGGATCAAACACGAACGGTCCAAAAGCGAAGCGCGATCCCTGCATGCGGGGCATCTATAGCCGATTTGGAAGTTTTGAGAACTATTTGGGAGGGCTTAATTACGCCGCCGGGCGCCTGCGGCACACTGCAATCTCAATCAGATCACGGGTTTCCGAACCCGCACCGCATGGAGGTTGCCATGAACGATATTCTTGCGCCTTGCGCACCGTTGGCGACGTGCCCAGCCGAGATCAAGGGCCGCCGGCGTTACAGCCTCTCAGCCTTGCGCAGCTTTTTCGCCGAGCGACGGAAGCAGGCCTATTTTCGCTTCGAGCTCAAGCGCATGGTGACGGACAATCCGCATCTGATCGACGACATCGGACTGACGAAAAAGGAGGTTGAAGCGGAGATCGCGAAACTGCCCTTCTGGCAAAGATGAGGTCGCAACGGTCCCCTGAAAAAGACAGAGAGCGGCCCATTGGGCCGCTCTCCACATCAGCGACAAGCAGAACCCTTATTTGGCGTTCGGGTTCGGCATCCAGGCAGGCATCGCGACATCGGCATGGGCGAACTGCGGCAGCTTGGCCGACAGGTCTTCCATGTTCTTGATGTCCTTGTCGATCAGCTCCTTCTGGGTGATCAGCGTCGGCGGCACGATGACGTTGTGGCCGGGGTCCTCACCGGCGAGCAACTGCGCCAAAGCGCGCACCGAGACCTGACCGACGACGGCCGGGTTGGTGGCGGCAGTGGCCGCCCAAGCGCTGTCCGGCTCCCGCATCGCGGCGATGTCCGAGGTCGAGATGTCGGCCGAGTAGATCTTGATGCCCTTGTTCAGGCCGGCCTCGTCGACGGCGATCTTCACGCCCTTGGCGAACTCGTCATAGGGCGCGAACATCACCTTGATGTCGGGATGCGCCTGCAGCACCGAGCGCGCCTGGTTGGCGACCGAGTTGGCGATCGGGTTGTCGAGCGTGCCGAACTGCGCGACCTCGCTGATGCCCGAATACTTCTTCTTCACGTCCACCCAGGTCTCGTTGCGGCGGTCGAGCGGAGCGATGCCGGCGACATAGACATAGCCGGCCTTCCAGCTTTCGCCATTGTCCTTGACCGCCTGCTCGAGCGCGAGCTTGGCGAGATCCTTGTCCGACTGCTCGATCTGCGGGATCTTTGGGTTCTCGACATTGACGTCGAAGGCAACCACCTTGATGCCGGCGTCGACCGCGCGCTGGGCGGCATCCTTCATCGATTCCGTCAGGCCGTGCTGGATGATGATGCCCTGCACGCCGAGCGCAATCGCCTGGTCGACCATGTCGGCCTGGAGGGCGGCGTCCTGGCGGCTGTCCAGCACGCGCAGGTCGACGCCGAGCGCCTTGGCCTGCGCCTCGACGCCCGAGAGATAGGCCTGGAAGAAGTCACCGGTCGAAAGATAGCGCACCAGCGCGATCTTCACGCCCGGCTTGTCGAACGGCGCCGGCTTGTCCGCCGCCAAAGCCGTGCCCTGCATCAGCAGCGCCGCGCCGGCGAGGCCGAGTGCTGCCTTCCCCAAAAGTCTTCTTGTGATGCTCACTTCGTTTTCCTCCGTTTTGTCTCAATGCCCCGGTCGAAACTATCTCTTGCCCCTGCCGGAAAGGGCGAAGGTGAAGACAAGGGCGACGACAAGCACCGCGCCCTTGACGAAATCCTGCGTGTAGTAGGGAGCGTTCATCATCGTCAGGCCTTGCAGCAGGACGCCGACGAACACCGCGCCGACGGCCGTGCCGAAGGCGTTGGGCTTGGCGGCGCCGAGCACCGCGTAGCCGATGAGCGCCGCGGCGACAGCGTCAAGCAAGAGATTATTACCCGAGGCGATGTCGCCGCGTCCAAGCCGGGCGGCGAGCAAAATCCCGCCGATCGAGGCAAAAACTCCCGAAATCACATAAGCCCAGATTTTGTATGCCTTGACAGGCGCGCCGGCGAGTTCAGCCGCCCTCTCGTTGGAGCCGACCGCATACATCATGCGGCCGAAGCGGGTGTATTCGAGGAAGAACCAGATCAGCAGCGCGAGCACCACCAGCACCACCACCGAAACCGGGATCAGGTTCGGGATGAAGAAGTCGATGCGGTGGCGACCGAGCGCCAGGAAGGCTTCCGAGAACTTGCCATTGGCAACCGAGCCGTCGGGCATGGTCATGCCGGTGGCGATCGAGCGCCCTTCCGTCGGGATGCGCTGCAGGCCGAGCAGCAGGAACATCATGCCGAGCGTGGCCAGCAGATCGGGCACGCGCATATAGACGATCAGCCAGCCATTGATCAGGCCGACGATGACGCCGATGACGAGGCAGGCGATGACGGCAACGATCGCATTCTGCTCCAGCACGACCATGGCGTAGGAAGCCGCCATCATGGCGCTGGTGGCGACCGAGCCGATCGAGAGGTCGAAGCCGCCGACGACCAGCGTCGCGGTGACGCCGAGCGCCAGCACGCCGGTGATGGCTACCGACTGGAAGATGAAGACGGCACTTTGCGGCGAAGCGAAACCGTCGGCGGCGATCGCGAAATATGCGATCAAGCCGACCAGCAGGACGATGAAGCCGTAGCGGATGGCGTAGTCGCGCAACATCACTCAGCGCCCCGCCGCGCCGCATTCGAAGTCAAACGCATTCCAAGTCCACTCCATGCAAATTACTCGACCTCACACCGCGCTGTGAAGCGGTCCGCCGGCCACTTCCGCCAGCAGCCGGTCGAGGTCGATGTCGGCGTTGCGGTGCTCGCCGACGATCGTGTGTTCCGACATCACCAGGATACGGTCGGCGGTCTCCAGCGCCTCGTCGATCTCGGTGACGAAAATGAGCGTCGCGCGGCCGTCGGCGCTGGCCCTCAGCTTGGCCGCGATGTCGCGGCGCGCCGAGATGTCGACGCCCTGGAAGGGCTCGTCGAGGATGAAGAGCCGCGAGGCCTGAGACATCCAGCGCGCCACCATGACCTTCTGCTGGTTGCCGCCGGAAAGCGCCGACAGCTCGTCCTTCTCCGAGCGGCAGACGATGCCGAGCTCGTCGATCTGGCGGCGTGCGACGGCGCGCTCGGCGCGCTTCTTCATGACGCCCAGGCCCGACATGCGCTTGAGGAACGGCAGGCTGATGTTGCGCTCGATGTTGAAGCCGCCGACGATGCCGCTCGCGGCGCGATCCTTGGCGACCAGGAAGACGCCGGCTGCGATCGCCTCGCGCGCCGAGCCCGGCGTGTAGGGCTTGCCGTCCATATGCATGGTGCCGGCAAGTGGCTTGCGCACGCCGAACAGCGTTTCCGCCAAAGCCGTCTTGCCGACGCCGACCAGACCGGTGATCGCCACCACCTCGCCGGTGCCGAGCGTCATCGAGATCGGTTTTGCACCATGCGCGATCTGCAAGCTTTCTGCCGCGAAGACGGCGCGTGCGGAGCTTCTGGCGACAACCCTGTCGAGATGGATCTTGCGGCCGAGCATGGCGTTGACGGCGCCCTCATAGTCGAGCGGCTTCTTCTCGAAGAGGCCGGAGACGACGCCGTCGCGCATCGACACGATGCGATCGGCGAGCCGCCGGATGTCGGACATGCGGTGCGAGATATAGAGGATGGCGACGCCCTGCCCGCGTAGCCGGTCGATCAGCAAAAACAGGCGGTCGGCTTCGGCGCTCGACAGCGAGGAGGTCGGCTCGTCGAGGATCAGGACCTTGGGCTGGTGCGCCATGGCGCGCGCAATGGCCACCATCTGCCGATCCGCCAACGACAGGTCGCTGACGCGCGCCTTGAGGTCGATGGTCAGCTCCATGCGGTCGGCGACGGCCCTCGCTTCGGCCCGGACATTGGCCGGCTTGAAAAGCAACGACGCGCCTTTGCCGCTCAGCCGGTCGAGCGTCAGGTTGGTGGCGACATCGAGATCGGCCACCACGCCGTCATTGATGTTCTGATGCACGGTGACGACGCCGGCGCGGATGGCTTCGGCGGGGGTCTGCGGGTCGAAGGCCTTGCCGGCGAGCTGCATCGAGCCGGCGCCGCGCGCATAAACGCCGCTGACGATCTTGACCAGGGTGGACTTGCCGGCGCCGTTGGCGCCCATCAGCACGGTCACCTCGCCCGCAAAGAGATCGAGCGAGATGCCGCCAAGCACCTCGTTCTGGCCGAAGGATTTCCTCAGGCCCTCCACATGGAACACGGCATCTGCGCCCATCCGTTCCTCCCGGCTGGTGACGCTATGGGCTCATTCGGCAATTGTCAACACGATTGACATTTGCCAAAGCGCTTCCTAGCTTGGCCCCGCCGCCGTGGCTCCGCTATCGTCGGAAACCGCGCGCAGGAGGGGGAGAGCATGACCGGGAAGTTCGAAGCATTGTCGGTAGAAACGCTGCCGAAGCGCCTTGGCGAGACCACGGCGCTGACCGAGCGCATCGGCAAGGACGCCGGCCAGTGGAAGGTACGCGAGGTCGGCGACGGCAATCTCAACCTCGTCTTCATCGTCGAGGGCGACCAGGGCGCCGCGGTGGTCAAGCAGGCGCTGCCCTATGTGCGGCTGGTCGGCGACAGCTGGCCGCTGCCGCTCAAGCGCTCCTTCTTCGAATATCATGCGCTGACCAGGCAGGAGGCACGCGCGCCCGGCTCGGTGCCGGCGATCTACCATTTCGACGAGACCCAGGCGCTGATCGTCATGGAATATCTGGCGCCGCCGCACATCATCTTGCGGCGCGCGCTGATCGACGGCCGCGAACTGCCGAACATCGCGCGCGACATCGGCCTGTTCATGGCCCGCACGCTGTTCCGCGGCTCGGACCTGTCGATGGTGACGAAAGAGCGCAAGGCCGACCTGGCGCTGTTCGCCGACAATGTCGAGCTCTGCGACATCACCGAGAACCTGGTGTTTTCCGATCCCTATTTCGACGCCAAGATGAACCGGCACACCTCGCCGCAGCTCGACGGCCTGGTGGCGGAGCTGCGCGCCGACCGCGACCTCAAGGTCGAAGCGCAGCGGCTGAAGCATCTCTTTGCCGCCAATGCCGAGACGCTGCTGCATGGCGATCTTCATTCCGGCTCGATCATGGTGACCGACACGGAGACCCGGATGATCGATCCGGAATTCGCCTTCTATGGCCCGATCGCCTTCGATGTCGGCATGCTGCTCGCCAATTTCTGGATGGCCTTCTTTTCGCAGCACGGCCATGAGGAGAAAGGCAGCAGGAACTCGATGCGCGCCTATCTGCTCGGTGTCACAGCGGAGACTTGGGCTACCTTCCGCGCGGAGTTCTCAAATCTGTGGCGCACCGAGCGCACCGGCCTGCTCTATCAGAAGAGCCTGTTCGAGGATCAGGGCGACCTGCTCGGCTCCGAACAGGCGCTCGATCACATGCTGCATTCCATCTGGACCGACCTGCTCGGCTTTGCCGGCATCGAGGTGCACCGGCGCATCCTCGGGCTGGCCCACAATGCCGATTTCGAGACCATTGCCGATCAAGACCGGCGCGCCACATGTGAGGCCAAGGCTTTGCGCTTCGGCCGCCACATCGCCGTCAACCGGCGCCAGATCCACAGCATCGACGAGGTCAACAATCTCGCCGCGCTGATCGAACAGGAGAACAGAATTTGAACGTCGGCGAACGCCACTACCGCACCATCTGGCTCAGCGACGACAAGCGTTCGGTCGAGATCATCGACCAGCGCTGGCTGCCGCATGAGTTCCGTATCGAAAAGATCGGAACCGTCGCCGGCATCGCCACCGCGATCCGCGACATGTGGGTGCGCGGCGCGCCGCTGATCGGCGTCACCGCCGCCTATGGCGTCGCCATCCAGATGAAAGACGATCCGTCGGACGAAGCGCTCGACGCGGTATGGGAGACGCTGCACAAAACGCGGCCTACGGCGATCAACCTGCGCTGGGCGTTGGACGAGATGCGCAGGCATCTCAAGCCATTCGCGCCCGGGGAGCGGGCCGAAGCGGCCTATAAGCGCGCCGTCGAGATCGCCGACGAGGATGTCGGGTTGAACCGCGCCATCGGCGAGAACGGGCTTGCCATCATCAAGGAGATCGCGGCGAAGAAGAAGCCGGGCGAGACGGTCAACATCCTCACCCATTGCAATGCCGGCTGGCTGGCGACCGTCGACTACGGCACCGCCACCGCGCCGATCTATCTGGCGACCGAGGCCGGCATTCCGGTGCATGTCTATGTCGACGAGACCAGGCCGCGCAACCAGGGCGCCCAGCTCACCGCCTGGGAGATGGCCGGACACGGCGTGCCGCACACGCTGATCGTCGACAATGCCGGCGGCCATCTGATGCAGCATGGCGACATCGACATGGTGATCGTCGGCACCGACCGCACCACGGCCAATGGCGACGTCTGCAACAAGATCGGCACCTACCTGAAGGCTTTGGCCGCCGCCGACAATGACGTGCCGTTCTACGTGGCGCTGCCCTCGCCCACCATCGACTGGACGGTCGCGGACGGGCTCGCCGAAATCCCGATCGAGGAACGCTCCGGCGACGAGGTTTCGCTTGTCTGGGGCAAGACGGCGGACGGCAAGATCGCGCAGGTGCGGGTCTCGCCGGATGCGACACCGGCGGCGAACCCTGCCTTCGACGTGACGCCGGCGCGGCTGGTGACAGGGCTTATCACCGAGCGCGGCGTGGCGAAGGCCTCGCGCGAGGGGCTGAAGGCGATGTTTCCGGAGCGTGGGTGATTGGCTGATCTCCCCCAGCACGTCATTCTCGGGCTTGACCCGAGAATCCATGCCGTGACCTCCGCCATCGAGCGCAGCGGTGCAGAATTCTGTAGCCGTTGCAACATGTTAGCGTCACGGAATGGATTCTAGGGTCTGCGCGCGTCGCTTCGCTCCTTGCTCCGCCCTAGAATGACGACCGCCATTGACAGCACCTTGCCACCCCTCCATACCTACCCGCGTTAAGTTCTCAGGGCGGGGTGAAAGTCCCCACCGGCGGTAAGGGTCTCGACCCCAAGCCCGCGAGCGCCTTCGACCTATCGGAAGGGTCAGCAGATCCGGTGCGATTCCGGAGCCGACGGTTACAGTCCGGATGGAAGAGAACGTACGCAGAAGACGGTCCACTCGCGCGGGCCGCGTTTTTGCGTCGTGCGTCCTGATTCTGGTTCGAAACGGAAGGAAGGACCCATGAATCAGCATTTCTCCAAAGACCATACTACCCGTCGTGTCGCCGTCATCCGGGCGCGTTGGCATGCCGATATCGTCGACCAATGCGTCACTGCCTTCGAGGCGGAGCTTGCCGCGCTTGGCGGCTTTGCCGTCGACGTCTTCGACGTGCCGGGAGCCTATGAAATCCCGCTGCACGCCAAGACGCTCGCCCAGACCGGCCGCTATGCCGTGATCCTCGGCACCGCCTTTGTCGTCAATGGCGGCATCTATCGCCACGATTTCGTGGCAGGCGCCGTTCTGGACGGCATGATGACTGTGCAGCTTGCGACCGGCGTGCCGGTGCTGTCGGCCGTGCTGACGCCTCACAACTACCATGATAGCGCCGAGCACCACCGCTTCTTCCACGAGCATTTCATCGTGAAGGGCAAGGAAGCCGCGAGGGCCTGCGTCGAGATCCTCGCCGCGCGTGAGCAGATCGCCGCCTGACCGCTTCGCGCACGGCGCATCGGAACTAAACCGATTTGGATTTCAGGACCGCGCCTTGAGTGGGTTGCGGTCCGTCGGAAATCCAGCCAGAAGCAGTTGGGCCGGGCTTCGGCCCAACCTGCCAAATCGCGCCTGCAACCAGATACGGGAGACTATTCGTTGGCTCGCATCACATTGAGACAATTGCTCGACCATGCCGCCGAACACGGCTATGGCGTGCCTGCCTTCAACATGAACAATATGGAACAGGGGCTCGCCATCATGGAGGCGGCCGAGGAGACCAAGTCGCCGGTCATCCTGCAGGCCAGCCGCGGCGCGCGCGCCTATGCCAATGATGTGGTGCTGGCCAAGCTGATCGACGCGCTTGTCGAGATCCATCCCGACATCCCGGTCTGCATGCATCTCGACCACGGCAACAACGAAGCGACCTGCGTCACCGCGATCCAGTACGGTTTCACCTCGGTGATGATGGACGGCTCGCTGAAGGAGGACGGCAAGTCGCCGGCCGACTACGCCTATAATTCCGGCATCACGCGGCGCGTCGTCGACATGGCGCATTGGGGCGGTGTGTCTGTGGAAGGCGAGATCGGCGTGCTGGGCTCGTTGGAGAGCGGCGGCGGCGAGCAGGAAGACGGCCACGGCGTCGAAGGCGCGATCAGCCACGACCAGCTTTTGACCGACCCGGTGCAGGCCGAGCAGTTCGTGCGCGACACGCATGTCGACGCGCTGGCTGTCGCGATGGGCACCAGCCACGGCGCCTATAAATTCTCGCGCAAGCCCGACGGCGCGGTGCTGGCGATGAACGTGATCGAGGAGATCCACCGCCGCCTGCCCAACATGCATCTGGTCATGCACGGCTCGTCCTCGGTGCCCGAGGACCTGCAGGAGATCATCAACAAATATGGCGGCCAGATGAAGCCGACTTGGGGCGTGCCGGTGGAAGAGATCCAGCGCGGCATCAAGCATGGCGTGCGCAAGATCAACATCGACACCGACAACCGCATGGCGCTGACCGGCGCGATCCGCAAGGTGCTGACCGAGAACCCGTCGGAATTCGATCCGCGCAAATATCTGACGCCGGCGATGGCGGCGATGAAGAAGCTCTGCAAGGAGCGGTTCGAGCAGTTCGGCACAGCCGGCAACGCGCCGAAGATCAAGCCGATCCCGCTTGCCGACATGGCCAAGCGCTACAAGTCGGGCAGCTTGGATCCGAAATTCGGCTGAGCCAACTATGGCCCGCGACCGGTCGCAATCCGATCGCGGGCATTCGCCTCGCCGAAACGGGGCGGAACTTCACGCCGACAAATTGGTTCCTGCTCAGACACCTTCCGCACCGTTCGAGGGAAGGAGCAAATCATGAGCAAGGATCGCGATGGCAAAGGGCCGGTTTTTTCCGGCCAAGACGCACGGCAGGGCGAGATCATCCTGCGCACGCGCATGCAGCGCATCATCTTCATCGCCGGGTTGGTGGGCATCGTGGTGCTGGCGCTGATGGTCAGCCTCGCCGCCCACTGAAGCTTGCGCATCACGGATGCTCCCGGGCACCGCCAAGGAACCATCCTCGGCTCTGCCTAGTTGATCGTCGCAGACGAAATTGAGGCGCGGCGAATTTCAGCGCCCTGACAGTCGATGCTTGAGACGCTTTGCTGCGACATGCCGCTTCATCCGACCTGGCCGGACCTTGTCGGGCGACTGTTGCTGACCTTGCTCGCCGGCTTCCTCATCGGCCTGAATCGCGAGGCCCGGGGTCATTCCGCCGGGCTGCGCACGACAATCCTGGTCGGTCTGGCGGCATGTGTGGCCATGGTCCAGGCCAACATGCTGCTCGACGTCGCCGGCAAGGCTCCGGACTCCTTCGTGCGCATGGATGTGATGCGCTTCGCGCTCGGCGTGCTTACCGGTGTCGGCTTCATTGGTGGCGGCGCCATTCTGCGGCGCGGCGATCTGGTCACCGGCGTCACCACCGCCGCGACGATGTGGATCATGACCATGATCGGCCTTGCCTTCGGCGGCGGCCAGTACGGCCTCGGCGGCATCGCGACGGTGCTGACCTTGGTTACGCTGCAGGCGCTGAAATGGGTCGACCTCAAGATCCCGCGCGACCATAGGGCGATCCTGTCGGTCTCATGGCCGAAGAGTTCGCCGCCCGATCTGCAGGAGATGGTGCGACCTCTGGGCTACGATGCGCGTTTCGTCGGCATGGAGCATGATGGCGACCGCGACCGTTTCGTGTTTTCCTTCAATATTCAATGGAAGCAGCCCGACGCAAAAGCGCCTTCAACCGACGTGCTGGCGCTCGTCGGCGAGCACTGCGCAGTCGAGCGTTTCGAGGTGATCGGCGAGAAACCATTCTGAGTCTCGTAACGGAGGATGGTTGAAATTGTCCGGGCCCATGAAACTTTCCTGCCTGCAGATGGTTTTGGGCAAGACGTTACTTATCCATGATGGGTAGGCATTGATGGCCGAACTTTCTCTGACGCGCGGCCGGATGGTCGATGTCCAGATCGCCCAGCGTGGAATTCGCGACCGCCGCGTCCTGCAGGCGATGCGGGAGGTTCCACGCGAGGCCTTTGTCGATCCCGATTTCGAAGAATTCGCCTATGAGGACACCCCCCTGCCGATCGGCAAGGGCCAGACGATCTCGCAGCCCTTTATGGTCGCCTACATGGTCGAAGCCGCCGAGATCGATCCTGGCGACCGCGTTCTCGAGGTCGGAACCGGGTCGGGCTACGCGGCGGCAGTGATGAGCCGCATCGCGGGTCGCGTCTACACGATCGAGCGCCATGCGACGCTCGCCGAAGTCGCCCGCCAGCGGTTCGACCGCCTTGGCTACGACAATATCGAGGTCCGCGCCGGCGACGGCACCAAGGGGTGGGGCGGCGCCGCTCCGTTCGACGCCATAGTGGTGGCCGCGGCCGGTCCCGGCGCACCGCTGGCGCTTCAGGAACAGCTCGATGTCGGTGGCCGCCTGGTGATCCCGGTCGGCAACGACCCCGACGACCAGCGCCTGCTGAAGGTCACACGCACCGGCGCGACGACCTACGCGGAGGAAGACCTCGGTGGCGTGCAATTCGTTCCACTCATCGGCGAAGAAGGATGGGCGGAAAGGCCTAAATCCGATGATGATCTGCCGAGAACGGTCACGCCGCCGGCGCGCGGACAAAGCCTGCCGGAGATGATCGCAGTCGCCGCCGAGCCGCTGCCCGATTTCCGAGACCCGGCCTTCGGCGACCTATTCGACCGCTTCGCCGACCGGCGTCTTGTCCTTCTCGGCGAGGCCAGTCACGGCACCTCAGAGTTCTACAAGGCGCGCGCCGCAATCACGCGTAGGCTCATCGAAAAGCATGGCTTCGTGATCGTCGCGGTTGAAGCGGATTGGCCGGATGCGGCGGCCATCGACCGCTACATCCGCCATCGGCCGGCGCGCACGGCCGCCGAGCCACCGTTCCAGCGCTTTCCCACATGGATGTGGCGCAACACCGACGTCGAAGCGTTCGTCGGCTGGATGCGAGGTCACAATGCGAATCTCGACGATGCGAATCGCATGGTCGGCTTTTACGGTCTCGACATCTACAATATGAGCGCCTCGATCGCGGCCGTGCTTCGCTATCTCGACCACGTCGATCCGGAAGCGGCTGCTGCCGCGCGGCAACGCTACGGCTGCCTGACGCCTTGGCAGAATGAGCCGTCCACATACGGACGCGCCGTGCTCACCTCTGGCTATCGAAAATGTGAACAAGCAGTGTTGGAGCAGTGTCAGGAACTGCTTGCGAGGCAGCTCGACTACGCCCGACAGGACGGCGCTGACTTTCTCGATGCCGCGCAGAATGCAAGGCTGATCGCAGCCGCCGAACGCTACTATCGGATCATGTATTACGGCGGTGCCGATTCATGGAACCTGCGCGACAGGCATATGTTCGAAACGCTCGAACATCTGCTCGAGGCACGTGGCTCCGAGGCGAAAGCCGTCGTCTGGGCACATAATTCCCACATCGGCGATGCCCGCCACACCGAGATGGGGACGATCAGGCAGGAGCTGAACATCGGCCAGCTCTGCCGCGAGCGCTTCGGCAACCAGGCGGCGCTGATCGGTTTTGGCACCGACAGCGGCACGGTGGCAGCGGCATCGGACTGGGACGTTCCGATGGAGGTTATGCGAGTGCGGCCGTCGCACGCCGACAGCTACGAACGACTTTGCCATGATAGCGGTGTGCCGCGATTTCTGCTCGATTTCGACCGCGACGGCGCGTTGAGAAATCGCTTGCTGGAGCGTCGGCTCGAACGCTTCATCGGCGTGATCTACCGGCCGGAGACGGAATTGCGCAGCCACTATGCCGACGCCTCTTTGCCGAGGCAATTCGACGCCTTTGTCTGGTTCAACAAGACGAAAGCGGTCACGCCGCTCGGACCAGAGCACGCCGGAAAGGACGTCCCCGAGACCTATCCGTTCGGGCTTTGAGCTGCTGAACAAGGACACCTGCCGGGCAGCCAAGCAGTCTGGCGCATATTCGCGGGTTGTGAACGCGCCGGTCACAAGTGCTACGCGTTTGGCGTCTCGACGTCCGCTCGGACAAGTTTGATGTCGGCACTTGCCGCCCAAGCGGCGATGTCCTCGCGACGCAACGCCGCCGCCATCATGTCGGGAAAATGGTCGGGCGTGCAGGCAAAGACCGGAATGCCGAGCGCGGCGACCGAACCGGCCATCGAGGGATCGTAGCCGGGCCGGCCCTGGTCGGTGAGCGCCAAGAGCACGACGACGTTGACGCCTGAACGGACAAGTGCCGCCAGCCTTTGCAGAAGCTCCTTGCCGTTGCCGCCTTCGTAGAGATCGGTGATCAAGATGAAATGCGCCTTGGTCGGCCGCTCGATGCGCTCGGCGCAATAGGCGACCGCCTGATTGATGTCGGTGCCGCCGCCGAGCTGGACGCCGAACAGCACCTCGACCGGATCGCTGAGTTCTTCGGTCAGGTCGACGATCGCGGTGTCGAAGCAAACCAGCTTGGTCCGCACCACCGGCAGCGAGGCCATCACCGCGGCGAAGATCGAGGCGTAGATGACCGAGCTTGCCATCGAGCCGGACTGGTCGACGCAGAGCGTCACCTCGTCGAGGTCGACCAGGCGGCGCTGGCGACGCATGAAGCCGACCAGCTTTTCCGGCACCACGGTCTTATGGTCCGGCTGGTAGTGGCGAAGGTTTGCCGAGATGGTGCGCGGCCAGTCGATATCGCGTTGACGCGGCCGGTTGGTGCGCCGCGACTTATCAAGCGCGCCGCGGATCGCCTCGGCGGTCTTCTGCTCCAGGCGCTGCATCAGCTTGGCGACGATATCGGAAATGATGGAGCGGGCGATGTCCTTGGTCTTGTCCGGCATCGCCGAGCGCAGCGAGACGAGGTCGGCGACGAGATTGACGTCGGCCTCGATCGCCTTGAGGAATTCCGGCTCCATCAGCATCTGCTTCAGGTTAAGCCGCTCGAAGGCGTCCTTCTGCACGACCTGGACGACCTGCTCGGGGAAGAACGAGCGGATGTCGCCCATCCACTGCGCGACGCGCGGCGCCGAACGGCCGAGCCCGCCGCGCCGCTTGCGAGGATCGCCGGCGCTATCGCCGCTGCCATAGAGCGCATCGAGCGCCGCCGAAAGCTTGCGGTCTTCAGTGGACAGCGCCGAAGAGGACTCGTCGTCGGCGCCGATCGCCAGCCGCCAGCGGCGCTCCCTGCTGTCTTCGGTCGGATCGACGTCCGGCCCGTTCGCTTCATCAGCCATTGCTGGGCTCTCCTGCAAGCAGCTTGGCGAGCAGACCAAAATGCCTGCGCCAGGCCTCGCCGCCATCCGGGGCAGGCGTCAGCCCGGCAGGCAAGCTTGCTCTCCTGCCGAGCACGGCCTCGATAAGGCGCCGGCGCTCCATGTTGTCGAGGTTGGAAAAGACGCGGCGCAGCAGCGGCAGATGCGCCACGAAAGATTCCTCGTCGAGCGATGCCAGCCAGGCATCGACGGCGCCGCGCAGCCCGTCGTCATAGATCAGCCGCTGGCCGGCGCCGCTAAAGAAGCCTTCGAAAAAGGCGGCGGCATCGGCGACCGGCGTTCCCGGCGACAGGCGCTTTGCCAACAGGTCACCGGTCGCTTCGGCGGAGAGGCGGCCAGCCTCATAGAGCAGATGCGCGGCGCAGCCGGCCACCAGCGGCGTCGAGCGTGAGGAGTCGAGCACGGCCGCGAGCCCGTTGCGCCAAGCCTCCAGGACAGGCTCGCCCGGCTCGACCAGCTTGATCGCTTCGTCGGCCTTGCGCAGTGCGCCCATCAGCGCGCCGGCAGCCTGCGCGTCGAGGTCGCGCGCGGCGTAAGGCAGTGCGATCGAGCCTTCGATGATCAGTCGTTCCAGCAGGCCGGCAAGGCGCTCGGTCTCGGTCTTGCGCGCTTCGCCATAGCGGATGATGTCGGCGAGCGGCGGCACCGAGGCCAAGAGCTCAAGGCACTCGCTGCTATGCGCCGCCTTTTCCTCCAGCGCGGCAAGGCCGGCTGCTGACGCTTCGCTCAACGCCGCCGTGATCGCGCTTTGCACCAGCGTGGCCAGAGCATCGAGTGTCGCGGCAGCGCCGATCATCTGGATCAACCGGCCATTGGCGGCCTTCTCGATCGTCGGCCCATAGACGAGGTTCTCGACCAGGCGCACCGCATATTCCGGCTGCCAGGCCAGCATCCAGCGCTCGCGGAACGTGCCCCGGCTGCGCCCGACATCGGTCAGCCTGCCCCAGCCGACGCCGAGCACGTTCAGCCGGTGCAGCAACGTCGAGCGGAACAGCCCGCTCTCGCTGCGCAGGTCGACGGAGAGTTCCCGCTCGAGCGCTTCCGGCTTCAGCCGGGCGGCCTTCTGGTTGCGCTGCAGGTCGTCGATCAGCGGCGCCAGCGGCGTGTCGGCTGGAATCTCGCCGACATCGGCACCAAGCAGCAGCTCGGCCTCGACCATCTTCCACAGCAGGGCTTCGCCGTTGAAGAGGGCTGAAACCGAAGCGTCGCGCAATTCCTCGAAGCCCGGCTTCGGCCGTTCGCGGATGGCGGCGAGCGCGCGCGCCAGACGCTCCGCCTCGATCAGCGACGCCGTCGAAATCATGTGGCCCTTGGCGCGGAGGACCGAGGCGATGCGCGCAAGCCACAGGACCGAGGCGTCGTCCTGCCCACGCGTCTGCCACAGATGCTTGCACCAGCCGGGTGCGACGACGCCGGCGCCGTAGCCATAGCCCAGCGCCAGGCGCGGCCCGGTCCAGGGCGCATAGGTCATCGTGGTCTTGCGCCGGCCGATGCCCTTGAGCAGAGCCTGGTCGCTCTTTTGCGTGTGTGCCGCTTGCAAGGCCGGCACGTGCCAGGCGCCGCAGACGACCGCCAGCGGCCCCACGAATTCCTTGCGTGCAGCCGCGATTTCCAACCGCATATGCGCCTCGCGCATCGCCTCGAACTTGCCGATCGCGCCTTCGCCGTCACGCAGCGTCGTCATCGCATCGGCGATCGCCGCGAAGATCGGGCCGGGCGCGGGATTCTGCTCGATGATGTCCGACCACCAGCTTTCGCCATCCTCGTAGCCGGCAGCGCGCGCTAAAGTGCCGATCGGATCCTGGATGCGGGTGGGTTCTTCATTGTGCTCTTCCGTGACTTCCGTCTCGGCGGCATCGGCGTCTGTCGGGCCTTCAGGCCCCTTCTCGGCAAACCGTGCTGCCGATGGCAGATCGATGAAGCGCAACGCCGCCTTGTTGGCGACAGCCCAAAGTGCGGCCTGATATTCCGGCGAGAACTCCGCGAAAGGCCAAAAGCTGGTCGCGGCGGGATCGTCCTCCGGGTAGCAAAGCAACGCCACCGGCGGCTTCATGTCGGGGCTGGCAAGCAGCGGCAGCAGCGGCGTGGCATCCACTGGCCCTTCGATCAGCACGGCGACGGGCTGCAATTCCTGCAACGCCTTGACCAGGCTGCCGGCGGAGCCCGGCCCATGGTGGCGAATGCCGAAATAGCTGATGCCGTCCCGCGCCATGGTTCAGATGGCCGCGTTGAGCGCCGCATAATAGCCGGCATAGTCGGGCCGCTTCTTCAGCACCGTCTCCAGATATTCCTCCAGCACCACCTTGTCCTGCACAGGGTCCTTGACGATGGCGCCGACCAGGCTTGGTGCCAGCCCTTCGGCATGGAGCTTGCCGTCATCGAACCACGCCGCCTGGCTGAGGCCACTGACCATCGTAGCGATCGCCTCGGCGGTCGACAGCGAGCCCGACGGCGTCTTCAGCGTCACCTTGCCGTCGGCGGTCGCGCCCGAGCGCAATTCGCGGAAGATGGTGAGCACGCGAGCGATCTCCTCGCCGACATTTTTCGGCACCGGAAGGTCCAGCCCGCCGGCCATCTCGCCGACGCGCCTGGAGACGATCGAGACTTCCTCCGCCATGTCGTCCGGCAAAGGGAGCACCACGACGTTGAAGCGGCGCTTCAGCGCCGAGGAAAGCTCGTTGACGCCCTTGTCGCGGTTGTTGGCGGTGGCGATGATGTTGAAGCCGCGCTGCGCATAGATCGAGGTGTTCAATTCCGGCACCGGCATCATCTTTTCCGACAGCACGGTGATCAGCGTGTCCTGAACGTCGGAGCCCATGCGGGTAAGCTCTTCCAGGCGGCACAGCTTGCCGTCCTGCATGGCGCGGTAGAGCGGCGTCGGCACCAGCGCCTCCTGGCTCGGGCCCTTTGCCAGGAGCTGTGCATAGTTCCAGCCGTAGCGGATCTGGTTCTCGTCGGTGCCGGCGGTGCATTGCACGACCAGGGTCGAATTGCCCATGATGGCGCCGGCGAGATGTTCCGACACCCAGGATTTCGCGGTTCCCGGAACGCCGAGCAGAAGCAGCGCCCGGTCTGTCGCGAGCGTGGCGACCGCCGTTTCCATCAGCTGCCGACGACCGACATATTTCGGCGAAATCACCGTGCCGTCGTTCGCCTTGCCGCCCATCAGATAGGTCAGCACGGCTTTCGGCGACAGGCTCCAGCCGGCAGGCTTCTGGCGGTCATCGCCCTGCGCGAGCGCGTGCAGTTCGGCGGCGTAGACCTGTTCGGCCGGGAGGCGGATGGCTGCGTTCATGCGATCTTCTCCGGATTGATCATTTGGCGGATTGGTTTTCGGTCAGTGCTGCGTTGAGCCGCAGCAGACTGAGCGATGGCGAGGCCGGCGGAAGCCCGGCGGCAACGATGTCGCCGATCAGTTTTTCCGCCGTCGCCGCCGAGGCGAGAAAGCCTATGGTTTCGAGATACTGCTCGGTGTTTCGTTTCGTGACGTCATTATCACCCGAGACGGCGGCCCTCAGCGCCGAAAGCGTCTTGCCGTTTGCGAGGTCGCCCCATTCGAGCCAGCCTGCTTCCGCGCCTTCGACCAGATTGAGCGCGGCCAGGTTTTGCGCATCATTCAGGATCTGCCTGATCAAGGCACGCTTTCTGCCGCCGTCCAGACGCAACATGAGCTGGAGGACGAGAAGCGCCAGCCTGCCGCCAGCGGCGACCAGCAGATCCGCCAGACAGGCCACCGCCGCATCGCTGCCGGACACCGCGATCATTCGGACGAGAAAGAGATCGGCACCGTCATCGACGCCGAACTGCCATGCGCCGATGAAATCCGGCTCCGTCTTGCCGAAGCGGACAACGAGATCGCCGAAGTAACAGGACGCGAACAAGTCGGCGCGACGTCCCTGTTGCGCCTGTGACTTGGGCTTTATCGGCGCGTAGGTGGTGCGGCGACGGATGAAGCCGGATTTGCCTTCCTCGATGAAAGCGGCGAGCTCGGCTATCGGGTCTTCCGACCCGCCTTCAGTTGGATTGCCATGCTCACCTAATCTCGCTAGGAGCCGGCCCGCCATGTCGCGCACGTTGCCCGAGCGATCGGCGGACAGGCTCTTCAGAAATGGCACATCGTCCGCGCTCAGACCGAAGCGCATGAGTTCGATGAGCGCAAGCCTGACTTCCGCGGGCTCGCTTGCCCCTTTTGTCTCGATAAGGGTTCGCGCCAAGGCGGGTGTGGAGCGCCGCAAATCGACCAGCGCGCTACGGCGCGCGGCGGGATAAAAATCGTCCCAGGTTTCCGCCGTCAGGTGCTCGCGTCGGGATTGTTTTTCGCTGTCCGCACCTGCCTGCCAGTCGATCCAGGGAGCATAGACGTCCGGGCTTTCCTGATCCGTCGCAGCAGGCATCCAATCCATCGGATGCAGCACGAAGCCTCGGCTGGCGACGAGCGCGGCCACGCGGGTCTTGAGCCGCATATCGGCGGCATATTTCAGCGCAGCGCGCAGCAACGGGCGGAGCCGTTCAGGCAGCATCGGCAAGGCCAGCACCGGCAGCGGCGGACGCCGCTTCAAGGTTTTCGGCGCCGCAGGGCGAAGCGCGACATCGAGCGCTTGCGCTGCGATGGCCAGCAGCCGACGCTCCTGCTCGTCGGCACTGGAAGCGGCAGCGACTTCCTTCCACTCGGCAGGCGCAAGCTCGAAAGCCGCCCCACCTGAAATCCAGCCGTCGCGCAATCGTGCCAGCCCTGCCTGATCGTGCTCGTTCATGATAGATCGAGCCTCCCGATGTTGCTTTGCGAGGCCAGCAACTCGAGCCTGGCGCCGTTCCAGAGCGCAGCCGTCGCCGTGAGATCGAGGCCGAGCAAGGTCTGGCTGACGGAGCCTGCGACTGGCAGGGCGATGCCGTGCGGATCGTTCGCCGCCTGCCACCAGGCGCCTTCCCTGTCGTCCAGCGCGATTGCGCCGGCGGGCAGGATGACCGGGCAATCGGCCAGCCATGGCGCGCCGTCCTGAAAGGCGGTGTAGGCAGCCAGCGGATCGCCGGCCGCGTCCATAGCAAATGACGGCCAAGCTCCTGGCGCCACATCGCCCAACCGTTCCGCGACCAGCGCCCGCAGCGGGTTTCCAGACGGATAGAACACCAGCCTGGCCTTGAAACGATCCCCAGGAGCGAAGGCGGCGGAGCGCCGTCCCGCCGATGCCGGGAAGAAATCGAGCAGGAGTGCAAATCGTGGGATTGGACTCCCGAGATCGAGCAGCCAGGTCGCGTGGCTGACGAGGCCGTCCCGGCGGGTCTCGATCTTCTCGCCGAGCACCTCCCAGTCGCTCTCCACCTGAACTGCATCGGGATTGGTGAGGATCTGGTCGCGGGTCTCGGACGTCGACACGAGACGCTTCAGCTCGGCATCGTCGGGCGCGGCACGCCAGGCCTTGGCGAGCAGCACCAGCTTGCCCAGCTCGCGGATCGCAGCGTCCGGCCTCTCCTCGCTGCGCAGCGCCATCAGCCGCGCCGGCAGCTCGTCGATGCGCCCGGCCAGCGCCGTCGCCTTGAGATCGACAAGCCTTGCCGCGATACGGCGACAGCGCTCGCTCGAGGCGTCGACAAAGCCGGCAAGGCCGAGCCGCAACTGATCGGCGATCCACTGGTCGAGCTCATCGAGCGCGGCCGAAACGGCGCTTCGCGTATCTTCCGCCCGCTTGCGCTGCGCCGCCTCGCGGCGTTCGGCGGCAGCGGCGTCCTCAACAGGGGCGGCCTCTTCCGGCCGCGATGCCTCGTCGATGCTTTTGCCTTCCGCGCGCGCAGGCGCCTGGGCCGGCGGCTGCCCGGGCTTGCGGCGACGGCCGAGCCAGTCATTCACCCAGTCGGGCGTCTGGTCGACGCGCGCGAAACTGTCGGGGGTCGTGGCGCCGATCCACGCCAGCGCCAGTATGTGCTTGCACGGAAACTTTCGCGACGGACAGGTGCATTTATAGCCGTGATCGGAGGTGTCGAACGCCACCCGGTATGGGTTGGATCCAGAACCTTGGCATTCGCCCCAGATCAGCGGCAGCTGTTCATGTGCTTCGAGCCGGGGCCAGTTCGACCGCTTGGTCAGCTTGGCGGCGGCGCCAAGCGAGGCCTGATCGGGCGCCAAAGCCTCGATTGTCTTCAAATCCAGCTGCAAGCCGCGCGCCCCCCGAAGCATGACGTCGCGACGATTGATAGCCGTTTGCGGCGCGCTGGTTAAGCTCCAGCCGCCGTAAAATCGAGACCTTGTCTAATGTTCCGTTGCTCTCCTGACAGTACCGATCAAACAGGCGCGGCGGCTTCAGCCCCGCCGAGATAAAGCCGGTGCAGTTCGTCCGGCGATTGCCGCAGCTTCGCGCAGTCGCCGTCATAGACAACGCGGCCGCGGCGCATGACATAGGCGCGGTTGCCGATCGACAGCGCAAGGGCCGCGAACTGCTCGACCAGCACGACGGCCAGGCCGTCATCGGCGAGCTTGCGCACGGCTGTCATCAGCCGCGTGACGATGACCGGCGCCAGGCCGGCCGACATCTCGTCGATCAAAAGCACCTTCGGGCGGGTGAGAAGCGCACGCGCGATGACCAGCATCTGCTGTTCGCCGCCCGACAGCAGGCTCGCCTTCACCGACCGGCGCTGCACCAGCTCGGGAAAAAGCGCATAGGCTTCCGCGATATCGGCGCCCGGATGCAGGCTGACGCGCAAATTCTCTTCCGTCGTCAGTTGGCGGAAGACGGTGCGGCCCTGCTCGACATGGGCAAGCCCCTCGCGCGAGCGGGCACCCGGCCGTGCCTTCTGCAGCTCGCGGCCGTCGATGGCGATGGTGCCGCCGGCGACCGGGATGATGCCGGACAGTCCCTCGAGCAGCGTCGTCTTGCCGGCGCCATTGGCGCCGAGCACGACGCTGATCGCACCGCTCTCGGAGACGAGATCGACCGACGAGACCACCGGCAATTCGGCGCGGTCGATCGACAGGTTGGAAACGACGAGCCTGCTCATGCCGCGACGCTCTCTTCCTCGATGCCGAGATAGGCCTTCTTGACCGCCTGCTCGCTGAGGACCTTCGCCGGCGGGCCAGAAGCGATGACCTGGCCGAAATCGAGCACGGTTACCTCCGAGCAGACCGCCCGCACGAGGTCCATGTCATGCTCGACCAGCAGCACGGCCGAGCCGAACAGTTTCGGGATCTCGGCGATGCGCTGGCCAAGCCGCAGCGTTTCCTCATGCGACTGGCCGGCGGCCGGCTCGTCAAGCAGCACCACGGCCGGGCGCGCGGCGACGACGCCCGCGACATCGAGCAGCCGCCTCGTGCCGGCATCGACCGAGGCGACCAGCGTGTCGGGATGCGGACAGTCGAGCCAGTCGAGCACGGCTTTGGTCTCGCTCGTCGACAGGCCCTTGGCGGCCAAAGCCAGGTAACCGCCGACGGTGAGCTCCGGCGCGATGCGGTTGGTCTGCCAGGTGCGACGCACGCCCTCGCGGGCGCGCAGATGCGCCGGCACGCCTTCGAGCGGCTTGCCTTCCAGGCGGACACTGCCCTGATAGGACGACAGGAAGCCCGCCACCGCGTCGATGAAGGTCGACTTGCCGGCACCGTTCGGGCCGATCAGACCGGCCACCGTGCCGGCCGCCACCGTGAGGCTGACATTGTTCAGCGCGACCACGCTGCCATAGCGGACCGTCAAACCGTCGATGCTCAATGCCGGGCCGGCGGCACGCTCGACTGCTGCCGGCAGGTCCGAAGCAAACGCGGCGGCGGCTTTCGGTGCGCGCACCGGCAGCAGCTTGCGGAACTGGCGCCGGAACGTCTCGCTCATCGTCTCGCCGGACGCCAGCGCCTGGGTGGCGCCGATGGCGAAGAGCACATTGCCTATGTCCTGCGGCCAGTCCAGCCGGCGCAGGAGTTCGGGGAACATGACGACGAGCAGACCGCCGATGATCGCGCCCTCGGCAAAATGCGCGCCGGCCATCACCGACACCGCATAGAGCGAGAGCGACTGCATCATGCTGAAATTCTCGGCGACCAGCGTGCCGAGATAACCGGCGAGCAGACCGCCGGAAACGCCGGCGACAAAGGCGCTGAGCGCAAAGGCCGAGAGCTTGGCGGTCGCGATGCTGACGCCGTGCGCGGCAGCGGCGCGCTCGGAGTGGCGCACCGCCAGCCAGGACGCGCCGAGCCGCGAGCGGCTGATGAATTCGAGCGCCACGGCGATCGCCACATAAAACAGCAGCACGAAGACGAAATAGCCCTCGTCGCTGTCGAACAGCTCCGGCCTCGGCACCTGGAGGAAGTCGGTTTGGCCCGGATAGGTCATGGTGGCCAGGATGGTGTCGAAGGCAGTGGCGAAGGAGAGCGTGACGATGGCGAGGTTGATGCCGCGCAGCCGCAGAGCCGGCAGGCCGATGGCGACGCCGAACGGCACGGCCGCGAGACCGCCGACCAGGATCCACGCCGCGAGGCCTCCCGGCGCCTCGGCGAGGTTGAGATAACCGACCGTCCAGGCGCCGACGCCGGCAAAGGACATCTGACAGAGCGCGATCATGCCGGTGCGGCCGGCGACGAGACCGAGACTCTGCAAGGCGACGCCGGTGATCAGCACCGAGGTTGCAAGGAACACCCAATAGGAGGGCAACAGGCCGGCATAGGCGGCCCCGCCAGCGACGAGCGCCACGACGATGATGGCGAACGAGGCTCTCGAACTAGCGCGCTTCATCCCAGCGGGCCTCCCGCTGCGACCACAGAAGAACGGCGAGCACCACCAGGAAGGGGATGGCGCTGCGATACTGGCTGACGCTGTCGAGGGAGCTTGCCAGCCCTTCGACGATGCCGAGCGCAATGCCACCGGCAAGCGTCCACCAGAAGCTGCGGAAGACGCCGATAAGCGCCGCGGCCAACGCCGGCACGACAAGCAGGCTGAGCGTCATGAAGTTCGGCGAGCGCTGCGGCGCGATGATCATCAGCGCGAAAGTGGTGAAGGCGCCGGTCATGTCCCACACCAGCAAAGACAACAATTGCACGCGCACGCCGAGCAGTTCAGCCGCCATCGGCCGGTCGGCCAGCGCGCGCAGATTGAGGCCGATTTTGGTACGGTTGAGAAAGAGGTCGGAAAGGACGGTGAACAGCACCGCAAGCCCGATGGTGAGCACCGAGGCGATGGTCACCTCGACGCCGGCGAGACGGAAGGCCGAGCCCGGGAACAGCTCCGGCATGTTGTGCGGATGCTGGCCACCGGTCAACCGCAACCCGACCGCGATCAGGCCGACGAGCAGCGCCACCGTCACCGCCGCTTTAGTCGAAGCGCTCGCCTCGCCGAACCACCTGGTCATTATGTAGCCAATTGCGACGCCGGTCAGCGTGCCGGCCGCTATGCCCGCCAGCACTGAGGGCCAGATCGGGAAACCGGCCTCGAAGAGCGCGATCAGCACGAAGGTGCCGGCGGTGCCGATCGCGGCCCCAGTGAAGTTCACCACGGCGACAAGCCGGTAGGTGAAGACGGCGCAGACACCTAGCAGGGCATAGGTGCCCCCGGCCGTCAGTCCCGCCACGGCGGATGTGAGCAATGCGTTCATTTTTTTCCAATCTGGAAAGCGGGTTGGGCATCGGACCCGAGTATTGCCGAGGCCGGCGCCGCCTCTCATTGTCCTGCCCATCCTCCGCAGCAGCTGCGCTGCAGCTTCGGAGGGTGAACCGGACATTTCAAGGCGAAAGGCAGCGCCGGCACCCGGGAGGATCTCACTTGGCCTGCGGCAGCACGACCCAGTCCGGCGTCTCGACCTTCCAGGCGCCGGCGTCGAGCTTCATCACCTTGGTGGCCTGCATCGGCGAATGCGTCTTGGCCTTGCCGAACACGTAAGGCGAACCGGCGAGCGGGTTGGTGAGCGGCTGCATGTCGTGCAGCGCCTTCGCCACGCTTTCGCGCGTCACCTCGCCGTCGATCGAGGCGACCACCTTCAGGAACAGCTCGGCGGCGAGGTAGCCGCCCTGCGAGAAGGCGGTGAGCGGCCGGTTCGCCTTCTGCATGTCGGCAATCCATTGCGCGTTGGCGGCCGAGTTCTTCTCGGTGAAGGGCTCCCACTCGGTGCCGACATAGATCGGCTGTTTGGTGTCGGCCAGCGCCTTGGCGACCTGCTCGGTGTAGCCGGGGGCCAGGAAGAGCCAGTTGATGCCGGTGATCTTCTGGGCATCGACGGTCTTGATCAGCTGCACCACCTGCGGCTCGACCTGGTTGGTCAGCACCGCGTCGCAGCCGGCGTCGCGCGCCTTGATGACGTAAGGCGTCAGGTCGCCCTGGAAGGGCAGCGTCAGGTCGATCAGGTGGATCTTCTGGCCGCTGATCTTCTCCCAGTTCTCGATCGCCTTCTTGTAGGCCTCCTGGGTGCCGCCGATGATGATGAAGAAGGCGCAGAGCTTCTTCGTCTTCAATTCGTTGGTGGCGTAATAGGCCATCGCCGTCGACAGCGTGTAAGGCCCGACATTGACTGGCGCGACGTTGGGCGAGGAGAAGCAGGCGGCGTCGACGCCGAGACCCTGCACCGAAAGGATCTTCTTGCGGCTGTAGGTGGCGGAGTTGACGGCGCAGTCGAGAAGGCTGGCGGAGCCGACCAGTGCCACGGCCTCCTTGTTGTCGATCAGGTCGCGCGCGGCTTGTGCCGCGACTGCCGGATCGGCCTTGTCGTCGGCGATGGTGTAGTCGATCTTGCAGCCATTGATGCCGCCGGCGGCGTTGACCGCATCGAAGGCGGCCTGCGTTGCCTTCGGCACTTCCGAGAAATCGGCAGGGCCGGTGACGGTCGACACGGCGCCGACCTTGATGGCGCCGTCCTTGCAGGTCGGGCCGGCGGCGGAGGCCGTGCCGGCCATGGCGGCAAGCCCAACCCCGGCAATTGCCGCTGCGAGCAGTCTCGATTTCCAATGCATGTTCATTCTCCCATTTTTGTCATCATGTTATTCGGTTTCAGGCGGCGGCGAGCGCCGGCGTGGCGATGCTCGCGGCATCGATGGCGGCGAATTTCACCAGCGTGCGGGCGATGGTCTCGCGCTCGATGTCGCGGACGATGAACACCAGCCGGGTGCGACGGTCCGCTGACGGCCAGCGGTCGAGCCGCGCCGGCGGGTGGAAGACATGCTGCACGCCATGCAGCACCAGCGGCCGCTCGGGATCGTCCGTTGTGCGCACGATGGCCTTGAAGCGCAGCAGGTTCTCGCCCTTCAGCGCCGCGACATAGTCAAGCCAGCGGGCGAAAGCGCTCCACTCGACCGGCTTGTCGATGATGAAGCTGAAGGACCGGATGCCGTGATGGGTGTCGTGATGATGATCGTGGCCATGGTGGCAATCAGGTCCGCATGCATGGTCGTGATGATCCGCCGCTTCGAGCCGCCCGGCGATGCGGGCCACATCCGACGCGGCATCAGCGGGCAAGCTCGCCAGCAGATCGAGTTCGACTTCGCCGTTGCGGGCAATGGTTTGCTCGACGGCCGGCGCCAGATGCTCAAGGTGGTGCTGCAAGTCGCCAAGCGCTTCGTTCGAAACGAGATCGGTCTTGGTGATCAGCAGCCGGTCGGCGACGGCGACCTGCTTGGCGGCCTCGGAATGGCGGGCGAGCGTCGCCGCGCCATTCACCACATCGACGGTGGTGACGACACCGCCGATGCGAAAGCGAGTCATAAGCTCGGCTTCGGCCATCAGCGTGTGCAGGATCGGCGCCGGATCTGCGAGCCCTGTGGTTTCGACGATCACCTGAGAAAGCGGCCTCGTTTCGCCGGCCTGACTCTTGCGGTCGAGCTCCTTCAGCGTGGCGACGAGATCGCCGCGCACGGTGCAGCAGACGCAGCCATTGTCGAGCAGCGTGAACTGCTCCTCGCTCGCCTCGATCAGCAGATGGTCGAGTCCAACTGCGCCGAATTCGTTGACGATGACGGCAGCACCTGCAAGCGACGGCTGGCGCAGCAGGCGGTTGAGCACCGTCGTCTTGCCGCTGCCGAGAAAGCCGGTGAGGATTGTCACCGGGATCCTCGCGTCGCTGGTGGGATCAGGCGCGCTCATAGACCACCCTCCCCTCGAACCAGGTCGTCAGCACTTTGGTGTCGGCGAGGTCCTCGGCCGGCGTCTCCAGCACGTTGCGGTCGAGCACGATGAGATCGGCCGATTTGCCGATCTCGATCGAGCCGACGGTGTCGGCGAGGCCGATCGCGCGAGCCGAGTTGATGGTGAAGATTTCCAGCGCTGTCGCGACGTCGATCGCCTGCTCCGGCCAGAGCGCGGCGCCCGGAAACTCGCCGCTCGGGTTGCGGCGCGTCACCAGCCCTTCGATGCCGTCCCACGGATCGGGGTTCGGCATCACCGGCCAATCGGAGCCGCCGGCCAGCAGTGCGCCGGCCGCAAGCAGGTCCCTGTTCGGCCAGAAGCGCAGCGCGCGTGCCTCGCCCATGGTCTGCTTGTGGCCTTCGAGGAAGCTCGTCGGATACCAGAGGAACGGCGACAGGTCGGCGACGACGCCGAGCTCGGCGAAACGCGCGATATCGTCCGGCGCGATGTAGCTTGCATGCGCGATGTGGTGCATCACCTTCGTCGAACCGTTGAAGGAGCGAACGACGTCGATGGCATCCAGCGCCTGGCTGACGGCGGCATCGCCGGCGCAATGGATCTTCACGCCGAGGCCGAGCTTCTCGCATTTGCCTACCCAGCGGATCAGCTCCGGTACGGTGACGATGGTCGAGCCGCGGAAACAGCAGCCGAGCACCGGGTCCTTGGTGTAGGGCTCGTGGAAGGCGGCGGTGCGGGCGCCCGGCACGCCGTCGAGGAAGATTTTCACGAAATCCGGCTTGGCGTGGACGCCGCGATACTGCTCGCGCAGCGCGATCAGCTCGTCGCCGGCAATGCCGAACATGAAGGAAGGCTCGACCGCCGGCATCGCCGAGACCGACCATGCGGTCAGCTCGCCGCGATCGTCGAGGCCTTTCAGCGCCGCGAGGATCGGCTGCATGGCGGCGGCGTCGAGGAATGCGGTGACGCCGTAGGAGTTGAGCGTCGCGATCGAGCGCGCCATCGCGGCGCGGTCCATCTCTTCGGTGTAATGGCCGGATTGCGCGATGGTGCGCTCGACGATGCCGGCGGCGGATTCGATCATCATGCCGGTCAGCGCACCGGTCGCCGGATCGCGGCCGATCGAACCCTTCTCCGGATCGGGCGACGAAGCGGAAAGGCCAGCGAGAACAAGCGCCTGCGAATTGACCCAGCGGTTGTGATAGGTGTCGTCGCGCAGCATCACCGGCCGGCCCTGGCTGACCCGGTCGAGCGCCGCCAGCGCTTCCAGCCGGTTGAGCTTCGGCAAGAGATCGCTGCCCCATTGGCCGCCGATGATCCAGGAGCCTTCCGGCGCCTTGGCCGCCGCCTCGCCGACGCGCGCGATCAGCGTCTCGAAGCTTGCCGTCGGCGGGAAACGCAGCTCGAAGAGCTCGGCCTGGCCGCCCATCATCAGATGCGCATGCACGTCGACGATGCCCGGCATCATCATCGCGCCCTCGAGGTCGACGACGCGGGTGGCAGCGCCGGTCAGCGCGGCGACATCAGCGGCCTCGCCGACCGCGACGATGCGGCCGCCCTTGACGGCGACGGCCGAGGCCCAGGGCCGCTTGCGGTCGAGCGTGTAGATGCGGCCATTGGTGAAAACCAGGTCGGCACTTCTGTCGGGCATTTTTTCTCCTCCTCTCCCACCGGCCTGCGCCTCCACGCTGCTCGGTGAGCAAAACCTCAATTCACGTCACACCGCCCTGTTCTGTGTCGGGGCGCGACCGCCGCCATCCGCCACCAGCACCGCGCCGGTGACGAAGGACGCTTCGTCGGAGGCGAGGAACAGGCAGCAGGAGGCGATCTCTTCGGGTTCGGCGACGCGGCGCAGCGCGATGCGATTGGTCAGCGCCTTGAACTCCGCGTCGGGCGTCGAGCCGTTGGCGGCGGCAGCTACCTTCATCTCGTAGACGCTCATCGGCGTGCGCACCCAGCCAGGCGCCACCGCATTGGCGCGGATGCCGTCGACGCCATGCGCGAAGGCAAGCGAGCGGGTGTAGGAGACGAGCGCCGCCTTGCTCGCCGAATAGGCGGCGTTCTGGCCGCTGGCGTTGAAGGCGCCGACCGAGGCGATGTTGACGATGGCGCCGCCGCGCGCCTTGAGCAGCGGCAGCGCCGCGCGGCAGACCATCATCGAACCGGTGACGTTGACGGCGAAGCTCTTGGCCCAGGTCTCGTCGCTCAGCGTCTCCGGCTCGTCGAGGATCATGATGCCGGCGGCGTTGACGACGATGTCGAGACGTCCGTCACAGGCATCGATGGCCTGAGCGATGTCGCCGGCATCGGTGATGTCACCGCGCACGGCGGTGCCGCCGCTGGCCTTGGCCGCTTCGTCCAGTACGTCCCCGCCATGCCCGAAGGCGACGACCTTGGCGCCCTCACGCCCGAACAGCTCGGCGGTGGCGCGCCCCATGCCGGTGGCGGCACCTGTCACCAGAGCCGTGCGGCCTTCGAGGCGGCGGGTCATGCGAGCCCCCAGTGCCGTTCGACGGCATAGCCGGTCTCAGGCAAGGTTGAACCGCCGTCGACGACGATGGTCTGACCGGTGGTGTATTTCGCCTGCTCGGAGGCAAGGTAGAGCATGGCGTAGGCGATGTCGTCGGCTTCGCCGAGACGGCCCATCGGAATGAATTGCCCGAGCCTGTCCGCCACCTCGGGCTTGCTCATCGTGCCGCGCCCGGGCTTGGCGATGAAGCCCGGCTCGACGCCATTGACGGTGATGCCGTCGCGGGCGAGCTCGAAGGCCGCGCCGCGGATGAAGGCATTGACGCCGGCCTTGGCTGCCGAATAGTGCGCCCCGCCGGCCATGGCGACCCGCGCCGACACCGAGGACGTCACCAGGATGCGACCAAAACGGTTGGCGCGCATTGCGGGCGCCGCCGCCTGCGCCAGCCAGAAACAGGCTTTCAGGTTGATAGACAGCGCTTCTTCCAGCTTGTCCTCGTCGAGTTCCTCGACCGATGCCCAGGGACAGCCGCCGGCGTTGTGGACGACGATGTCGATGCGGCCGACCTCCCGCACGACATCGCCGACGAGTGCGTGCAGCGCCCCGCGGTCCAGCCCGGCAAGCGCGACGGCGCGGGCGGAGAGGCCGCGCGCCTTCAGGTCGATGGCAAGCGCCTCGGCGACATCCAGCGTTCGATTGGCAATGACCACCGAGGCGCCTGCCTCGGCAAAGCGCGCGACGATTGCCGCGCCGATACCGCGCCCGCCGCCGGTCACCAGCGCCACCTTGCCCGTGAGGTCGAACGGGTTCGCCATCGTTCAGACGACGCCCGCGCTGCGAACGAGATCGACGAAGCGGCCGAAGACTTGCGTGTGGCGATCGACATCGGCCGGCTCGGTCGCCGGGCACATCAGGAACATGGTGTGGAAGGGCGTCACCAGTATGCCTTCGTTCATGTAGAAGGCATGCAAAAGCGTCTCGAGGTCGCCGCGCCGACCGGCGATGACGTCGGCGCCGCTCAGCGGCGGGTTCGGCATGAACATGATCTCGGCGCGGGCGCCCGTCTGCGTCACATGCCAGGGCAATTTGTTGCCGGCGATGATCTTCCGCGGGGCTTCGGCAAGGTGCGTGGCGTTGGCAATCATCCGTTCGAAATTGGCCGGCGTCAGCACCTCTTCCAGCACGGCGCGCATGGTGGCGACGGTGAGCGCGTTGCCGGCCAGCGTGCCGCCGATGCCGAGATGCGCCGACTGGCGCACGCGCGGATTGACCATCGGCACGATTTTCCAAAGCCGCTCGGCGATCTCTTGCGAGGTGCCGAAGATGCCGGCCGGAATGCCGCCGGCGATCGCCTTGCCGGCGACCAGCATGTCCGGCTCCAGGCCGTGCAGCGCGGTGTAGCCGCCGGGGCCGCTGGAGATGGTGTGCGTCTCGTCGATGATCAGCACGGTTCCGGTGCGGCGCGTGATCTCGCGCAGCGCTGCATGAAAGCCCTCGGCGACCGGGATCATGCCGAAATTTGTCATCAGCGGCTCGGTCAGCACGCAGGCGACGTCGCCATGCGACAGCGCTTCCTCGAGCGCCGCGACGTCGTTGAACTCGACCACCCGGGAGACGGCCGAATGGTCGACGCCGTTCGGGTGGATCATGTTGCGCATGCCGATCTTGCCGTCGCGGATCTCGACATGCGCCTCCTCGACGCCGCCGTGATAACAGCCGGAAAAGACCAGCACCTTGGGACGGCCGGTGATCATGCGGGCAATGCGGATGGCGCCGCGATTGGCATCTGTGGCCGAAGTGGTCAGCGTCCAGTAAGGCAGGCCGAAGCGGCGCGTGAGCTCGGCGCCGACCCAGAGGCTGTCCTCGGTGGGCAGCATCATCGTCGTGCCGTTCTGCAACTGGTGAAGCGCCGCCCGCGTTACCGCCTCCGGCGCGTGGCCGCACATGCCGCCGGTGTCGCCAAGCGCGAAGTCGACATAGTCATGGCCGTCGATGTCGCGGATATGCGCGCCGCGCGCCGAAGCGGCATAGACCGGGAAGCCGCCGGCCCAACGGCGCATCCAATGCGACGGTCCGCCATAGAGGAAATGCGTCTTGCCCTCCTCCCAGGCCGCTGCCGAGCGGGGATGCGTGTCGAGGAACCGCGCCTGCTCGCGGTCGAGCAGGCCGTCGATCGTTGCGGGTTGCAAAGCAGTCTTGCTGGCGGCCATCACGGCGCTGAACTCTCCCTGGCGCGCAAGATTCCGGAGCGCTAAATTGTTCCCAAACGGTTCACTATTTGAACCATTGTTTTGTATGTTATAGACACACTGAAGGCAGCAAGAGCGCCTGTCAAGTTAATTCACATGCGAAGTATCTCGGAGAGCGGACAATGAGCACGGTGGGCAAGGCAGTGTCGCTGCTGGAGCTGTTCACGCTGCACGAACCCGAGATCGGCCTCTCCGAGCTTGCCCGCCGCGCCGGCCTCGACAAGGCCACCGCCAGGCGGCTTCTGATGGCGCTTGCCGCGCACCGGCTGATCGAGCAGGAGCCGCGGAGTCGTCGCTACCGGCTGGGCGCCGGCCTGTCGCGGCTCGCCCGCATCCGCGACGCGCATTTCCCCTTTCTGCGCCTGGCCGCGCCGGTCATTCGCGAGCTGTCGCTGGAAACCGGCGAGACAGTGCATCTGTCCGAGTTCAGCGCCGGCGCGCTGCTTACGCTGCATGTGGAGCTGTCGGCCAAGGCCAACCGCGTCAATGTCGATGTCGGCCAGGTGCTGCCGCTGCACGGCACCGCCTCAGGCATCGCGTTCCTCGCTGCCTCGCGCCTGGAAGCGGTCGGCGCCTATCTGGAAAAGCCGCTGCAGGCCTTCACCTCGTTCACGATGACGCAGCCGGACGATCTGGTGAAAGCCATCGCGCTTGCCGCTTCGCGCGGCTATTCGCGCAGCGCCCAGGGCTATGAGGAAGGCGTGCACAGCATCGGCGCGGCCATCCTCGGCACCGACGGTCAGCCGATCGGCACGCTGGCCGTCGCCTCCCCCGTCTCGCGCGTCGACGACGCGACGGCGGCCGGACAAGGCGAGGCGGCGGTCAGGGCGGCCCGGCTGATCTCGGCGCGGTTGACCGGCGAGGCGTGAGACGCCCCACCGGCGGCCGAAGCCACGGACCACTGCCTTGAGGCATTTTTTAACCTACGCTTTCCGTTGGTGAACACCGTTCATTTTTCTCTTGAACGCTGTTCACGATGTGCTATGGTGCATCCGTGAACGACGTTCAAAGCAATGTATCCGGCCTGAAACAGACCGGCGCCGATCCGGCTTAACGCTGAAACGAAAGGATCATATCGATGCTCGCCGACAGCCAAGCCCGCAAACGGTCAATTGCCTGGAAGGCCTGGAGACCGGTCATGGACGACAGATTCCAGGCGCCAAGAACAAGAAACAAATGGATTGGCCAAATGGATTGGATTGAATCGCAGTAACGAAGTTTAACCGCTTCCCGATAAACAAGGCTCAAACCGCGCAAGTGTCCGCTCAGTCCAATCGGATTGCCAGCCGGACTTGCCCAATGGAAATTGCCATGAACTCCCATCTGATGATGTCGCGGCGCTTCGCGCCTCTCTTCTGGACGCAATTCCTCTCGGCCTTCAACGACAATTTCCTGAAGAACACGCTGGTGTTCCTCATTCTCTTCACGCTGGCGAAGGATCAGGCCGCGTCGCTGGTGACGCTGGCCGGCGCCGTTTTCATGGCCCCCTTCCTGCTGCTTTCGGCATTGGGCGGCGAGATCGCCGATCGTTTCGACAAGGCGCTGATCGCGAAGCGGCTGAAATTCACCGAGATCGCCGCGGCCGCGGTTTCCGTCGCCGGCATCGCGCTGTCGTCGATCCCCGTGCTGATGACGGCGCTGTTGATGTTCGGCGTCATCTCGGCGCTGTTCGGGCCGATCAAATACGGCATCCTCCCCGATCATCTCGAGCGCAAGGAACTGCCCAAGGCCAATGCCTGGATCGAGTCGGCCACCTTCGCCGCGATCCTCGGCGGCACCATCGCCGGCGGCGTCGTCTCCGCCGACGGCATCGGCGTCGCGGTGTTCGGGCCGATCATGATGGCGCTGGCCGTCGGTTGCTGGTTGGTCAGCCGCTACATCCCCGCCACCGGTTCGGCGGCGCCCAACCTCGTCATCGACAAGAACATCTTCCGCTCGACCTGGCGGCAAGTCACCGAATTGCGCACCGACACGCGCATCTGGCGCGCCGGCCTGATGACCTCGTGGTTCTGGCTGGTCGGCGCCATCGTGCTTTCGATCCTGCCGGCGATGATCAAGGATTCGCTCGGCGGCAACGAGATCGCCGTCACCGCCTATCTTGCGGTGTTCGCCGTCTCCATCGCCATCGGCTCGGCGATCGCCGCCTGGATGTCGCAAGGGCGCATGGTGCTGCTGCCGGCGCCGGTCGGCACCGCGCTGCTGGCGCTGTTCGGCCTGCATCTTGCGTGGACCATCGGCAGCATGCAGCCCTCGCCCAAGGCCGAGACGCTTGCCGCCTTCTTCGCCGGCCCCAACACCATCCGTGTCGCCATCGACCTCGCCGGCATGGCCATTGCCGCTGCCTTCCTGGTGGTGCCGACCTTCGCCGCCGTGCAGGCCTGGTCGCCCGAGGCGCGCCGCGCCCGCGTCGTCGCCGCGGTGAGCATCGTCAATGCCGGCTTCATGACCGTGGGCGGCATCCTCGTCGCCGCCATCCAGGCCGCCGGCGTCTCCATCGCGGGCATCCTGTTCGGCCTCGTCGTCGCCAATGCCATCGCCGCCTGGCTGATGCTGAAATACCTGCCGACCAATCCGTTCCGGGATTTCGTCTCGATCCTGTTCCGCGCCTTCCTGCGCCTGGAGGTCGAGGGCATCGAGAATCTCAAGGAGGCCGGCAAGGCGCCGATCCTGGCGCTCAACCATGTCAGCTTCCTCGACGGCCCGCTGGCGCTGACGCTGACCGACGAGGAACCGGTCTTCGCCATCGACTACACGATCGCCCAGGCCTGGTGGATGAAGCCGTTCATGAAGCTTGCCCGCGCCTTGCCACTCAACCCGGCAAAGCCGATGTCAACCCGCACGCTGATCAAGATCGTGCAGGGCGGCGATCCGCTGGTCATCTTCCCGGAAGGCCGCATCACCGTCACCGGCGGCCTGATGAAGGTCTATGACGGCGCCGCTATGGTTGCCGACAAGACCGGCTCGATGGTAGTGCCGGTGCGCATCGACGGGCTGGAAAAGAGCTATTTCTCGCGACTCTCCTCGCAGCATGTGCGCCGCCGCCTGTTCCCGAAGGTCAAGGTGACCATACTGGAGCCGGTGAAGCTCGACGTGCCGCAGGAACTGAAGGGCCGCCAGCGCCGCGCCGCGGCGGGCGCAGCACTCTACCAGGTGATGTCGGACCTCGTCTTCCGCACGCAGGACATCGACAAGACAGTGCTGGAGAAGATCATCGAGACGGCCAACGAGCGCGGCATGAAGGAGCTTGCCGTACAGGATCCGGTCACCGGTTCGCTGAGCTACGGCAAGCTGCTGACGGCCGCCGCCGTGCTCGGCGAGAAGTTCGAGCATCTCTATGCCGGACAAAAGACGCTGGGCATCATGCTGCCCAACGCCAACGGCGCCTGCGCGGCCCTGCTCGGCGTCATGTCGTCCGGCAAGGTGCCGGCGATGATCAACTTCACCGCGGGTGCCGCGAACATCCTGTCGGCCTGCAAAGCGGCCGAGGTGCGCACCGTGCTCACCTCCCGCGCCTTCGTCGAGCAGGCAAAGCTCGGCCCGATGGTCGAGGAGATCGGCCGCTCGGTCGACATCGTCTGGCTCGACGATCTGCGCGCCACGATCGGCCTCAAGGACAAGCTGCTCGGACTGTTGCGCAAGGCGACGCCGCGAGTGGCGCGCAAGGCTGACGACCCGGCGGCGATCTTGTTCACCTCGGGCTCGGAGGGCACGCCCAAGGGCGTGGTGCTGACCCACCGCAACATCCTGGCCAATGCCGCCCAGGCCGCCTCGCGCATCGACTTCCACTCGGGCGACAAGGTGTTCAACGTGCTGCCGATCTTCCACTCCTTCGGCATGACGGCGGGCACGGTGCTACCGCTTATCTCCGGCGTGCCGGTCTATTTCTACCCCTCGCCGCTGCACTACCGCATCGTGCCGGAACTGATCTATGCGTCGAACGCGACGATCATCTTCGGCACCGATACGTTCCTCGCCGGCTACGCCCGCACGGCGCATCCTTACGACTTCCGCTCGGTGCGCTACTGCTTCGCCGGCGCCGAGCCGGTCAAGGCCGCCACGCGCACGACCTACATGGAAAAGTTCGGCCTGCGCATCCTGGAAGGCTACGGCGTGACCGAGGCCGCGCCGGTGATCGCCATCAACACGCCGATGTACAACAAGTCGGGCAGCGTCGGCAAAATCATGCCCGGGATGGAGTACCGGCTGGAGCCGGTGCCCGGCGTCGACGAAGGCGGGCGGCTTTACGTGCGCGGCCCCAACGTCATGGCCGGCTATCTGCGCGCCGAGAACCCGGGCGTG
Organism: Mesorhizobium sp. CNPSo 4661; assembly: GCF_057784215.1. Lineage (NCBI taxonomy): Bacteria > Pseudomonadati > Pseudomonadota > Alphaproteobacteria > Hyphomicrobiales > Phyllobacteriaceae > Mesorhizobium > Mesorhizobium sp. CNPSo 4661. The sequence continues at coordinate 114,431 of NZ_JBWGIO010000001.1, read as the reverse complement.
CTGGAGACGCTGGAAGACGGCTGGCACGACACCGGCGACGTCGTCACGGTAGACGACGCGGGCTTCATCTCGATCCGCGGCCGCGCCAAGCGCTTCGCCAAGATCGCCGGCGAGATGGTCTCTCTTGCCGCGATCGAGGCGCTGGCCGGCGAACTGTGGAAAGGCTCGCTCTCGGCTGTCGCCACGGTGCCGGACGCGCGCAAGGGCGAGAAGCTGATCCTGATCACGGAGGCTTCCGGCGCGACGCGCGCGGACTTCCTGGCCTTTGCCAAGGCGAACGGCGCCATGGACCTGATGGTGCCGGCCGAGGTGCGCGTCGTGCCGAAGGTGCCGGTGCTCGGTTCCGGCAAGCTCGACTTCGCCGGCGTGACCCGGATGGTGCGCGGCGCGGAAGAGCTGAAGGTCAAGGCCGCCTGATCCTGCAGACTCGCATCGAGCATGCCTTTGACGCAATTAAGCCGCGGCGCACTTTTGGGCGACATACATCAGGTGCCGACATCGGCCTTGCCGGCTTGGGCGAGCATCTCCACAAATCTCGTCACCTTGGGCGGACGGAAGCGGGCAGCCGGATAGACGGCATGGATGCCGCCGGAGGGCAAGGCCCAGCCGGGTAGAACGGGCACCAGCCGGCCGGCCGCCATATGGCCGCCCAAAGCGAAGTCTGGAAGGATGGACATGCCGGCGCCGGCCAAGGTAGCCTCCAGAACGGCCGGCGTGGCGTTGATTGTCAGCCCGAGCTTCATCCGCACTGTACGCCGATCGTGCTCACCTCGCGCAAAACGCCAAACGAGCGGCTCTTTCAACGCGGCATTCGCGATGAAGGGCAAGTCGGACAGGTCCTCAGGCTCGGCGGGCGAAAGACTCCGCGCCAGATCAGGCGCGGCCACGAGAAACTGCTTGAAGGAACCGATCCGGCGTGCCTGAAGACTTGAGTCCGCTAGCCACCCTGCACGGATCGACAGATCAATCTGGTTCGCGATCAGATCGATCCTGGTGTCCGAAAGCATCAGGTCAACGCGACATGCCGGATAGGCACGACAGAACCGGGCTGCAAGCGGCGCTATGGTGGCGGTGCCATAATCATTCGGCGCGGTGACGCGCAGAACGCCCACCGGCTGGGCGTTTGTCTGGGCGAGCTCGTCGAAGGCCGCCTCGGCCTCCCGCAGAATCGTCATGCATCGCGCGTGAAGCTGCCGCCCCGCCTCGGTCGGCTCAACGCGCCTGGTCGTGCGAAGCAGGAGGCTTGTCTTCACGTCCTGTTCAAGTCGCGCCACCTGCTGGCTCACGACAGTCTTGGTGATGCCGAGACGTTCAGCCGCCCGCGTGAAGGAACCTGCCTCCACCACGGCGGCGAAGTAGGCCAGCCTATTGAGGTTGATCGCTTCCATGGTGGTCGCTCCGCAAGATTGTGTGCCTTCAGCTTACATTGAATTCAATTCATTGGGATTTATCGATCAATACGAATGGCGCATTTTTTGTGCGTCGAGTTCAGCCACCGCCTGATCCGCCCAACGTTCGAAGGCCCCCGCATGACGGCAAACATCTTTCCCGCAATCGGCCAGATGTACGAGGCTCGCCTGGGCGAACTCGCGTTTCATTTGAAGTTCGACAGCGACGGGCAAAGCATGCGGTTTGCCCCCGCGCAAGCGGACGACTTCGGCAAGGCGGAGGCGGTGACCTATCGGGCAGTCGCCATTCGTCAGGGCGTGTTCATGGTGACCTGGATTGAGGCTGACGGCACGACCGTGGCCCACATCGAGGATTTCGAGAACGGGGTCGTCCACACAAACATCACACGGCCCGACCGCAGCTTCCTCAATTTGTCCGGCACTTGGACCCGGTTGACCTAGCCCCGGCTTCGGGCGCGCAGACAGATTTCTTTGCCATCACATAAGGAGTTTCAAATGTTCACCAGGAGACAGATCATGAAAACTTCCGTTGCCATCGCCGCAGCCGCTTTTGCTTCCGCCGATATCGGCCGTGCCGCCGGAACCGGGCTCGTCTGGAAGCACTTTCCCGCCGGTCCGAACGGCTTCTTCCGTGCCCCGGTCGTGCTTTCCGGGGCCACCGAGGCGCTGCTGATCGACGGCGGCTTCACCTATCCGGACGGCCGCGCGCTGGTCGAGGCAGTCAAGGCCAGCGGCAAGAAGCTGACCACGATCTATGTCAGCCAGTCGGACCCGGACTATTATTTCAGCCTCAAACCGGTGCGTGAAGCTTTCCCGGAGGCCAAGGTCATCGCCGCATCGGAAACGGTGGCTGCGATCAAGGCCTCGGTCGAGAAGAAGCTCGCCGTCTGGGGGCCCCAGCTCAAGGAAAACGGACCGCAGGCCCTGGCCGACATCGTCCTGCCGGAAGCCTTTGACGGTCCGTCGCTGACGGTGGACGGCGATACGGTGGAGATCGTTACCGCCGAGGGCCTCGCCAACCGCCGCTACCTCTGGGCGTCATCGCTGAACGCGGTGTTCGGTGGCGTCCTGGTCTTCGCCGGTGTGCACGTCTGGACCGCCGACACGCCCACGAAGGAAGAACGCGCGGCCTGGGTTGCCAATCTCGACAAGATCGCAGCGCGCAAGCCGGCTATCGTCGTGCCGGGGCACATGACGCCGGAGGCGCCGGTCGACATCTCGGCTGTCGAGCACACCAAGACCTATCTGCTGGCCTTCGAGGAAGAACTCGCCAAGGCCACCGACGCCGCCGCGCTGAAGGCCGCGATGGAGGCTCGCTTCCCGAACCTCGGCATGGGTGTCGCCCTCGACATCGGCTCGAAGGTCGCCAAGGGCGAGATGAAGTGGGGCTGAGATGATCAGCAATCTCGAACTGATCCGCAGGACCTATGAAGGCTCCTCCGAGGAGAACGGCGGCAATCTGCTCGCCGTTCTCTCGCCCGATGTCGAATGGACAGAGGCCGAAGGCTTTCCTTATGCCGGCACTTACGTCGGCGTGGAAGCCCTGATGAAAGGCGTTTTCCAGCGCTTGGCCACCGAATGGACCGGCTATCGCGCGAATGTGCATAGCTATCTTGCCGATGGCGACCGGGTCGCCGCCTTCGGCGTGTATTCGGGCACCTACAATGCCACGGGCAAAGCGATGACCGCTCCCTTCGCCCACCTCTATGAATTGAGGGACGGCCGGATCATTCGCATGCGGCAATATGTGGACACCGTCCTGGTCGCCCGCGCACTCAGCTGACATCCGATTTCAAGGAAAGAGACTAAATGAAAAACCTCAGAATCTTTGGCGCCGCCCTCTTCGCCGCGGCCGCCCTGGCGACTTCCGCGAGTGGGGAAACGGCAAAACCAGCCAAGAAGGTCATCATGCAGCAACATGAGCTCACTCAGAAAAACAAGACGATTGTCCTTCAGGCCTATCAGGAGCTTTTCGGCGATCACGATCTGACCGCGCTGGATCGCTATTGGGCCGCAAACTATATCCAGCACAATCCGACGATGACGGATGGTCGCGACGCTGTGAAACAATTGCTTGAGAAGATGGGCGTTTCCCATTGGCCGAAGCAGAAGGTCGACTTCAAGCGCGTCATCGCGGAGGGCGACCTCGTTATGACCCAGGTCGTACAGCCGAAATTCGGCGACAGCCCAGAAACGGTCATTGTTGACATTTTCCGTGTAGAAAATGGCAAAATCGCCGAGCATTGGGATGTAATGCAGCCTGTCCCTGCGGATGCCGTCAACAAAAGGTCGATGTACTGACCTGGATTTTCTCAACGGAAAATCTGGCACCGAGGGCCCCTGCTTGGCGCCTCCCTATCGTCCGCAATGAATTCGCTCCAGGTGCGCAAGTTGGGAGCATCCATGACGCTCGGCGTCGAGCTGAGGTTCAATATCGAGCGGCCGGGAAATGTGAGGCGTCCCGGCCGCTCGCTAGCGCCTTCTTGCCTGCTCTGTGCACTTCCTTGGTCAACGAGCGGTGAGTGAACGATTTCCGCCGTTGCGGCGGAGATGATTAGCATGTTAAGTTATTTGTCGGTTGCATCGGCGCTGCCGTTGCTTCTCAAAATCCCGCATCAAGACGGGAGACGGAACGAAATGGAGGAAACGATGCACGGCCACCATGTGAGCGTCGCCGACGGCGAAGCCTTCCTGTCCGCCTCGCGGATGCTGTTCGGCCCGATCACCCAGCGCTTCTCTCGCGGCGAGGCGCCGTCGCTGCCGAAGCTGGTCTCGGTCAATCTCGGCGCCTGCCGCCTGTCCGAGATCAGGGCCAAGTCGCATCTGGTTCTCAACGACCGCGCCTTCTGGCGCAGCTTCGATCCCGACGCGATCAAGATCCTGATGCAGCGCAAGGGCCGCAGCCGCTTCGAGCAGCAGCAGGTTGCCGTCGATCTCGGGCCGCGCGCGGCGATCATCTACGACCCGGTGCGCAGCTATTCGCTGCAAAACCTTTCCGATGTCGACCAACTCATCCTGCAGGTGCCGCGCTCGACTTTCGGCGACGAGACGCTGGCGCGGCTTTCGGCGCCGCTGCCGCTGCCGGGCGAGGACGACAGCCTGACCCATATCGTGTCGGGCCTGATGCAGATGGCGATCGGCGAGGCACACAAGCTCGACGAAGCCGGCTGCCGCCGCGTCGGCGAGAGCCTGATCCAGCTCGTCAACGGCCTGATCCAGGCCAAACCCATGGCGCCGGAATTCCGCCGCTCGCCGCTGGAAGCGCTGCGCGAGCGCATCGTCGCCTATATCGACGCCAACCTTTCGCGCAGCAATCTCTCGGCCGAGGACATCGCCCGCCACATGGGCTGCTCGCGCCGCTACCTCCACCGCGCTTTCGAGGGCGAAGGCATGACCCTGGAACGCTTCGTCTGGGACCGGCGGCTGGAGCGCAGCAAGGAGGAGTTGCTCTCCCCCGCCCGTGGCTCGGCCTCGATCTCGGAAATCGCCTTCGCCTGCGGCTTCAATTCCAGCGCGCATTTTTCACGAGCGTTCAAGAGCAAGTATGATGTCGCGCCAAGGGAGTTGAGGGAGAGGGTGCGGACGATGGTGCATTGAGGGTAACGCCGGCTGCTCTGAGCGGCCCAGGTTCACCGGTTCGGTCATCAGAGAAGCCTTTTGACCCTCGGTTTGCGCAGCCAACTTGGCCGTCGAACCACAATAATTCGTCGGCTCTCAACTAGGTAGATATTCACGGCTCCAGCACTCGCTGATTGCTCCTCCGGATAAAAGGCCTTCGATCTGAGCCTCGCTGTATCCAAGCGACATAAGAACCGAGCGCGTCGAAGCGCCGTACTTCTCCGCCGGCGGCATGGCGTAGACCTTTGCGACCGTTGGGCGGATCGCGTACGGGTCAAGCTGCGTCACCACATGCCCGCTCGGGTGATCGTGATAGATCGAGAATGAATAGCTACCGTTGCGCGTCCCCGGAGCGGCGTCCGCCGGTCGCGAATTCCTTGATCTGATCGTCTCGATGTTTTCGCAGATAGCCGCTCCAACATCGGCCGCCCTGAGACGGGTCAGCCATGTCTCGGCAGAGCCTTTCATCAGCGCTCCCGTCAGATAGTGCACGCGGTCTTCCTTCGGGGATCGAGCGATGCCCTCGAGGCCCTCCACTTTGGCCAAGCGCGGTATATCCGCCTCCAAAGCACTCAGCAGAACGCTTTGTCCGGACGCTGTATCGTAGACATGAGTGAGGGCGTCGTTGCCTTTGACCCGAGGCCCGGCCGCTTCGCTGAATAGCTGGCGACCCTGGTAGTCGTAGCAGAACGGCATCTGCGCGAGGCCGCTCAGCGCGGACAGCGAGGTCCGCGCTCGACCGATCCGCCCGGTTCTGGACTTCTGATAGAGGGCTGCGGCGATGCCGAGCGCCGCGCCGAAGCCGCACATGACGTCGATGGTGCCGACATGGGCGTGCTCCTCGGGTGTGTCCATGGACCCGCCGAATCGCTGCATGATGCCCGTGGCCGCCTGCACCAGGTCGTCATAGCCGAGATAGTCGGTGCGTGGCCCGCGACGCACGCCGCCGAAGCAATCGAGCTGGCAAAAGATCGCTTTCGGATTGAGCTCGCGCAGACCATCGAGATCGAGCCCCTTGTCCTTGACCTGGCGCTCAGTCGCATTCCAGACGATGACATCGACCGACTTGACCAGCGCTTCGAAAACAGCGCGGCCGTCCGGCGACCCTAAATCGGCAAGCACCGAGCGCTTGCCGCGCATGTGGGTCATGCCGAAAATCACTGTGTTCCAGCAATCGTAAAGCGGCTTCGCCGGATCGACCTTGATGACCTCCGCCCCGAAGCGGGCGAGATAGGAAGCCGAATGCGGGCCGGCAATGACGTTGCAGAGATCGAGGACCCGCACGCCGTCCAGCCATCCTGCTTGCGCGCCGGTGGACGGTACCGAACGCGGTTCTGTCGGATGTTCGGACAGGGCCGCCATTGCAACGTCGAAACCGACCCAATACCGGGGCGTCGGGCTCAGCATGACCTCGCCACTCTCTTCAAGCCAGGCCATAGGGCCAGGCTGGATCATGTGTCCGTAAACGGGGTCGTCGACCTCGATCATCAGGCCGGCGCATTCGGCGTGATCGTCACTGATCCATTCTTGCAGCCAACGCTGCGGCGCGCCAGGAAACTGCCCCTTGCCAAAGATACGTTCCCATTCCTTGGCGGTTCGGGTCAGGAACACCGCCTTCATGCGCGCCGCAATCTTGTCGGCCCAGTATTTCGGCAAGGGGTAGACGCCAAGCGAGACATCGGAGGTCCATTCACTGACCGGCAGATAGGTGTCGGCTTCCTCCCTCAATCCTTCCGCAACGAGCTCGTCATAGAGGCCGAGAGCCTTCAGGCAGCGCTTGGCGTGATTTTTGTGACTCGGACAGACCACATAGAACATGCGCCCATCCTTGCATTTGTAGCTGCGATAGAACGGGTCGAGCAACTCCTGCAGGGCCTCGTAGGAGAGGTCCATCGGCAAGCCTTCGGCACGTCTGCGTTCGATCTCGCTTTCCCGCTGGGTCTTGTAGCGAAGCGGATAGTTGTCGATCTTGATCGAGTTGTAGGCGAGACCTTTCATGACCGCGCAGGCGAGCGGCACTTCGATTTGGTCGCCCGTTCCGGTACGTTCGCGCGCCTGAAGTGCCAGAACGGTTGCCGAGGCAGCCAGCATCGTGCCGTAGGCGGAGGCCAGCGGGAGTGGCGAGAAGGAGGGGTTGACGCCCATCAAGACGCGGTTGAGCCCCATATCCGTGAAGACACCCGAGGACGCGGCGATGACGGCTTCGAAAGCCCGCCATTCGCGACGGAGTTGATCGTTGGACGCAAAGCCGGGGATAGAGACGGTGATCAACTCCGGCCGCGCCCGACGAAGTTCGGCGAAATCGATGCCGAGGCGGCTGAGCACGCTCGGGCGAAAATTCTCGACGACGATGTCGGCTTGCTCGACCAGGGATCGTGCTTGCGCGAGTCCCGCCTTGGTCTTCAAATCGATGGAAACGATCAGCTTGTTCCGGTTGAGCGTGGCGTTGGCTGGGCTGTCCCACAGGGGACCCGATGGCGGATCCACATGCACGACCGTGGCGCCGAGATCGCCAAGGATCATCGCCACGGCCGGTCCCGCGATGTACTGGCCGAAATCGACGACCTTGATGCCGTGCAGCGGAAGGGTTGAACGATGCATCTTTTTCGCCTGGTCAATTGATGGGTCGGAAGCAGCTGTCATGCGTGACCTCGCGCCCGCGCCTCTCGAATGATCAGGCGCGCTGCCTTTTCGGCGATCATAAGCGTCGGCGCGTTGGTGTTTCCGCTGGTGATACTCGGCATGATACCGGCGTCCACGACGCGCAGACCTTGTATACCCCTGACGCGCAAATGGCTGTCGACGACAGCCATCGCGTCGCCGTCGTGCCCCATTTTCGTCGTGCCGACCGGATGAAAAATGGTGTTGGCGATGTCGCCCGCAAGCTTCGCGAGTTCCGCATCGCTCTGGAACTCGACGCCAGGTTTCCATTCGACGGGTTTGTACTTTGCAAGCGCTGGCTGCGACACGATGGTGCGAATCTGCCGGATACTGTCGGCGGCGATCTGGCGGTCTTCCGCCGTGCTGAGATAGTTCGGCGCGATCGCCGGAGCGTCGCTGCCGCGTTTCGAGCGGACGCGCACGCTGCCACGACTGGTCGGGTTGAGATTGCACACGCTGGCCGTGATTGCCGGCACCGTGTGGAGAGGTTCGCCGAACGCGTCAAGACTGAGCGGTTGAACATGATATTCCAAGTTCGCGTAGGGCTGGCCCTTGTCGGAACGCGCGAAGGCGCCCAGTTGTGACGGCGACATGCTCATAGGTCCGCTGCGGCGCAACGCATATTCGAGACCGATCTTGGCCTTGCCGAAAAGGCTGTTGGCCAGCGTGTTGAGTGTTTTGACGCCACTGACCTTGAACACGGCCCGTATCTGCAGGTGGTCTTGCAGGTTTTCGCCGACGCCCGGCAAGTTCAGTTCAACGGGGATCCCGTGCCGCTGAAGCAGCCCCGCCGGGCCGATTCCGGACAATTGTAGAATCTGCGGTGAGCCGATTGCGCCGGCCGAGAGTATGACCTCCCCATCAACTCGGACGGTCACCTCCCGCCCGCCGCGCTGCATGACGACGCCGACGCAGCGCTTTCGTCCTTGCGGACCAGACTCGATGAGCAGCCTTTCAGCCTGGGCTTCGGTCCAGATGACGAGATTGGTCCGGTTGCGGGCCGGACGTAGAAAGGCCTTGGAGGTGTTCCACCGCCAACCGGATTTCTGATTGACCTCGAAATACCCCACGCCTTCATTGTCGCCGCTGTTGAAGTCGGTTGATCGCGGAATACCTGCCTCCACTGCCGCCTCCGCGAAGGCCTCAAGGATCTCCCAACTTAGGCGTTGCTTCTCTATTCGCCACTCGCCACCGTGCCCATGCATGTCGGAAAATCGGCTATTGCCACCCGTTGGGGGATCTTCGCCTGCATCGAGGCGGTAATGATCTTCATGAGCCTTGAAGTCCGGCAGGACGTTTGCCCATGCCCAGGCATCGTCGCCGGTCTGCGCGGCCCAATTGGCATAGTCGCGCGCTTGGCCGCGCATATAGATCATGCCGTTGATCGAGGAGCAGCCGCCTAGCGTCTTGCCACGCGGGTAACGCAAGGACCGCCCGTTCAATCCGGCGTCGGGCTCGGTCTTGTACAGCCAATCCGTCCGCGGATTGCCGATGCAGTATAGATAGCCGACCGGAATATGAATCCAGGGATAGTTGTCGTTCTTGCCGGCCTCCAGCAAAAGGATGCGCTTGGATGGATCGCGGCTCAGCCGGTTGGCAAGCAGGCAACCGGCCGAACCGGCGCCGACGACGACATAGTCGAACGTATGATTGGTTGGCGAAGAAACACGGGATCTCATTAGGGAGCGACCCTGTTCAGGCGGCGGCTGCATGGTATTCGTGGCGAAGCATTATAAGGTGCGTTCGCTTGAAGCGTCATTTGTGGCGCACTCCTCCCTCATCCGGATAACCGATAGTGCGGGATGAGTGGGAAAATCCAATGACAAATAGCTCTTACAATTATAACGTCGATTGATAATGCATCGCCCGCTTGATTTGAGAACGTTGAGGGCCTTTGTCACCGTCGCCCGCGAGGGAAACGTAACCCGCGCGGCCGACCAGCTGCACCTCACTCAGCCGGCGATCAGCCTGCAGTTGAAGCGATTGGCGCAAGATACAGGCATCACGCTTTTCCGTCGCACCGCCACCGGGTTGGAACTCACCCGGGACGGCGCCCTGCTTGCGGCCAAGGCCGAGCAGGTGCTCGCCTCGCTGGTGGATTTCAGCCAGACCGCCCGACACCTGACCACGCAGCTGCGCGGCAGGCTGAGGATCGGCACAATCATCGATCCGGAATTTACCCGGCTGGGTGCCTTTCTGAAGGCGCTGGTCGAGAGCGGGCCTGGAATTGAAACGGAGCTTCGCCACGGCATGAGCGGCGAGGTGCCCGAGATGCTGAAAAAGGACGAGTTGGACGCCGGATTCTTCCTTGGCGACATCAAGGATTTCGATGCCGTCGCGGGCCTCGCGGCTGGGGCTCAGGAGCAGCTCTTCCATGTCAAGGAATTGGCGCGGTTGACTTACCATGTTGTCGGGCCACCGTCGCTCGGAGGTGTTATACGAGGCCAGGATTGGACCGGCCTTGCCACTCTGCCGTGGATCGGCACCCCACATGCGTCGGTGCATAACCGGCTGCTGTCGCGACTGTTTGCCAGGCTCGGCGTACGCCAGAACGTGGTCGCATCCGTTGATCAGGAAGCCTCAATGCTGGCGATGGTACGCACCGGCGTCGGCCTCAGCCTTTGCCGTGAATCCATCGCCCTGCATGAACAACAGGCCAATGGATTGGTCATCGCCGACGTCAAAGTGGAAACAACGCTCAGCTTCGTTTGCCTGAACGCGCGCATTCTCGATCCAAGCATCGCCCACGCCTTCGATGCCATTCAACGAGTGTGGGGATAAGCGGCAAACGGTGCGCTTCGACGCTGGTCAGTCTCCACGCGTTCGACCTGGACCTTATAGTCGCAGTTGCGAACGAGCGCGGCGAAGGCTGATGCTTGCCGACGGGGCCAACGCCGGCACGGCAGGATACGCGGTCGGCTATGACAGCCCCTCGCAGTTCAGCCGCGAATATCGGCGCCTGTTCGGCGCCCCGCCCCGTCAGGACATCGAGCGCCTTCAGGCCATACCCGGCTCGGCCGCGGCCTATTGAGGTTTTGGCTGAGCGGCGGTGCAGCTTGTCCAACGGGCCAGCTTGCACCGCCGAAGGTTTCGTCAGCGCGACCGCCAGCTCAGGCGGCGTATCTCGCCATGACGGGCTGCCTCGACCACTGGGCGTACCAGGTGTCGAACAGCTTGAGCTGCTGCTCGGCATAGCCGCGCTGGCTGTCGCTCAGCGCATCCGTCTCGTTGAAGTGCAGCCTGTATTCGGGGCCACCCTTCAGCACCATCATGTGCTTGAAATAAAGCACAAGGTCCGGGCCCTCGTCGAAAGAGGACAGCACGGCCAGCGCCGCGTCCAGTTCCTGCGCCAGCCGGCGCGCTTCGGCATCGCCCTTCGCCGCCGCCTGGCTCAGGCCGACGAGATGCAGCACTTCCTTGGGCAGGACATTGCCGATGCCGGTGATGGCCCCGGACGCGCCGCAATTGACGAAACCGTGGACGACGGCGGTGTCGACGCCGATCATCAGCGCAACCTCATCGTCGCGGCTGGTGATGTTTTCCGCGGCGTAGCGCAGATCCGACGGGCCGCCGAACTCCTTGAAGCCGACCAAGTTCGGATGCTCGGCGCGCAACGCGAAGAAAAGATCGGCGCGCGTGGCAAAGCCGTAGTAGGGACTGTTGTAGATGACGGCCGGCAGGTCGGGGGCGGCGGCAAGGATCGCCTTGAAGTGGTGGCGCTGCGCCGTCACCGACGGCCCGCGCGACAGAACGCGCGGGATGACCATCAGGCCCCGGGCGCCGACCTTTTGCGCGTGGGCGGCATGCGCCACGGCGCTTGCGGTGTTGACCGCGCCTGTGCCGACGATCACCGGAACGCCAGCCTTCACCAGGCGCTCGACGCCTTCCATGCGCTGCGCGTCGGTCAACAGCGGCCAGTCGCCCATGGAGCCGCAATAGACGACGGCCGACATGCCGGCGCCGATCAGCTCGCGTCCCTTGCGCACCAGCGCGTCGAAGTCGGGAAGGCGGTCATCGGTGCAAGGCGTCATCAGCGCCGGCATGCAGCCGGAAAAAACATTGGCGGTCATTTTCGGAGTCTCCTTGAGGCGTCACGCGGATGGCTCAGTTTGTCCCGACCGGCACCGCTTGCCAAGCGGATAGTCGCGTTGCGGCGCGAAGCGCGCCTCAAACCACCACCCCGATCTTGCCGAACTGCTCGCCCGCCTCGATAAAACGATGCGCCTCGACGATCTGAGGCCTCCCAATCTCCCCCGTCAGGCCGACTTCAGTCGCCGCGCCTTGCGCCCCAGCCGCATCATCCCCTTCGGCAGGAACAGCATCGCCAGGATGATCGTCAGCCCCGAAATCACCGGGTGGTAGTCCGGCACGACGATGCGGGCAAGATCGAAGACGGCGTACATCACCAGCGCGCCGAGGATTGGGCCGAGCAGCGTGCCGGTGCCGCCGACCACCGTCATCATCAGCGGCAGCAGCATCCAGTCAAGGTCGAACACCGAGTCCGGCCCGACATGGAAAATGTAGAAGGTGTAGAGGCTGCCGGCGATGCCGGCGATGAAGGCGCTTCCGGCGAAGGCTGCGACCTTGACCTTGAGCGTGTCGATGCCGTTGGCGGACGCCGCCATCTCGTCGTCGCGCACGGCGATCAGCGCCAGGCCGTAGCGCGAGCGCATCAGCGCGCGGATGGCCAAAGCGGTGGCGACCGTCAGGCCGAGCCCGACCCAGTAATGCGGCCGCAGCGTGTCGAAGCTGCTCGCGGGAGCGACGATGCCGAAGGCGCCGCCGGTGAAGTCACCGCCATTGACGAACAGCACCTTGACGATCTCGCCAAAGCCGAGCGTGCCGAGCGCGAAATAATCGCCATGCAGTTTCGACAGAAGCGGCAGACCGATGATGACCGCGGCAATCGCCGCGACAATGCCACCCAGCAGCATCGTCACCGGATCGAAATAGTAGATGTTTGGATGGCTGTCATAGAGCGAGCCCCAGAGATAGTTGCCGCTCCACAGGATGGCGGTGGTGTAGGCGCCGAGCCCGAAAAAGGCGTGGCTGCCGAGGCTGATCTGGCCGCCATAACCGGCGACCAGGTTCCAGCTCTGCGCCATGATGGCGTAGAGGAAGACGAAGAACAGGAAGGAGAAGTAATAGGCGTCGACGGCGCCCGGCAGGAAGGGTAGCAGCGCGAGCGCCGCGACGACGACGATTGCAATCCATTGCAAGGCCCGGCTCATCGCTCTCATGCCTTCTTGTAAGGACGGCTGAACAGGCCTTCCGGCTTGAACATCAGCACCAGGAGAAAGACGCCGTAGGCGATGGCGTTCGTCCAGCCGCCCGAGATGAAGAACTGGACATAGGCTTCGATCAGGCCGAGCAGGATGCCGCCGGCCAAGGCGCCGGTGACATTGCCGATGCCGCCCAGCGCTAGCGCCACCAGCGCCTTCAGGCTGAAGATGAAGCCGGCGAACGGATTGAACGGAAAGGTCGTCGCAACCGCCACGCCGGCCGCGCCCGCCAGCGAAATGCCGATGGCGAAGGCAATCGCATTGACGCGGTGCGGGCTGATGCCCATCAGGGTCGCGGCGTCCATGTCCTCCGAAGCGGCGCGCACCGCTTTGCCGACGATCGTCTTGCGCAGGAAAAGCATCACCAGCCCGGTGCCGGCGAGCGCGATCAGGAAACCCATGGAGCGGGTAAACGAGGTGCGCACGCCCAGGAGCTCGATGCCGCTCGCCGTATAGCTCGTCACCACGCCGGCGGTGTTGCCGCCCCAGATCACCGTCATCAGGTTCTGGACCAGGAACATCAGGCCGACGGCGATGAGCAGCGAGACGTTGCGGTCTTCCTCGGCGGCCGCCTTGCGGAACAGGCCCTGATAGATCAGCCAGCCGACGCCGAGCCCGACCGGCACGACGATCAACAGCGACAGGAACGGGTCGATGCCGAGGCCGTAGAACAGTGCCCGCACGAAATAGGCGGCCAAAATGATCATCGCGCCCTGGGCGAGGAAGATCAGCCGCATGGTGCCGAAGATGAGGCTCAAGCCGACGGCGGCGACGCCATACATGGCGCCGCCGAGCGCGCCGTTGAGCGAAAGCTGGAGCAGGATGTCGGGAGGCGGGAGGTTGAACATCGATTACTCCAACACGCCCATATAGGCCTTCTGGATTTCGGGATCGGCGATGAGGTCGTCGCCGGTGCCCTGCATGGCGAGCGAGCCCGTCTGCAGCACGAAGGCGTAGTCGGCCACTTTAAGCGCCTGGTGGATGTTCTGCTCGACGAGCAGGATGGTGACGCCCTGGCCGTGCAAGGTCTGGATGAGCGAAAACATCTGCTGCACGACGAGCGGGCTGAGGCCCAACGACGGCTCGTCGAGGATGAGCAGCGACGGCTCCGACATGGTGGCCCGCGCGATCGCCAGCATCTGCTGCTCGCCGCCGGAGAGCGAACCGGCTTTCTGGTGCGCGCGTTCCTTCAGGCGCGGAAAGTGCGTGTAGGCTTTCTCCAGGAGTTCCTTCGTGCGCGGGCGAGCCTTGGGCTGGAAAGCGCCGAGCTCGAGATTCTCCAGCACCGTCATCTGGCGGAACAGGCCGCGCCCTTCCGGCACATGGGCGATGCCCATGCGGGCGATCGCTTCAGGCGCTTTGCCTGTGATCGGCTGGCCCGACAGGCGGATGTCGCCGGCCTTCGGCTTGAGCAGGCCTGAAACGGTTCTAAGCAGCGTCGTCTTGCCGGCGCCGTTGGCGCCGACCAGCGCGACGATCGTGCCAGGGTCGACATGAAGCGACACGCCCCACAGCGCGCCGACGTCGCCATAGGCTACTTCGAGATCGCTTATTTCAAGCAGCCGGTTCGCCAAGATAGGCCTCGATGACTTTGCGGTTCTGGGTGACTTCGCGCGGCGTGCCGTCGGCGATCTTCTCGCCGTGGTCGAGCACGATCACCCGGCTGCACACTTTCATGATGGCGTCGACCTTGTGCTCGACCCACAGCATCGAGATGCCTTTCTCGCTACGCACACGCCGGATGACGTCGACCATGCGCTGGATCTCGGTCGGGTTGAGGCCGGCCATCGGTTCGTCAAGCAGAAGCAGCGCCGGATCGGAGGCGACGGCGCGCGCGATCTCCAGCATGCGGCGATCGGAGAGCGTCATATGGGCGGTGCGCATGTCGCGCCGCGCCGTCAGGCCGACCAGTTCGAGCGCGGAGTTCGCTGTCTCTGTCGCATGCTTGACCCGCCCCCCTGCCCCGTAGACGGCGCCGACCATGACATTCTCGAAGGCGGTCATGGTGAGGAAGGTGCGCACCAGCTGGAAAGTGCGGGCGATACCCAGCCGCGCGATGCGGTGCGGCGCGATGCCGGTGATGTCCTTGCCGCGAAACCGTACCCGCCCCTCGGTCGGCGCATAGATGGCGGTGATGACGTTGAAGAGCGTCGACTTGCCGGCGCCGTTCGGCCCGATCAGGCCGATCAGCTCGTTGGAGCCGACGGCGATGTCGATGTCGTTGAGCACGACAAGCCCGCCGAAGCGCTTCTTGACCGCCTCGAGGCGCAGCATGGTTCCGTCAGGCTGCATCGTGTTCCCATTCCCCTTAGTGACGATACCGGGGCGGGTCGCGTTGGCGACCGGCCCCGCCCGCCCGCCTCTCTGATTTTATCAGCGCTTGTCCCAGGCCGGGGCCGGCTTGTAGGTCCAGTTGCCGTCCGGATAGATGAGCTGGTGCTTGCCCTGCCACCATTGCGTGGCGACGCTGGGGATCAGCGCGAAGCCGGTCTCGTCGAATTTCAGGTCACCGACCACGGTGTCCTTGAACTCCTGGCCGAAGATCGCGTCATGGATTGCCGTGGCATCGGTGCTGCCGGCCTTCTCGATCGCCTGCGCCAGCACCTGCGCGTTGGCGTAGAAGGCGCCGACGGTGACGGAGTCCTTCTTGAACTCGGCCTCGTAGCGATCGCCGAGCTCCTTCGCGCCCTTGTAGGGATAGCTCGCCGACCAGAAGCCGTCGGTGAGGATGTAGTCGGAGTCCGGCCCCAGCGCCTCATGGAACTCGCCGGTCCAGGTGCCCTTCCAGCCATGCAGGTAAGGCACGGAGAAGCCGAGCTCCTTCATTTGCCTTAGCAGCGTGACGGTGTCTGCAGGCGAGCCGAAGACCAGCATGGCGTCGACATCCGCCGCCTTGAGCTTGGTGATCAGCGCCGAATAGTCGGTGGCGCCGATCGCCCAGGGATCGTCGACGGCGAAGCTATAGCCGTATTTCTTGGCCGCCGCCTCGAAGGCGCCGCCGAACCCCTTGCCGTCAGGCGAGTCTTCCGAGACCAGCGCCGGATGCTTCGGCTTCTCGCCGGCCGGCAGCTTGTCCCAGATCTGGAACGGCACTTCGGCGCCGGGTCCCGGATGGAAGAAGAACAGCGCCGAATATTTCAGCTTCAACGGCTGCCACTCGAAGGGGAAGGCCGTCGTGATCATATAGAATTTCTTGTATTTCTCAGCGACGATGGCGCCGGCGATGTTCATCGGACCGGAATGGGTCGACAGCAGCGCGTCGACCTTCTGCACCTTGATCAGGTTCTCCAGCGCCGAAGCGACCTTGCCCTCGGAGCTCTCATCATCGGCGACGACGAGCCGGACCGGCAGCTTCTTGCCGGCCGACTTCACCATGATGCCGCCTGATTTGTTGATGTCGGCGACCGCCTGCTCGTAGGCCCATTTCTGCTCCTTGCCGTCGCCGGCAAGCGGCCCAGTCAGCGAAATCGGCGCGCCGATGACGATCTCGTCGCCCGCAGCATTGGCGACGACCGTGCCGCCGGCAGTCAGCGCTGTGGACAGCAAAAGGCCCGCCAGCATTCCCTTTAGACTGATTTCCATTTCCATCCTCCCAGGTTTTCCATCGGGCCGATCCTCCCAAGGCGAGGCCCGCATTCGCTGCGCCTCAGCTCATCGCATCGGCGACCAGCTTGGTGTCGGTGAACTGCTCGAAACTGACGGCCTTGCCGTCGCGCATTTCCCAGACATGGACGACGCGCGCCGTCATCGGCTTGCCGGTCTTCCTGCAGGTGCCCGAATAGGTGCCGATGCCGATAATGGTGGCGCCGCCGTCGACCAGTTTCTCGAGCGCGAAAGTGTAACCGTCCCACTCCTCGCCGATGCGCTTGAAGACGCCGGCGATGACCGCATCGGGGCCGATATAGGTGCCGGCATAGGGAAAGCCGGCCATCTCGGTCCAGGCCGTGCTTTCGGTGATCGGCGCCATCATCGCCGCAAGGTCCTTGGCGTCGGAGCCGGCGTAGTGGGCCTTGATGGCGTCGTAGTTCCTGTTGCTCATGATGCTGATCCCGACGCTCAGACAGGTTCCTGGCCCGGGTCGTAGACGGCCCGGGATTTCTTCTCGATGAAGGCGCCGGCGGGCTTGTTCTCGACCTTGCCCTGGCTCGTCACGCCGAGGAACTTGCCGGTCGAGCGCATCGTGTCCCAGTTGTAGAAGAACAGCGAGGCGACCGGGATGATGAACTCGCGGAAGCCGAAGACATAAAGGTTGTCGGCGAACTTCCAGGTGGTGGCCAGATCGACGTCGCCGTGACCGCGCTGGACGCCGACGAGGTTCTGCCAGGCGTAGCGCTGCGAGCTGAGATAAATGTGCTCGTAAACATGGTTGGGGCTGTAGGTGTAGTGCGCGGTCAACCCGATCAGGTCGCGCGTCGGCGCCGGCTCGCGGCCGGTCGGCGGCACGGCGGGATCGCCCAGAACACCGGCAGCATAGGTCTGCGCCACGCGCGGTTCGCCCTGCGCCTCGCCGGGCTCGCGCACCCGCTCGCGCACCGACAGCACCCGCCGCGTTTTGGTCTCGACGATGAAGGCTTCGTCCTCGACCGGCCTCGCGGCAAAGGTCATGTTGATGAAGAAGACTTGCGGCGCGACTTCCAGCGCCTCGTACCAGTCGGCGCCGGCCTCGTTGCCTTCGCTCCATGCCACCGTGTCCGCGGCGGTGAAGGCGAGATCGATGACGCGGCCGGTTTTCAGCGTGATCTTGAAGGTCCGGCCGCGCAACGCATCGGTTGTCGGCAGCCGGTTGGTGGCGATGCCGGCGGCAAAGTCGTCAAAATGCTTCCAGTCGGCGGGTCTGTTCTGGTCGTTCATCGCCATCTCCAAATCAATCGACAAAAGCAAGCGTCGGCAGGTCGACGACGGTGGCGCCGCCATCGACGGTCAGGATCGAACCGTTCATCATCGCCGCCTCGGCGGAAGCGACGAAGCAGATGACGTTGGACACCTCCTCCGGCGTCGCCGGTCGGCCGAGCGGCACGTCCCTGGTGACAAGCCTGTAGGCTTCCTCGATCGAGCCAAGCCCGTGCTTGTCGACGATTACCTGCATCTGCTCGTCGGCCATGGCGGTCGCCACCCAGCCGGGGCAGATGATGTTGGTGCGAACGCCCTGGCGGCCATAGTCGCGCGCCAGCGATTTGCCGAAGCCGACACAGGCGTGCTTCATGGTGACGTAGCCCGCCGCCGCCGGTCCTGCGAACAGGCCGGCGATCGAGGCGACGACGACGATGTTGCCCTTGCGCGCGATGAGATCAGGCAGGCATTCGCGGGCGCAGACGAAGGCGGTGTCGAGGTTGGTGCGCGTCGCCAGCGCCCAGGTCTCGTCGCTCATCGTCACCGTCGGGCCGACACCATGACCGCCGGCATTGGCGACGAGGATATCGACCGGGCCGATCTTTTCGTGAACCTCGGCAAGAGCGGCGCGCACAGCCTTGGCATCGGCGGCGTCGCCCTGCACGACCAGCCCGCCAATGTCCCTGGTCACGGCCTCGAGGGGCTCGCGCCGCCGGCCCATCAGCACCACCCTGGCGCCGTCGGCGGCCATGCGCCGGGCGACAGCCGCGCCGATACCGGTGCCGCCGCCGGTGATGAATGCCGTCTTGCCGGAAAATCTCATGCTGCGGTCCTTGCGGGCACGACGCCCAAATGCTGCCGATCGTTGACCTGGAGTGTGCGACGAGAGTTCTCCGCCGTCTTGTCCGAGCGGGAACTTTGTTTTGACTGAGCGCGCACTTCTCCGCTCCTCTTGGGTGCCGCGCGAACTAGCCGCGCGGCATCATGCGATTGGCTTGCGGCGGCCTATTTCTTGATCGCCTCGAGATCGATGGCGATCTCCACCTCAGGTCCAAGGCCGAACCCATCGGCCGCCTTGGCCATCGGGAAGTCGGCCGTGCTCACCTTGCCGGTGGCGCTGAAAGCGGCCTTGGTCAGCGTCGCGTCCCACGGGGCCTGCGCCTCGTTGAGCAGCTTGACGTCGAGCGTGACCTCCTTGCTGACGCCGCTGATGGTGAGATTGCCGGTGACCTTGCCGGTCTTGTCGTCGACCTTCTCGACCTTGGTGCTTTCGAAGGTGATTTTCGGGAACTCGGCGGCATTGAAGAAGTCCGGTCCCTTCAAATCGCTGTCGCGCTGATCGAAAGCCGTATGGACCGAGCCGACGTCGAGCTCCGCCTTGACGCTGCTCTTGGTGACATCGGCCTTGTCCAACGTGATCGCGCCTTTGACGTCGTCGAACTGGCCATGCGCGATGCCATAGATGCCGTGCTTGATGGTGAAGGTGACCCAGGCGTGCTGGCCGTCGATCTCGTAGTTGTCGGCATGGGCAGACACGGCCAGCATGGATGCGCCGGCGAAAGCGAGCGCGGCAATCAGTTTTCTCGTTCTCACATGTTTCTCCCTGTTGTTGGTTGTTGTGTTTGGACCCGGCTCATGAGAAGCCGAGGGCTGCCCCGTGCGGCGCCCAGACGATCGCCGTCACGATGGCCAGCATCGCCGGAATGGCGATCAGGATGCCGGCGACGAGCGGCCGCAAAGGCCGCGCGCCGGGAAGCAGGCCTTGCAACCGGCCGCGCACGAGCACGGCGCCGATCGGCGGCAAGGACGACAGGATGAGCGCGGCGGGATTGGCCTTGGGCGCGAGCAGCGCCACCTGGACCAGCACCGTGGCGGCAGCGTAGAGCAGCAGGAATTCGACGCCCTTGCTCCACCAGACGGCAGCGCCGCCGCGCAGCGTCACGACATACTGCACGAGGCACCAGCCGCCGATCAGCGCGGCGAGCGAACCAAGCAATTGCCCGGTGACGATCGATGCGCCGAGCACCGAGACGATGGCGGCGGAGAGCGACAGGGCGAGCACCGCTGCCGGCGCCAGGAACGGCTCTTCGGGTGACGGCATTGGCGAGGGTTGCCGTGCGGCGAGCAGCGCGGCGCCGATCAGCGTCAACAGCCCTACAGCAAGTGCTGCGATCATCTGCGGGTCGAGCGAGCCGCCGGCCAGGCGCCGCCAACCGAGCCAGAGGAAGGCCGCCGCAAAAGCGATGACGGCGACAAAACTCGTTGCGCGGCCCAGCATTCGCTCGGGCAGCAGACTGATGACGATGCCGGCGAAAGCGAGATAGATCAGCTTCTGGCTGGCGGCGATCGGCGGCACGGCCGGTGGACCAAGCGTGTCCCAGTAGAAGAACAGGAGTAGCGCTGCCCAGAACAGCGTCAACACCGGCGATGCGGCCGGCAGGGCAAAGCGCGCAGCGAGCGCCAGCACGATGCCAAGCAGCAGCGGCAGCGCGGCGGTGGTGACCATCGGATTGCCGAGAATTGCGCTCAACCGCCGCCGCCCTCCAACACTGATTGAGACCATCCGGCGTGGCTGATCTCGTCATTCAATCTTGATTGGCCTTGAGCGAAGCGTCTTGTCCGAGCGGGAACTTTGTTTTGACTGAGAGCGCACTCGCGCCCGCGCCGGCTTGAACGTCCCCGGCGCGCTCCATAACCCTCGGCAAAAATGTTCATCAGCATTCGAGGAGGATGGCGTGAACGAGAGAACCGTGCCGCCGATCAGCGTGGCTGCCGCGGCGTTCCTGTCGCGGCCGCATCGGCCCTTCATCAATGGACGTTTCGTCGACGGTCTCGCCGGCGACGGGCTGGCGGTCGACGATTCCGCTTCAGGCGAGATCGTGGCGTATGTGCCGGAGAGCGGACCGGAACTGGTGGACCAGGCGGTGCGCGCGGCACGCGCGGCGCTCGAAGGACCGTGGGCCTCGATGCGGCCGGTCGACCGGCAGAACCTGATGCTGAGGCTTGCCGATGCGATCGAGGCCGACGCCGATCTGCTCGCCGAGATCGAAAGCGTCGAGAACGGCAAATCGCAGGACGTCGCGCGCATGTTGAGCGCCGGCGGCACCGTCGACTGGCTGCGCTACTATGCCGGCTGGGCGACGAAGATCGAAGGCTCGACCTTCCAAGTGTCGATCCCGGTGCCGCCAGGCGCGAAGCATCATGCGATGACGGTGATGGAGCCGGTCGGCGTGGTCGGCGCCATCGTGCCGTGGAATTTTCCGCTGCTGATCGGCATGTGGAAGATCGCGCCGGCGCTCGCCTGCGGCTGCACGATCGTGCTGAAGCCGCCGCAGGAAACGCCGCTCGGCCTGCTGAGGCTCGCCGAACTGATCGAGGAGTCAGGTTTCCCGCCTGGCGTCATCAACATCGTCACCGGCAGCGGCACTGTGACCGGAGAGGCGCTGATCCGCCACCCGGGCATCGACAAGCTGACCTTCACCGGTTCGACCGAGGTGGGCAAACGCATCGGTCACGCCGCCGTCGACCGAGTTGCCCGCTTCACGCTGGAGCTCGGCTCCAAGTCGCCGATGATCCTGCTCACCGACATGGAGGACGGTATCGAGCCGCTGCTTGCGGGGCTCGGCATGTTCTTCAACCAGGGCCAGGTCTGTACTTCGGCGTCGCGGCTCTTGATCGAGAAGCCGATCTACGACCGCACGCTGGCGCGGCTCGCCGAAATCGCCGACGGCATGACGATGGGCGCCGGCCGCGACGCGGAAGCGCAGATCAATCCGTTGGTCTCGGCCAAGCACCGCAACAGCGTGCAGGGTTTCGTCGAGCGCAGCCTTGCGGCCGGCGTCGAACGTGTCAGCGGCGCGCGGCCGGTGCCGGCGAAGGGCCACTATGTGGCGCCGACCATCCTGCATCATGTGAAGCCGGAGATGGAGATCGTGCGCGAGGAAGTGTTCGGGCCGGTGGTGGCGGCGATGCCCGTCGCCGATCTCGACGAGGCGATCCGCATCGCCAACGATACGCGCTACGGCCTGTCGGCCTCGATCTGGACGCGTGACATGGGCAAGGCGATGACGGCGATCCATGGCCTCAAGGCGGGCACGGTGTGGGTGAACTCGCACAACACGCTCGACCCAGCGGCGCCCTTCGGCGGCTTCAAGCAGTCCGGCATCGGCCGCGAGCACGGCCGCGCGGCGATCGAGGGTTACCTCGAGACCAAGACCGCCATCATGCGCTACGCCTGACCAGATGACGGAGGCTTACGACTACATCATCGCCGGCGCAGGCTCGGCCGGCTGCACGCTGGCGAGCCGGCTTGTCGCGGCCGGCAAGCGCGTGCTGGTCGTCGAAGCGGGGCCGGCCGACAACACACGTTTCATCGACATGCCCGCCACCTTCGCCAGGGTGATCGGCACGGCGCGCAGCTGGATCTACCAGTCGGATCCGGAGCCGAGCGTCGGCGGCCGCTCGCTGCCGATCCCGCAAGGCCGCACGCTGGGCGGCGGCTCGTCGATCAACGCCATGCTCTACGTTCGAGGGCAAGCTGAAGACTATGACGGCTGGCGCGATCTCGGCTGCCCCGGCTGGAGCTGGGACGACGTGCTGCCGGTCTACAGGCGGCTGGAGCGCAACGAGCGGCTGGCAGGCGAACGGCATGGCACCGAAGGTCCGCTGCCGGTCTCCGACCCGCGCTACCGGCATCCGTTGTCGCTTGCCTATGTCAAGGCCGCGCAACAGGCCGGCTATCGCTTCAATGACGACTTCAATGGCGAGCGGCAGGAGGGCGTCGGCTTCTACCAGACGACGACCGCAGACGGTGAGCGACAGTCGGCGGCCAAGGTGTTCTTGCGGCCGCTCGCCGGCAACGCCAATCTCAAGATCCTCACCGATGCGCTGGTGACGGCGCTGACGCTGGAGAACGGCGCCGCGACCGGCCTGTCCTACCGGACGCCGGACGGCCACGACCATGCGGCCTCGGCGAAGGCCGAAGTTATACTTGCCGCCGGCGCGCTGGCGACGCCGAAGCTGATGATGCTGTCCGGCCTCGGCCCGGCCGCACATCTTGCCGAGATGGGCATTCCCGTCATCCGTGACATGCCTTCGGTCGGCCAGGACCTGCAGGATCATGTCGCCGCTCCGCTCTATGCTCTGACCCGCAAGCCGGTCTCGCTGCTCGGCGAGGACCGCGGGTTGAAGGCGCTGCGGCACGGCATCGAATATCTCATGTTCCGTCGCGGGCTGCTCGCGTCCAATGTGGTCGAGAGCGGCGGCTTCTTCGACACCGACGGCGATGGCCGGCCCGACATTCAGTTCCACGTGCTGCCGGTGATGATCGAAAATGCCGAGCATGGTTCGGTCGAGCGCCACGGCATGGAGCTGAACCCGTGCGTGCTGCGGCCCAAGTCTCGCGGCTCCGTGCGGCTGCGCTCGGCCGATGCAAGCGACCCTATCCGCTTCACCACCGGCTTCCTGTCGCATGCCGACGACCTTGCCTTGCTTCTTGCCGGTATGAAGGTCGCGCGCGCCATTGTGCGTCAGCCGGCGTTGCGCGAGGTCGTCGCCGAGGAGCTTGCGCCAGGCAGGGCGGACGATCTCGGCGACCAGGCGATAACCGACCACATCATCCGCCACGCCAAGACCGTCTACCACCCCTGCGGCACATGCCGGATGGGAACGGATGACCTAGCGGTGGTCGACCCGCAGCTCCGCGTGCGCGGCGTGCCGCGCCTGCGCATCGCGGACGCCTCGATCATGCCGCGGCTCACCAGCGGCAACACCAACGCGCCGGCTATCATGATCGGCGACCGCTGCGCCGATTTCATCCTGGGCGCGAAATAGCGAGCCAACCGCGCGACCTTGCAGGCCGCGCGGCGTCCTCCTGCTGGTGGCTTACTTCTTGATCGCCTCGAGATCGATGACGATGTCGACGTCCGGACCAAGGCCAAACCCGTCAGCCGCCTTGGCCATCGGGAAATCGGCTGTGCTGACCTTGCCGGAGGCGCTGAAGGCCGCCTTGGTCAGCGTCGCGTCCCAAGGCGCCTGCGCCTCGTTGAGCAGCTTGACGTCGAGCGTGACCTCCTTACTGACGCCGCTGATGGTGAGGTTGCCGGTCACCTTGCCGGTCTTTTCGTCGACCTTCTCGACCTTGGTGCTCTCGAAGCTGATCGTCGGGAATTCCGCCGCGTTGAAGAAGTCGGGGCCTTTGAGATCGCTGTCCCGCTGATCGAAGGCGGTGTGAACCGAACCGACATCGATCTCGGCCTTGACGCTGCTCTTGGAGGGATCAGCTTTGTCGATCACGATCGCGCCCTTGACAGCATCGAACTGGCCGTGGGCGACGCCGTAGATGCCGTGCTTGATAGTGAAGGTAACCCAGGCGTGCTGGCCGTCGATCTCGTAGTTCTCGGCTTGCGCGGCCGAGGCCAGCGCCGAAGCCCCGACGAAAACAAGGGCAGCCATAAGGTTTCTCGTCGTCACATAACTCTCCCATTTATCCGATGTTGGTTGTCGTTCATTGGCTCAGGAAAAGCCGAGTGCGGCCCCGTGCGGCGCCCAGACGATCGCCGCAAGAACCGCAAGCATCGCCGGAATGGCGGTCAGGAGACCGGCCACCAGCGGCCGCAGGGGCCGGGCGCCGGGAAGCAGGCTTTGCAGCGGACCCCGCGCAAGCGCCGCCACCATCGGCGGCAGGGGTGAAAGCGCCAGTGCTGCGAGGTTCACCTTGGGCGCCAGCAGCGCCACCTGGATCAGCACGGTGCCCGTTGCATAGAAGGTGAGAAATCCGACACCCTTGCTCCAGCCGGGGCCGGCAGTCCGACCGCCGAGCACTGCAAGGTACTCGACCAGGCACCAGCCGCCGATCAGCGCGGCGAGCGAGCCGAGCAACTGGCCGGTGACGATGGACGCGCCGAGAACCGAAACGATGGCGCCGGCGATCGACATTGCAAGCACCGCTGCCGGCGCTAGAAATTGCTGCTCGGCCGACGGCGAAGGCGCGCCCGGCAACGACACCAACACGGTCGCACCCACCGCGACCAGCAGGCCGACGATGCAGGCGGCGATCATCTGAAGGTCGAGCGGACCAGCCTCGACGCGACGCCAGCCGAGCCAAAGGAATGCGGCGACAACCACGGCAGCCGGGAGAAGACCGGCCGCCCGGCCGCTCAGCATTCGCCCCGGCAACAGGCCTATGGCGATGCCGGCAACGGCGAGATAGACGAGCTTCTGGCTCGCGGCAATCGGCGGCAGGACCGGCGCGCCAAGCGTGTCGAGATAGAAAAACAGCACCAATGCGGCCCACGACAGCGTGGCGATCGGCAATGCGCCAAGCCTGGCAAATCGAACCAGCAGCGCGAGCGCAATGCCGAGCAGCAACGGCAGCGCGGCTGTGGTGACCATCGGATTGCCCAGTAGCGCGCTCAAACGATCACCCCAGCGCAATCCAGGCCGTCTTGAGGTCGGTGTATTTCTCGATGGCGTGGAGTGACTTGTCGCGGCCGAAGCCGGACTGCTTGACGCCGCCGAGCGGCACGGTGATGTCGGCGCCGCCATAGGTGTTGACGTGAACGACACCGGCATTGATGGCGCGCACCATGCGATGCGCGGTCGACAGGTTCGACGTCCACACCGCCGAGGCAAGGCCATAGACGGTGGCGTTGGCGAGCCGCACCGCTTCCTCCTCGGTTTCGAAGCGCATGACGCCGAGCACCGGGCCGAACACTTCCTCGCGGGCAAGCTGCATCTTCTCGGTCACGTTCTCGAAGATGGTCGGCGCCATATAGCTGCCGCCGGTCTCCGCCAGGATGCGTTCGCCGCCGGTGACGAGACGGGCGCCCTCCTCCGCGGCCTTGGCGACGAAGCCGAGATTCTTGGTCAGTTGCTCAGCGCTCGACACCGCGCCGACATCGGAGCCGAGATCGAGCGGATCGCCGACCTTCAGCTTGGTGGTTGCCTTGAGCAGCTCGTCCATGAAGCGGTCATAGACCGAGGCCTGGACCAGCAGCCGCGACCCGGCGACGCAGACCTGCCCGGAATTGCGGAAGATGCCGTTGGCCGAGACGACCGCCGCCTGCTTCAAATCGGGCGCATCGGCAAAGACGATGTTCGGCGACTTGCCGCCAAGCTCCAGGAAGACGCGCTTGAGGTTCGAGCGCGCCGAATATTCAAGCAGGCGGCGGCCGACAGGGCCGGAGCCGGTGAAGGCGATGGCGTCGACATCCATGTGCAGGCCGAGCGCCTCGCCGGCGACCGAGCCACGGCCGGTGACGACGTTGAAGACGCCCTCCGGCAGTCCGGCCTCGGCGGCAAGCTCCGCCAGGCGCAGCAATGTCAGCGAGGCGATCTCCGGCGGCTTGACGACGATGGCGTTGCCGGCAGCGAGCGCCGGCGCGATCTTCCAGGCGCCGATCATCAGCGGGAAATTCCACGGCACGATCACGCCGACGACGCCGAGCGGTTCCTTGTGAATGAGGCCCAGCACATTGTCGGCCGTCGGCGCGATCTCGCCATAGACCTTGTCGATCGCCTCGGCATAGTAGCGGATGGTGCCGGCGGCCGACAGCGGCTCGGCCTTGTAAGCCATGCCGATCTCGGTGCCATTGTCGCGCACGCCGAGCACCGCAAGCTCCAGCGCGTGCTTTTCGACCAGCTCGGCGAATTTCGTCAGCACCTTCTTGCGGAGGGCGGGAGCCGCACGCGACCAGGAGCCCTTCGCGAACGCCTTGCGCGCCGAAGCGACGGCGCGGTCGATATCGGCGGCGGCACCGTCGGCGATGCTGGCGAAGGGACGACCGTCGATCGGCGAGATCACCTGCAGGCTGGCGCCGCTTTCGGCATCCGCATGGGCGCCATCGATGAACAGACGCCGCGCGCCGACCTCCGCCTTGCGCAGCGCGTCGATGGTGTCCTGGTTGATCATTCTCAATTTGCTCCAAATTCTACATGAAGTGTCGCCGGCGCACGGAACTCCCAGCCGCAGATCGGCAAGCTCATGCCGCTGCTCCCGCTGCGTTAAGATGGCGCGGCGCGGATGCCGCCCCATCTGTCCATCAATCCGCCAGCGGTTGGCCGAGCCTTTCGAAGGCGACGGGATCCCGGCCCCTCAAAGCGCCCGCCAGCAGCAGGCCGACCACGGCCGCGATCAGCACCAGCGCCGGCAGGAACACGCCGAGGAAGCCGCCGGCTCCCGACAGGCTGCCGAAATTGATGACGATCAGGTAGATGATGATGGCGAAGGCGATGAAGGTCAGCGCCGGCAGGATCGTGGTCTTCAGCCCGTTCTCCTGGTTGGACGGATTGGCGCGGAAGTACATCACGACGGCGAGCGAGGCCACCGCCATCATGACGATGACGCCGAGCGTGGCGACGTTGGTAAGCCACGAGAACAGCGCCAGCACCGGGTCGAGGCCGAGCACCGCGAACAGCCCGACGACGACGGCCGCGAGGACGGTCTGGATCACCGAGGCGACATGCGGGCTTTGATGCGCCGAATGCGTCACGCCGATCGACTGCGGCAGGAGCTTCTCGCGGCCGGAGACGTAGATGTAGCGGGCGACCGCATTGTGGAACGCGAGCACGCCGGCGAACAGGCTGGAGACAAAGAGGATGCTCATGGCGTGGGTGAGCGCCGTTCCGGCGTAGCGGTCGGAGAGGCCGAACAGGAAGGTGGTCGGGTCCTGCAAGGCCTGCAGCGATGGCAGGAGCTTGTCGACGCCGGCGCCGACCGCCATCAGCCAGGCGGTGATCATGTAGAACAGGCCGATCAGGATGACGGAGAAATAGGTCGCGCGCGGAATGGTCACCTTCGGGTCGCGCGCCTCCTCGGCATAGATCGTGGTCGCCTCGAAGCCGATGAAGGCGGCGAAGCAGAACAGGATGGCGATGGCCGGCGCGCCGCTGGTGATCTGGCTCCAGCTGAAGGGCGCGGCGGACAGGCCGCTGTCGCCGCCGGTCTTGAGGATGGTGAGGTCGAGGATCAGCACGACCACATACTCGGCAAGCACCAGCACCGTCAGGATCTTGGCCGACAGGTCGACCTGGCGGTAGCCGAGCACTGCGACGATGGCGATGGCGATGAAGCTCCACACCCACCAGGGCAGATTGATGCCCCAACCGGCGAAAAGCCCGGCGGTGGCCGCGCCCAGCAGGCCCATGACGCCGATCTGCATGGCGTTGTAGGAGAGGATCGCGATCAGCGCGACGGCGCCGCCGGCAAGACCGCCCAGCCCACGCGCGGCATAGGCGTAGAAGGCGCCGGCATTGCCGATGTGGCGCGACATGGCGACATAGCCAACCGCGAACAGGAGCAGTAACAGCGTCACGATCAGATAGGTGCCGGCAAAGCCGGCGCCGTTGCCCATCAGCATGCCGAGCGGCGTGCCGCCCGCAACGGCCGTGAGCGGGGCGGCAGCCGAAATCACCATGAAGGTGATGGCGCCGACGCCAAGGCTGTTCTTCCTCAACCGGTTCACTACCCCGGCTTCAACTGTGGTCATTTTTCCCTCCATTCCGCGTTGCGGAAACCAAGTGTCCCTGAGATGCCGGGGGCCTTCTGAGAGGGCCAATGTGCATTTCATTATTTGCAACGGCATTTCGATATTAGACTTGCAAAGGAATCGACTTGCTGTCAAGTTAATTCGCACGTTAAGTATCTGACGGAGGATCGGACACGCGATGAGCACGGTGGCCAAAGCCATTTCGCTGCTGGAACTGCTGGGCGGCGGCGCGCCCGAGGCGGCGCTGGCCGACCTTGCCAGGGCCGCCGGCTTCGACAAGGCGACGACGCGCCGGCTGCTGGTTTCGCTCATCGCGCAAGGGCTGGTCGAACAGGATGAGACGACGCGGCTCTACCGGCTCGGCGCCGGCCTGACGCGGCTGGCGCTGATGCGTGAGGCACAGTTTCCGTTCCTGCGCATGGCAGTGCCGGTGGTCGAGGCGCTGGCCGCCGAGACCGGCGAGACCGTGCATCTCTCCGAATATTCGAAGCGCGGCCTGATCACCGTCCAGGTCATCGAATCGGCCAAGGCCAATCGTGTCAGCGTGCAACTCGGCGACGTGCTGCCGATGCATGCCACGGCGTCCGGCATCGCGTTCCTGGCTTTCGCCGAGGAACGCATCCGCGAGGCCATTCTTGCCGGTCCGATGCCGGCCTTCACGCCCTTCACCATAGGCGATGCGGCGACGCTCGCCGACCATGTCACTGCGGCCCGCGCGCGCGGCCATTCCATCGGCGCGCAGGGCTTCGAAGAAGGCGTGATGAGCGTCGCGGCACCCATCCTCGGCGCCGACGGCTACGCCATAGGTGCCATTGCGGTCGCCGCGCCAAGAGTGCGCACGCAAAAGGCCGACATCGAACGGCTCGGCATCGGCGTGACCGCCGCGGGTCGCGAGATTGGCGAGCGGCTGTTCGGCCGGCTGCCAGGCCAGAAGCGGGCCTGACAACCAACAAGAGACTACAGGGAGATTGACGTGGAGGAGAAACGCCGAATCCTGGTTATCGGCACCGGCGACACCAAGGCCGACGAGCTTCTGTTCATGCGCGAGCGCATCGAGGCCGTCGGCGGCGTCGCCGTGATGATGGACGTGAGTGTGCTTGGCGACCCGCCCTACAGGCCGGAGCACGACAAGCATGCGGTGGCGCGCGCGGCGGATGCGACCATCGAGGCGATCATCGCCAGCGGCGACGAGAATACCGCGATGACGCTGATGGCGCTGGGTGCTGCGCGGCTGGCGCGCTCGCTGCACGACAAAAGCGAGATCGACGGCTTCATTGCGCTGGGCGGCTCGATGGGCACCGACCTTGCGCTCGATGTGGCGCTGGCGCTGCCGCTCGGCGTGCCTAAATTCGTCGTCTCGACGATCGCCTATTCGCATCTCGTGCCGCCCGAGCGCATCGCCACCGACCTGATGATGATCCTTTGGGCCGGCGGCCTCTACGGGCTCAACAGCGCCTGCAAGGCGGTGCTGTCGCAGGCCAGCGGCGCCGTGGTCGGCGCCGCGCGGGCCGTCGTCAAACCCGATATGTCGCGGCCGAAGGTCGGCATGAGCTCGCTGGGCAAAAGCTGCCTGCAATATATGGTGACGCTGAAGCCGGAGCTGGAAAAGCGCGGCTACGAGGTCATCGTCTTCCACACTACCGGCATGGGCGGACGGGCGCTGGAGGCGATCGCGGCGCAGAAGGGTTTCGTCGCGGTGCTCGATTTCAGCCTGCAGGAGCTCGCCAACCAGCTCACCGGCTCGGTGGTGAATTCGGGCACGGACCGGCTGGAGAATGCCGGGCGGCAAGGCATCCCGCAGATCGTTGCGCCCGGCGCCATCGACATGGTGGATTTCCCGACCTGGCAGGCAGTGCCGTCGCGCTTCACCGAGCGGCCATACCACGCACATAACCGGCTGCTGGCGTCGGTCACCTCCGACGGCGCGACGCGCCGGGAGATCGCGCGCGCCATCGGCGACAAGCTCGCCGCGGCGACCGGGCCGACCGCCTTCATCCTGCCGGCCGGCGGCATCCAGCAATGGGACCAGAAAGGCGAGCCGCTCTACGAGCCGGAGGCGCTGTCAGCCTTTGTCGAGGAGATGAGGGCGCGCGTGCCGGACAATGCCGAGCTGCATGAGATCGCTGGGCACATCAACGATGCCGCCTTCAGCGCCAAAGCACTGGAGATCTTCGATCGCTGGGTGGCCGAAGGCGTCGTTCCGCCCGGCGTGACCGGCAGGCGCGTGGCATGAGCCCGTTGAAGCTGCAGGCGCTGGTGCTCGATTTCGGCGGCGTGGTCACGCGCACGCTATTCGAGACGCATGCGCTGACCGAGCAGGCGCTCGGCTTGCCTGCCGGCAAGCTGCGCTGGAAGGGTCCGTTCGATCCTGGCGGCGATCCGCTTTGGCGATCGATGCAACGCGACGAAATCAGCGAGCGCGACTATTGGACGGAACGAACGCGCGAGGTCGGCGCTCTGGTCGGCGAAAACTGGACATCGATGCAGACCTTCGTGCAGCGGGCGCGTGGAGCGGAGCCTGAAAAAGTGGTGCGACCGGAGGCCGACCAAGCCATCCGCACGGCGCATGCCGCCGGTGTCCGCCTCGCCATCCTGTCGAACGAGCTCGACCTGTTCTACGGCGCCGATTTTCGCCAGCGCCTGCCGCTGCTTTCGCTTTTCGAGACGATCGTCGATGCGACCTATACAAAGATCCTCAAGCCCGACGCCCGCGCCTATGCGATGGTCGGCGAGGCGCTGCGCCTGCCGCTTTCGGCCTGCGTCTTCGTCGACGACCAGAAGCGCAATGTCGACGGTGCGATTGCCGCCGGCATGCCAACCGTTCATTTCGACGTCGCCCGACCGGCGCAAAGCTATGCCGAGGCGCTCAGCCATTTCGGCCTGACGCTCTCCTGATTGGAAAACCGGAGTTCCTCCCGATGCGTGACATCAACTTCCTCACCGAAAACAACGCCAAGCCGATCTGGCATCCGATGGCGCATCCGGCCGAAATGCGGGCGAGCCCGCCGAAGATCATCATGAAGGGCGAAGGCGTTTCGGTGACCGATGCCGAGGGCCGCACCGTGCTCGATGCCGTCGGCGGCCTGTGGAACGTCAATCTCGGCTACAGCTGCGATCCGATCAAGCAGGCGATGGCCGCGCAGCTCGACGCTCTGCCCTATTATTCAGGCTTTCGCGGCACCTCGACCGGACCGTCGATCGAGCTCGCCTATGAGCTCACCGAATGGTTCGCGCCGGAAGGCATGGTGCGCGCCTTCTTCACCTCGGGCGGCTCGGATTCGGTCGAGACGGCGCTCCGGCTCGCCAGGCAGTATTGGAAGATCCGCGGCCAAGGCGACCGGACGAAATTCCTGGCGCTGAAGAAGGGCTATCACGGCACCCATTTCGGTGGCGCCTCGGTCAACGGCAACGCCAATTTCCGCCGCAACTACGAGCCGCTTTTGCCCGGCGTCTTCCACACGCCGGCGCCCATGACCTACCGCAACCCGTTCGACGAGACCGATCCGGCAAAGCTGGCGAAACTCTGCGCGCGGGCGATCGAGGAAGAGATCGCCTTCCAGGGCGCCGACACGATCGCCGCCTTCATCATGGAGCCGGTGCTCGGCGCCGGCGGCGTGATCGTTCCGCATGAGAGCTTCATGCCGATGGTGCGGGCGATCTGCGACCGCCACGACATCCTGTTGATCGCCGACGAGGTGGTGACGGGCTTCGGCCGCACCGGCGCCTGGTCGGGCTCGCGGCTCTCCAATACGAAGCCGGATTTCATGACCATCGCCAAGGCGATCACATCGGGATACTTCCCGCTCGGCGCGACGATGATCGGCGCCAAGGTCGCCGAAATCTTCGAGACCGACAAGACCAGCTTCGGCGCGATCGGCCATGGCTATACCTATTCCGGCCATCCGGTCGGCTGCGCGGCCGGTCTGGCGGCGCTCGCCGAAACGAAACGGCTGGCCGTCAACGAGAATGCCGCAGCGCGCGGCGTCGAGCTCGGCAAGGCGCTGGAGGCGCTGAAGGCCAAGCACCAGCTGGTCGGCGATGTCCGCTACCAGGGTCTGATGGCGGCGCTCGAGCTGGTCTCGGACCGCGCCGCGAAGAAGCCGTTCGACAAGAAGACGATGGCCGCCGTCGCGGACGGCGCTTACGAGGCGGGCGTCATGCTGCGCGTCTCGGGCAACAACATCATCCTGTCGCCGCCGCTGATCATCACCGCGGCCGATGTGGCGAAGATTGCCGAGGGGCTGGATGCGGGGTTGACCGCTGCGTCAGCGTGAATGGTGAATGGTGAATGGTGAATGGTGAATGGTGAATGGTCGGAAATTCCTTCGGGCGCCGCCAGTCAAGCAGCACTGATCTCCTTGCCATTCACTATTCACTATTCACTATTCACTATTCACCCTCTCCTTCCGCCACGCCGCCGGCGACACGCCAACGGCCTGGCGGAAGAAGCGCGAGAAGTATGCCGGATCGTTGAAGCCGGTCTCGTAGGCGATGTCCTCGACCGTGCGTATGGTGAAGAGCAGCAGGCGCTTGGCCTCGACCAGGCGCCTGTCGCCGATCGCCTGGCGCACGCCCGAGCCCAGCACCTGATGCGCCGCCTTGTCGAGTAGGTGCCTGGTGGTGCCGAGCTCCTCGACATAGCGCTCCACCGGCCAGTCGTCGCGGAAGTGGCGGTCGATCAGCCGCCTGAGTCGGCCACCCAGCGCCACCGCCGCCGGCACGGTCACCGCATGCGACTGGGCGTCGAGACGGGCGATGTGCGACAATGCCACCGCGATCAGCGGCGGCAGGATCTTTTCCGCGCCGGCTTGGGCCTCGGCATATTCGGCCTGGATCATCCTGACGGTGTCGCCCAGCCTTTGCCAAAGCGCTCCATCACCCCGCGCGGTGATGAAAACCGGTTGATCGAGCGGCAGCGCCGAATGTTCCGCGATTGCCGCGAGCGCCGCATCCGCAACCGAGACGACGATGGCGTCGGTGCCCGGCTCGATGTCGAAGCCATGCACCACGCCGCTCGGCATGTAGCTCACCGTCGGCGCCGAAAAACTCCAGGTTTTGTCCTCGATCCGATAGAGGCCCTGCCCGCTCGTCCAATAGGTGATCTGGGCCATTTGCGGATGTTTGTGCGCCAGAACGTGGCCGCGATGCACCGAAGCGCGGGCCTGCACGGTCTCGACATGCAGGAATCCGATCTCGAGCGCCCGAGCCGGCTCGCCGTAGACGAAGAATTCCAAAATGGCGGTCTGGCTCATAGGCAGCCGGAAAAAGTCCAAGCGGTTTTGCGCTTTCGTCCATAAACCATTGTGACGTATCCGGCTACTCTCTACCAATCCAAGGGAGGATCATGATGCGATCGGAAGATTTCCGGGCCGACAATTCGCGGCCGTTCACGGGCGCCGAATATCTGGCGAGCCTGCGCGACGGGCGCGAGGTCTATATCAACGGCGAACGTGTGGCGGACGTCACCAGCCACCCGGCGATGCGCAATTCGGTGCGCTCGCTGGCGCGTCTCTACGACGCGCTGCATGATCCCAACCAGCAGGCGGTGCTGACCTCGCCGACCGATACCGGCTCGGGCGGCTTTACGCACAAGTATTTCCGCGTCGCGCACTCCTCCGCCGAGCTTGTCGCGCAGCAGGGCGCGATCGCGCATTGGGCGCGCATGACCTATGGCTGGATGGGCCGCACCGCCGACTACAAGGCCGCGCTGATGAACACGCTCGGCGCCAACGCCGAGTGGTATGGGCCGTTCAAG
Source organism: Mesorhizobium sp. CNPSo 4661 (assembly GCF_057784215.1). Taxonomy (NCBI): domain Bacteria; kingdom Pseudomonadati; phylum Pseudomonadota; class Alphaproteobacteria; order Hyphomicrobiales; family Phyllobacteriaceae; genus Mesorhizobium; species Mesorhizobium sp. CNPSo 4661. The sequence goes on along the minus strand of NZ_JBWGIO010000001.1, from coordinate 80,389 downwards.
GACAATGCGCGCGCCTGGCATAAACGCGCGCAGGAAGCGGTCCTGTTCATGAACCACGCCATCGTCAATCCGCCGATCGACCGCCACAAGCCGGCCGAGCAGGTGAAGGACGTGTTCGTGCACATCACCAAGGAAAACGACGCCGGCATCTGGGTGTCCGGCGCCAAGGTCGTGGCGACGTCGTCGGCGCTCACCCACTACAATTTCCTGGCGCAGAGCTCGGCGACGGTGACGGAGGATCCGTCGCTGTCGGTGATGTTCATCGTGCCGATGAACGCGCCGGGCATAAAGATGTTCTGCCGCGTCTCCTACGAGCAGACGGCCAACACCGTCGGCCATCCCTTCGACTATCCGTTGTCGTCGCGTTTCGACGAGAACGACGCCATCCTGGTGCTCGACAACGTGTTTATCCCCTGGGAGGACGTGCTGGTGCTGCGCGACGCGCAAAAAATCCTGTCCTTCCATCCCGCGTCGGGCTTCATGCATGGCTATTGCTTCCAGGGCTGCACGCGCTTTGCGGTGAAACTCGACTTCCTCGCCGGGCTGCTGGCCAAGGCGCTGCGGGCCACAGGCGGCGACGCCTTCCGCGGCAATCAGGCGGCGCTCGGCGAGGTGATTGCGCTGCGCCACATGTTCTGGAGCTTTTCCAATGCCATGGCGCACAACCCCATACCATGGGCGAACGGCGCGGTGCTGCCCAATCTCGAGGCCGCGCTCGCCTACCGCACCTTCATGTCGGAAGCGTATCCGCGCGTCATCGACACGGTGCGCCGGGTGGTCGCCTCGGGGCTGATCTACCTGCCCTCCTCGGCGCGCGACTTCGACAATCCTGAGATCGACCGCTACCTCGCGCAATATGTGCGCGGCTCCAACGACATGGGCCATGTCGAGCGCATCAAGATCATGAAGCTGCTGTGGGACGCGACCGGCACCGAATTCGGCGGCCGCCACGCGCTCTACGAGCTCAACTATGCCGGCGCGCCGGAAGAGGTGCGGCTGCAGGTTCTGAAGGGCGCCGAGCGCGGCGGCCGGCTGAAGCAGATGGAGGAACTCGTCGACCAATGCATGGCCGATTATGACGAAAAGGGCTGGACCGGCGACACCTGGCTGCCGCCGCTGTCGGCCCAGGCCAACTGACGGGAGGCCGGCCATGGAGACGCCCATGGAAACACAAGTCGCAAGGCTGGAATTCCGCGAGGCCATGGCGCGGGTCTGCGCGCCGGTCAACATCGTCACCACCGACGGCCCGGCCGGGCGCGGCGGCTTCACCGCAACCGCCATGTGCAGCGTCTCCGACGACCCACCGACCCTGCTTGTGTGCATGAACGAGCGCTCGGCGCAGACCGGCATGTTCCTCGCCAACCAGCGCTTCTGCATCAATGTGCTGACCCAGTCGCACATGCACCTGGCGGCGAAATTCGCCGGCGCGATCCGCGACATGGCCGAGCGCTATCAAGCCGCGCGCTGGCAGACGATGCCATCCGGCATGCCGGCGCTGCTTGACGCCATCGTCAGCTTCGACTGCGAGATCGGCGCGGTGAACAAGGTCGGCACGCACAATGTGATGTTCGGCCGCGTCGTCGACATCCGCCACGGCAGCGACGAGGCGGCGCTGCTCTATGTCGGGCGCAACTACATGCAGCCGAGCGCGCTGGGGAGCTTTGGAGGGTGAGCGCGACTTCGCCTTCTCCCCTTGTGGGAGAAGGAAAAGGCGTCACCCCTCCACCGTCTCCGACTGGATCAGGCTCTCCAGCATGTCGAGCAGGCGCTCATGCTCTTCGGCGCCGTAGCGCTTTTCAATGGCGTCGTAGATGGCGACCCGCTCAGGGGCCAGCTCCTCGATCAGCGCCACGCCGGTGGGGCTGATGGCGAGCAGGGCACGGCGGCCGTCATCCTTGACCTTGTTGCGGGAGATGAACTCGCGCTCTTCCAACGCCTTGATGATGCGGGTCAGGCTCGGCGGCAGGATCGAGGCGCGGTTGGCGAGCTCTGTCGCTTCCAGCGGGCCGGCTTCGGCGAGAACGCGCAGCACGCGCCACTGCTGCTCGGTGATGTCGTGGCGGGCGAGCATCGGCCGGAAATGCGCCATGATCACTTCGCGGGCGCGAAGCAGAGCCATGGGCAAGGAGCGGCGGGTGCTGGGCGGTAGCAAAATCAGGTCTCCGAAAATTCCAGTCCAGTACGACTCGCAACAAGGATTAAGGCCCGGATCGCAGCTATATCCGCGATTTTGCCGGGAGCGGCAATCCCACCCCGGAAGCTGCATCCACAGAGAGAACGACGCTTGACATTCCGGCGTCAAGATGTAATTCACATGTTAACTACAAGGTGGAGGAAACCTTGCCCCATATGGCGATCGAATATTCGGCGAATCTCGACGCGAAGGTCGACATGGGCGAGCTTTGCGCGCTGGTCTCGCGCACCATCCTCGAAACAGGACTGTTCGAACCGGGCGCGGTCAGGGTGCGCGCCTTCCGCGCCGAAGCCTATGCCATCGCAGACCGGCTTCCGGAAAACGGCTTCATCGACATGAATTTCCGCATCGGCAAGGGCCGCAGCGCGGCGGAAAAGAAGAGCGCCGGCGAGGCGATCTTCGCAGCCGTGACCGATCATCTGGCATCGCTGTTCGCCACGCCGCATTTCGCGCTGTCGCTGGAGATCCGCGAGATCGACGCCGAGCTGAGCTGGAAGAAGAACGCCATCCATCCGCGCCTGCGCGGCAAGTGATCTAGAACGGGAAAGAAATCATGGCGGCACTGGACGACAATCTGCGGAAGGCCGAGGCCTATCTGGAACGATTCCGGAAAAACGGCGTGCTGAACCAGATCGGCGGCGAAGCGGTGCCTGCCGCGGACGGCTCGACCTTCGAGACGCTTTCGCCCGTCGACCTCAAGCCGATCGCCAAGGTTGCGCGTGGCAAGGCGGCCGACATCGACAGCGCGGCAAAAGCGGCCAAGGCCGCCTTCAAGGACTGGGCGGCGATTTCCGGCGACGCGCGCAAGAAGCTGCTGCACAGAATAGCCGACGCTATCGTGGCGCGGGCGGAAGAGATCGCCTTCGTCGAATGCATGGACACTGGCCAGTCGCTGAAATTCATGGCCAAGGCGGCGCTGCGCGGCGCCGAGAACTTCCGCTTCTACGCCGACCGCGCGCCGGAAGCGCGTGACGGCCGGACGATCCGCGCGCCGAACCAGGTCAACATGACGACGCGCGCGCCGATCGGCCCGGTCGGCGTGATCACGCCGTGGAATACGCCCTTCATGCTGTCGACCTGGAAGATCGCGCCGGCTTTGGCGGCCGGCTGCACGGTGGTGCACAAGCCGGCCGAGCTGTCGCCGCTCACCGCCCGGCTGCTGGTCGAGATCGCCGAGGAGGCGGGCCTGCCCAAGGGCGTGTGGAATCTCGTCAACGGTTTCGGCGAGGATGCCGGCCGGGCGCTGACCGAACACCCCGACATCAAGGCGATCGGCTTCGTCGGCGAAAGCCGCACCGGCTCGATGATCATGAAGCAAGGGGCGGAGACGCTGAAGCGCGTGCATTTCGAGCTCGGCGGCAAGAACCCGGTCATCGTCTTCGCCGACGCCGACCTGGAGCGGGCGGCGGATGCCGCCGTCTTCATGATCTATTCGCTGAATGGCGAGCGCTGCACGTCGTCCTCGCGCCTGCTGGTCGAGGCTTCCGTCCACGACAAGTTCACCGACCTGGTGGCTGAGAAGGCGAGGCGCATCAGGATAGGCCATCCGCTCGATCCCGACACAGTGGTCGGGCCGCTGATCCATCCGGTGCATGAGGAAAAGGTGCTCTCCTATATCGAGATCGGCAAATCGGAAGGCGCGGTCGTCGCCGCCGGCGGCGGCAAGTTCGCCGGTCCGGGCGGCGGCTGCTATGTCAGCCCGACGCTGTTCGTCGGCGCCACCAACAAGATGCGCATCGCCCAGGAGGAAATCTTCGGGCCGGTGCTGACGGCGATCCCGTTCAACGACGAGGCCGAGGCGCTGGCTCTCGCCAACGACACGCAATACGGCCTGACCGGCTATCTATGGACCTCCGACGTCACCCGCGCGCTGCGCTTCACCGACGCGCTCGATGCAGGCATGATCTGGGTGAATTCGGAAAATGTCCGGCACCTGCCGACGCCGTTCGGCGGCGTCAAGAGCTCGGGCATCGGCCGCGACGGCGGCGACTGGTCGTTCGACTTCTACATGGAAACCAAGAACATCGCATTCGCCACGGCGCCGCATTCGATCCAGAAGCTCGGCGGCTGACCGGAGACAACCATGGCCCTGCCCCAACCCAACCTCTACCCCGCCTTCAACATCGTGCGGCTCTCCCATGTCGAGCTCGCCGTCACCGACCTTGCCAAGTCACGTGCCTTCTATGTCGACACGCTCGGCCTGCAGGTGACCGACGAGACCAGCGGCGCGATCTATCTGCGCGCCATGGAGGAACGCGGCCACCACTGCATCGTGCTGCGCAAGGCGGCGACACCAGAAGCGCGCGAGCTCGGCTTCAAGGTTTTTTCCGACGAGGATCTCGACAAGGCCGAGCACTTCTTCAAGGGAAAAGGCCTGCCGGTGGAATGGGTCGAGCGGCCTTATCAGTCACGCACCTTCCGCACCCGCGATCCGCATGGCATCCCGCTCGAATTCTATTCGAAGATGGAGCGGCTGCCGCCGATCCACCAGAAATACGCGCTCTATAAGGGCGTGAAGCCGCTGCGCATCGACCACTTCAACTGCTTCTCGCCGAATGTCGATGAATCGGTGTCCTTCTACAACGAGCTCGGCTTCCGCGTGACCGAATACACGCAGGACGCCGAGACCGGTAAGCTGTGGGCGGCCTGGACGCACCGCAAGGGCGGCGTGCACGACATCGCCTTCACCAACGGCCTCGGCCCGCGACTGCACCATGTCGCCTTCTGGGTGCCGACCCCGCTCAACATCATCGACCTGCTCGACCTGATGGCGACCACCGGCTATGTCGGCAACATCGAGCGCGGCCCGGGGCGGCATGGCATCTCCAACGCCTTCTTCCTCTACATCCGCGACCCCGACAACCATCGCATCGAGATCTACTGCTCGGACTACCAGACGGTCGATCCGGATCTCGAGCCGATCAAGTGGGATCTCAAGGACCCGCAGCGCCAGACATTGTGGGGCGCGCCGGCGCCGCGAAGCTGGTTCGAGGAAGGCAGCGTGTTTGCGGGTGTGGAACCGCGCAAGTCCGATCTCGCGGCCTCGCCGATCGTGGCGCCTTGATGGGCTATTGGGAGATGTTCGCGTTCTGCCGCGCCCCCCTCTGTCCTGCCGGACATCTCCCCCTCAAGGGGGGAGATTGGATGTCATCTTCGACTTCGCCAATTTTCAACACCGCAAGAAAAGCGCCGGCCGCGAATTCTGCCAATCTCCCCCCTAGAGGGGGAGATGTCCGGCAGGACAGAGGGGGGCGCCGTAGAACTCGACGCTTCCGGTTGGCCGATAGAACCCACCGTGGAGCATCAGCATGAGCGCGGGACGCCTCGCCACCTTCACCGTCGGCGGCAAGACGCGCTACGGCGCGATCACCGACAAGGGCGTCGTCGATTTGTCGGCGCGGCACGTGGAATGGCCGACGCTGCGCGAGGCGATCGAGGCCGGCGCGCTGGTGAAACTAGCCGAGGAGGCCGACGGCCTCGCGGCCGATTTCCGGATTGAGGACATCGCCTACGAAATACCGATCCCCTCGCCGGAAAAGATCATCTGCGTTGGCGTCAACTATCCGGATCGCAACGAGGAGTACAAGGACGGGCAGGCGGCGCCTTCGAACCCGTCGCTGTTCATCCGCTTCCCACGCTCCTTTGTCGGCCATGGCGCGCCGCTGGTGCGGCCGCCGGAATCGACCCAGCTCGACTATGAGGGCGAGGTCGTCATCGTCATCGGCAAGAGCGGGCGACGCATCGCCGAGGCCGATGCGCTTGGCCATATCGCGGCGCTGTCGCTGTGCAACGAAGGCACGATCCGCGACTGGGTGCGCCACGCCAAGTTCAACGTCACGCAGGGCAAGAATTTCGACCGCACAGGCTCCATCGGGCCGTGGCTGGTGCCGTTCACCGACGAGGCGCAGATCGCCGATATTTCGCTGACCACGCGCGTCAATGGCGAGGTCCGCCAGCACGATCGCACCGGCCGCATGATCTTTTCCTTCCGCAAGATCATCAACTACATCTCGACCTTCACCACGCTGGTGCCGGGCGACGTCATCGTCACCGGCACGCCGACGGGCGCAGGCGCCCGATTCGACCCGCCGATCTGGCTGAAGCCGGGCGATGTGATCGAGGTCGAGGCCGACGGCATCGGCCTGCTCCGAAACGGCGTGGTCGACGAAGGAGCCGGCCAATGATGACGGAGATGGAAGTCGAGGACGCCGCGCAGCGGCTGTTCGAAGCCGAGCGCGACCGCCGCCAGATCAGGCTGCTCAGCTTCGACTTTCCGCAAGCGACGATGGACGACGCCTACCGCGTGCAGGCGGCGCTGGTGAAGCGCAAGGCCGCATCGGGACTGACGATCAAGGGCTGGAAGATCGGCCTGACCTCGAAAGCGATGCAGTCGGCGCTCAGCATCGACATCCCGGATTCCGGCATCCTGTTCGACGACATGTTCTTCGAAGACGGCGGCATCGTGCCGGCCGATCGTTTCATCCAGCCGCGCATCGAGGCCGAGATCGCCTTCGTCATGAAGGCGCCTTTAGCCGGCCCGGACATTTCGATCGACGACGTGCTCGCCGCCACCGACCACATCACGCCGGCGCTTGAAATCCTCGACACCCGTATCGAGCGGATGAACAAGGAGACCGGCAAGATCCGCACCTTCTTCGACACGATCTCGGACAATGCCGCCAATGCCGGCATCGTCGTCGGTGGCCGCAAGGCTGGTCCGCGCGAGGCGGATCTGCGCTGGATCGGCGCCATCGTGTCGCGCAACGGCGAAGTCGAGGAGACCGGGCTCGGTGCCGGCGTGCTCGATCATCCGGCGAAAGGCATCGTCTGGCTCGCCAGCCGGCTGCATCAATACGGCATGCAGATCGAGGCCGGACAGGTCGTGCTGTCGGGCTCCTTCATCCGGCCGGTCGAATGCCGGCATGGCGACCGGATCGTCTCGGATTTCGGCCCGTTTGGTGGGATCCGCATCGCCTTCGCCTGATCGGCGCATTTCTCGGCATCTGAAAAGAAAAAGGCCGGGCGCGAAAGCGGCCCGGCCAAGCATGAAGGTCATAACCTTCAGAGGGGAACATCGCCCGGCGCAATGGGAGGAAAACACCGAGCGATGACGTGTATTTGGGGTCTGAACGGAGGATTTTCCACGAACGAAATTCCAAAAAAGATCGAAGTCGCGAAAAATTCTCACTCAATCACGACGAATCGTCAGCCGGCGGCCGATGCTTTTTCCAGAAGGTCGGCATAATGCCGCCGGGCCACGTCGGGATGCGACCTCAGCCTGCTTTTCAGCACATTGGTTCCGACATTGCGGAAGAGCGGATTGTCAGGGTCGCTGGCCGGGCCGCGCGCTTCGGCAGCGAGTTCCTCCGGCAGGTCGAGCAGCGGGATCGTCGCGTCGAGACGTGCGCTGAAGAAGAACGGAACCGAAATCCGTTCGACGCCGGCGGGCGGCGTGACGACGCGGTGCACGGTAGCCCTGAGATAGCCGTTCGAGGCGAGTTCGAGCAGCTCGCCGATGTTGACCACGAGCGTTCGCGGGATCGGGTCGACATCGACCCAACTGCCGTCATATTCGACCTGCAGGCCCTTGTTCTCGTCCTGCAGCAGGAGGGTCAGAAAACCGCCATCCTTGTGCGCGCCGACGCCCTGGTCGTCGCCGGTGGCGTCGCGGCCGGGATAGCGCACGATCTTCATGCGATGGTTCGGCTCGCCGCGATAGATCGGATCGAAAGCGTCCTCCGGCTGGTCGAGCGACAGCGCGAAAGCCTTGAGCAGCCGGATCGCCACGTCAGTCGCCTTGGCCTGCCAGGCAAGCAGCGCGGGCTTGAGCTCGGGAAGTGCTGTGGGCCACTGGTTCGGGCCCTGCAGCCGCGTCCAGGCGGGAACGCCCGGCCCTTGCGCAATGGTCGCGCGCTCGACGCCGATGTCGAGCTGCTCACGCCAGTCGGCCTTGCCCCTGGTCAGCTCGCCGCCGGCGCGCGTATAGCCTCGAAACTGCGGCGACTTCACCATTTCGATGCCGAGCTTGTCGGGTTCCGGCAAGGCGAAGAAGCGGCGCGCCGCGCCGAGCACGGCATCGATTTCCGGCTGGGTGATGCCGTGACCGCTCAGATAGAAGAAGCCGACGTCGCGGGCTGCTGTGCGCAGGTCGAACAGGAAAGTTCGAAGTTCCGACGGACCCTGCTCCAAGCGATCGAGATCGAGCACCGGAATTATTCTGGGCATGGACAGGCTCCTCTCGGCGGTAACTTTTTGTTTTAGCTCCCCGCCCGCACGATGACATGGGCGCCATTGCCGGTGAAGAAACACACCGACCAATCTCATTGCAAACGGCGCAAGCCGGCGCTCAATTCCCGGCATTTGCGGCAAATTGCGTTCGCGTCCGGTGCCCGCCCCTATCCGCGACGGTCCAGCCGCGCGACCAGCCGGTCGCCGATCCACTGGATGCCGCAGACCAGCACGATAAGCACGACAACCACGGCGACCATCACGCTGGTCTCGAAGCGCTGATAGCCGTAGCGAATGGCGAGATCGCCGAGACCGCCGGCGCCGATGGCGCCAGCCATGGCCGAAGCGCCGACGAGCGTCACCAGCGTCACCGTGAAGCCGGCGACGATGCCCGCCAGCGCTTCCGGCACCAGCACCTCGCGAATGATCGTCCAGCGATTGCCGCCCATGGCGCGCGCCGCCTCGATCAGCCCGTGATCGACCTCGCGCAGCGACACTTCGGCAATGCGGGCATAGTAGGGCGTCGCCGCGATCGACAGCGGTACGATCGCTGCCCAGGTACCGATCGAGGTGCCGACGATCAGCCGCGTCACCGGGATCAGCGCCACCAGAAGGATGATGAAAGGCACCGAGCGGAAGCCGTTGATGATGGCGCCGAGAATGCGGTTGACCCAAAGGCTCTCGGCAATACCGCCGCGGTCGGTGGCGACCAGCGCGAGGCCGAGCGGCAGGCCGAAGACCAGCGAGATGAGACCGGACGCTCCGGTCATCAGCACCGTTTCCCAGATCGAGCGGATGAGGAGTTCAAACAGGACCGGCGACATGGCCAAGCACCTCCACCCGCGCGCCGCGGTCTTTCAGGAATGCGACAACCGCCGCCAGATGCGCGGCATCGGCTCCGGGAATGGACAGGAACAGCGTGCCGACAGGCTGGCGCTGCACGTGGTCGATGCCGCCGTGCACAAGGCGGAACGGTCCGGGCACGCCGGCGCTCAGCTCAGACAACAACGGGCGACGCGCCGCCTCGCCGGCGACGTCGATCCTGAGGATCGTTTCCACGCCTTCGCCCGCGACGAGCCGAGCAGCGATCTCCGGCGGCAATTGCGGCCGGATGCCGCCGAGCAGGCTGCGTGTGATCTCGGATTTCGGATCGGCAAAGACCTGCCACACGGCGCCCTCCTCGACGATCCGGCCGGCATCGATCACCGCGATGCGATCGGCAATCGAACGGATCACCTCCATCTCATGCGTGATCAGCAGGATGGTGAGCCCGAGTCTCGCATTGATGTCTTTCAGCAGAGCGAGGATCGAGCGCGTCGTCTCCGGATCGAGGGCCGAGGTCGCTTCGTCGGATAAAAGCAGCGCCGGTCGCGCGGCCAAAGCCCTGGCGATGCCGACGCGCTGTTTCTGGCCGCCCGAGAGCGATGCGGGGTAGGCGCTGGCCTTCTCAGACAAGCCGACGAGTTGCAGAAGCTCGGCCGCACGCGCCATGCGCTCGGCGCGCGGCCGCCCTTCGATCTTGAGCGGCAGCGCGACATTGTCCTCGACGGTCTTCGCCGACAGAAGGTTGAAGTGCTGGAAGACCATGCCGATACGGCGGCGCAGCGGCTGCAGCTCGCGCTCGCCCAGACGGGCGATCTCGCGGCCTTCGATGAAGACCTCGCCGGAATCGGGTCGTTCCAGGCCGTTCAGGCAGCGGATCAGCGTTGACTTGCCGGCGCCGCTGCGGCCGATAATGCCGAGGATCTCGCCCTTGCGCACCGTGAGCGAAACGCCGTCGAGGGCGGCTGTCGCGCCGAAGCGACGCTTCAGGCCGACGAGGCGGACAACGTCTTCCTGCCCGACCGGCTGGACGTGGACCGTATCGGCGAGTCCGGCCGTGACATGCTGGTTCATCTCTATTTCCGTTTCAGTGCGAAAATACGATGGCGGCCCGCTCAAAAGCGGACCGCCTGTTCCCGACAACTAGGCCTCGGTCAATAGGCGCTGATCCCGGTGCCCTTGTAGACCTTGTCGAACTCGGCCTTGACCGCCTCGTTCTGGTAGGAGGCGACCAGCGTCTTCACCCAGGGCTCGTTCTCGGTTCCGGCCTTCACCGCGATGAAGTTGCGGTACGGATTGTCGGCCACCGGCTCCTGCGCGATGCGGTTTTCAGGGCCGAGGCCGCTCTTCAGCGCCCAGTCGGTGTTGACGACCGCGGCGTCGAGATCGTCGACAGAGCGGCCGACGATGCCGGCGTCGAGCTCCTTGATCTCGAGCTTCTTGGGGTTGTCGGCAATGTCGGCGGTCGTCGCCAGGATGCCAGTGCCCTCCTTGAGCTTGATCAGCCCCTCATGCTCCAGGACGTGCAGCGCGCGGCCTTCGTTGGAGGGATCGTTGGGCAGGCCGATGACGGCACCTTCAGGCAGATCGGCGACCTTGGTGTGCTTCTTCGAATAGAGCCCGATCGGCCAGACGCCGGTATAGCCGACCGGTACGATGTGGTAGCCTTGCGTCTTGATCTGATTGTCCAGATAGGGCTTGTGCTGGAAGGCGTTGGCGTCGATCTCGCCGCGTTCCAATGCCTCGTTGGGCTGGGTGTAGTCGTTGAAGACGACGGTCTCGATCGTCAGCCCTTTCTTGGCCGCCTCGGCGGTGACGACGCGCCAGACATCCTCATCCTCGCCGCTGATGATCCCGACCTTGATCGCCTTCTTGTCCTTGGCGAAGGATGGCGACGGTCCGGCGGAGCCGACAACGGCCAGTGTCGTGGCGAAAAGCGCGGCAAGTCCGGCGCGCCGGGTGATTGACGTGACGAGAGAATTTGAAGCGTTGCCGCGTTCGGCCATGATGCGTTCCTTGCGATCCTGAAATCATTTCGGCCCGGCGGGATGCGAAGCCTTGATCTCAGGATCATCGATGCTGCCTCATTGGGCAAAGAAGCGCTTTTCCTCTCGAAGGGAGTGCGGAAAATATTCTCTCAAAGATTTTGTGACTTGGAGAACACCGGTTGTTGGCAAGCCGATTTTGACCCGGCGCAGGTCGAAGCGGTAAACGCCTAGGAGGCCCGCTGCGCGGCGCGCCAGGTCGACCGGCCATTCCCCCGCAAGCGAGGCACCGTCGGCAGGCCCCGGGCTTCCTGAACGCTGAAGCCCAATCGCGTCAGGCTTGCCCGCGCCAGGGCCGCATTGCTGTCGATGACGATCAATCCGTTCGTGTCGCCGAGGCTGGCCGCCACCACCGACAGTTCGGTGCAGCCAAGAAGCGCTGCATCGGCGCCAGCCAGTTGCGCGAGGTGAAGCGCCTGCTCGGTCTCGGCCGCGGCTTCTCCGATCGAGCCGGCCTTGACGAACGCAATTGCGTTGTCGACCCGCTCTTGAAATTCCGTGTCCTGCGGAAGGCAGAGGTCGAAACCCGCCGCCGAAATCCTGTCCTGGTAGAAGCCGGAGGCCAGCGTGCCCCGGGTTGCGAGATTCGCGACCCTGCCGCGCTCCAGGCCACGGCGGATTTCTGCCACCACCGCGTCGCCGATGTGGATGATCTCGGCCTGCGAGTTCGCCGCCAGCTTATCGTACCAATGATGGGCGGTGTTGCAGGGCATGGCGATGCAGGCGACGCCGAGCGCGTTGAGCGTCGAGACCGCAGCCGTCAGCGGCGCCAGCGGCCCGTCATGGCCGGCTAGGATCGCCTCGGTCCTGTCGGGCAATTGCGGCACGCTGAGGATGACCACAGGCACATGCTCGTTGTCGCGGAGCGCGTCGGTCATCCGGGTCAGCTTGAAGTAGAAGTCGGCCGATGCCAGCGGCCCAAGACCGCCGATGATGCCGAGCTGGGGACGGATGCTGTCGTCGATCATCGAACGGGCTCGGCTTCGAGCTCGCCCGCGACGATTTCATCGGACTGCGCCGTCTCCCTGTGACTGGGCGCGATCATTGCCGTGCTCGCCGCCACGGTGCAGACGCTGGATAGCGTCATGAACGTATCCACGGCCGCATCCACCGCGACGAAAAGGGCAAACGCCGCCTCGAAGGGGAGCTTCAGGTAGCCGCAGACGATGGACATCTGCGACAGGATGAGCAGGCTGCCCATGCCGCCGGTCGTCAGCGCCAGAAGCGCCGAGACGATGCCCACGAGCAAGAGGTCCGGGATCGCCAGCTGATGGCCGTAGAGCTGGGCGATGAACAGGGCGCCCGAAGTGTAGACCAGCGCCGGACCCGTTCGCAGCAGTGCGGCCTGCAGCGGCACGAGCAGTTCGACGACCACCAGGTTGAAGCGCAGGCGCTCGCTCAACAAGTTGATGACCCAGGGAAGCGAGGCGACCGAGGAACGGGTGGTGATGGCCACCATCAGGAGCGGCTGGCAGGTCTTGATCGTGGCCCAGTAGCTTCGCCGCGACCTGATCGAGATAATCGCAAAGGCGCCAGCGAGAAATGTGAGGCAGGAAAGACCCATCACCAGCAGATAGCCGCCCATCAGCATCAGCGGCTTGGTGCCCGTCGACGCGGTCTGGTCGGCGATCAGGATGAAGGTCGCGAAGGGCAATCCCCAGACGAACCAGTTGGTGAGGACCGTGCAGGCCCGGTACACCGCGTTGAGCGCCTGCGACAGGCTGAGCGACGAGGGCTGCGGGATCTTGCCCATCGCCAATCCGAAAAGCAGGCAGAACAACAGGACCTGGATGGTCTGGCCCGAGGCCAGCGCGTTGAAGACGTTGTTCGGCACCAGATCCATGAAGATCGAATGCCCGCCGTTCGGATCCCCGGTCGGCGGCGGCGGCTGGAATGGGAATGCGAGATCGGTGGACACGCTGCCTTGCGAATTGATGAACTCGCCGAGCTCGATGCGCGACTGCGGGTTCTCGATCTGGCCGGGCTTGAGGATCAGCGAATACGTCCCGCTCACCAGCACAGCGAGGAACGACACGACTAGCACGGCGATGCCCACCTTGCCGAGGTAGCGGACCGATTTCGGGTCCTGGACCATCGCGGTGATGGAGAAGATGACGGACGAGACCAGATAGGGCAGGACGACCATCTTGAGGAAATTCAGGTAGGTCTGCGCGACAGGACTGATCGCGTGGGCGAAGGCCGGGTAATAGAGGCCGCACAGGATCCCGGCCAGGATCATGATCATCGTCGTCAACGGCGAGCGCAGGATGCGCTTTGCCGCCAGGCGCCAGTCTAAAGGCAGGGGTGCGGCTACGTCCGAGACAGCCATTGTCAGGCTTTGCTCCCCTGGCGATAGCGCGCGATGATCTCGTCGGTGCTGAGGACCTGCTGGCCCTTTGCCAGGTCGAGATAGAGATCGACGAAGGCCGCGAGATGCGGGTTGTCCGGACTGACGCCGACCGCGATCGTGTCGACCTTGTCCGTCAGCGTGATCGAGCGCGCGACCACCGTCATCGAGGGATCGTCGACCATCAGCTTCTTGATCTCGAAATCGTCGCGATAAGCCAGGTCGATCGCGCCGTTGCGGATCGCATCGACAACGGTATTCCAGCCCGCGAAGCGGCGGATCCGCGCGTGCGGGAAAGTCGCCGCCGCATAAGTGGCGAAGGACGAGCCTTCGATAACGCCGAGGTCGCCGGAGAAATCGCGGATGATCTGTTCGGGCGGCTTGCCTTGCGCGATCCGCGCCAGGTTCACGCGGTTGGCGAGCAGCCCCTGGTGCAGCATGGCGTAGGGCCGGGAATAGAGGATCGAGCGACCGCGCTGAAGGGTACGGCTCAACTTGCCGATCGCCAGGTCCGCCTCACCGAAGGTCAGCTTTTGCACCATGGCGTCGAAAGTCACGGCGGACCGGTCGAACACAGGCTCGACGCCAAGCTCCGCGGCTATGCCGCGCGCCAGGTCCATATCGACGCCCTTGTCCCCCGAGCCGTCGGCCGGAAAGAAGGGATCGGAAGCGAAAGCCGGCATGGCGATGCGCAGCTTGTTGTCGCTCACGATAGGCTTGGCTGGGTTCTCGGTCTGTTGTCCTTGCGCGGCCGCGGCTTGCGCCTGCGCGATCAGCAGCCCTCCGCCTCCGGCTGCAAACAGCGTGCGACGTGTAAGCGGCATGCGCGTTCTCAATTCGTGCAGGAGAGCCGGACAACAAATCTGACCAATCCGCAGTATGCACACCGAAGTTAAGTAAAGGTATCTTTTACACCTCACCTTTTTATATAGTAGATCACTAAAATGGCATTATGAATATGCAGAACTCCTAAAATAACAGGAGCCCGCGAAGAGGCGTGTTACTGCGAGCCTCGGGCAATTGATCGTCAGAACGTCTCGACCCAAGGCCTGAGATCGACCTCGAAGCTCCAGGCGCTGCGATGCTGGCGATGGGTAGCCAGATAAGTCTCGGCGATCGCGTCGGGCGACAGGCGGCGATCCGGCCGGTCAGGCTCAGGCGCCTGTCCGGCCGGCTCGATCTGGCCATCGATGATGAAATGCGCGACGTGGATGTTCTTCGGGCCGAGCTCGCGCGCCATCGATTGCGCCAAGCCGCGCAGACCGAATTTCGGCATGGCGAAACCGGCGGAACCGGAAAAGCCCTTGAGGCTTGCGCTGGCGCCGGTGAACAGGATCGAGCCGGAGCCGCGCGCAAGAAGCCGGCGCGCTGCTTGCTGACCAACCAGGAAACCGCCATAGGCGCCGACGAGCAGGGCTTGCTTGACCGCCTCGGGATCGAGCTCGGCGATCGGGCCGCGCGTGCGACCGCTGGCGTTGAAGACGGCAATTTCGAGCGGACCCGCCTTGTCGGCCGCCTCGAACAACCGCTCGACGGAGGCCGCGTCAGACACGTCGGTTTCCATGGCTTGCGCACCGGTTTCCTTGACCAGCGCGGCCAGCTTGTCGACGTTGCGGGCAGCAAGGACGACGCGCAAGCCTTCCTTGGAGAGGAGCCGTGCCAGCGAGGCGCTTAGCCCGGACCCGGCGCCCGCGATCACTGCAACATTGGCTGCCATGCCGTTTCCTCCTTTGGGATCGATGTCGGACCCGCAGGCTCGCGCCTTTGGCGGCGAGAGGCAAGAACGTGGTTGCTCGATTTTCACCATTTGGCGCAAAAGGCGCCCGCAGGGGCGCGGCGGAAGACTTGCCTGCCGGACCGATCCGTCCGACACGTGGATGAATGGCGATTCGAGGAACGACCATGGAACCAATCTGGGCCGTCGGCCTGATGACCGGCACGGTGCTCGACGGCAATATCGACGTGGCGCTGATCAAGACGGACGGCGAGCGCATCGCCGACACCGGCACCTACACGCTGGCCCCCTACCCGCAGTCGATCCGCGCCCTGCTCGAAGAGACACTGCGCCAGGCGCGCGCGTGGAATTTCGAGGGGCCGGAACCGGCGATTTTTCGCGAAGCCGAGGAGGCGCTGACGCGCGCGCAGTCTGCGGCGGTCAGGGATCTGGTCGAGAGCCAGGGCATGAGCATGGCCGATATCGGCGTCGTCGGCTTCCACGGCCAGACCGTGCTGCACCGCGCGCCGCAGCCGGGACGGATCGGCCGTACGCGCCAGCTCGGCGACGGCGAGCTCATGGCTTCGCTGCTCGGTACCAAGGTCGCCTATGATTTCCGCTCGGCCGATGTCGCGGCCGGCGGGCAAGGCGCGCCTCTGGCCGCCGCCTATCACGCGGCGCTGCTCAAGCAGGCGGACGTCAGCGGCGACACCGCCGTGCTCAATCTCGGCGGCGTCGGCAACATCACCTGGTGGGACGGCAAGGGCGATATCGTCGCCTTCGACACCGGGCCGGCCAACGCGCCGGTCAACGACTTCATCAAGTTGAAGGGCCTCGGCGAGATGGACCGCGACGGCAGGCTGGCTGCCGCCGGCAAGGTCGACGAGGAACGGCTCGCCCGGCTGCTCAAGCATCCCTATCTCACCAAACCCTATCCCAAATCGCTCGACCGCTTCGACTTCACCGCGGCGATGGCCGAAGGGCTGAATGCCGAGGACGGCGCGGCGACGCTGACGGCCTTCACCGTGTCGGCCGTCGGCAAGGCGCTCGACCTGTTGCCGCGCCGGCCGAAGCGGCTCGCGGTCAGCGGCGGCGGCCGCCACAACCCGACGATGATGGCGATGCTCGAAAGCCGCGCCGGCGTCGAAGTGGTGCAGGCCGAAACGCTCGGGTGGAAGGGCGACGCGGTCGAAGCGGAGTGTTTTGCTTTCCTCGCCGTGCGCGTGCTGCGCGGCCTGCCGATCAGCTTTCCGAGCACCACCGGCGCGCCCGAGCCGATGCGCGGCGGAAAGCTGGCTGGCTGATCAGGGCGACAATTTCTTCTGCAGGAAGATGCGGCTGCGGCCGACCGGGAAATCGGGCAGCGTGCCGAATGGCTGGTAGCCCTGGCGCTGATAAACCTTCTCAGCGGTGGGATTGAAAGTGTCGATCCAGGCGCCGTGGCAGCCGCGCGCGATGGCTTCCCGTTCGGCGGCGTCGAGCATGCCGGCGGCCATGCGGCGGCCGCGCAGCCGTTCATCGACCCACAGCCATTGCACGTAGAGCCAACCCCAGGCGGTATAACCCGAAATGCCGGCGACGATGGCGCCGTGTTCATCGCGCGCGAAGACCGCCAGCGGCTTGCGGCCCGACGCGCCGACATCGGCATCGTTGAAGGCGGTGAGGCTCCCGCTCAGGAAAGCGAGGTCCTGCGGCAAGGGCTCGGCGGTGATTTCGAGGCTCGTCTTCATCGCGCTTTTCGCTCCGGCCGATACTGCGCCAAGCCATATCGAAGGACCCAAGGTCTCGGCAAGCCAGCCACGGCCCGAAAAAATTCCTCGTACCACGTATCCCGGAGCGCATCTCGAACGTCCTTGGGACGTCGTCCACGCTGCAGGAGAATTTGTGGTGAGAAAATTAATCGTCGGCAGCTTCGTTTCACTCGACGGCGTTATCGAGGCGCCCATGAACTGGGCATCGCCGTTCTTTGTCGCAGATGCGCTCGAACATTCCTATGAAAAGGCCGGCGAAGCAGAGTATTTCCTGCTCGGCCGCGTGACCTACGAGCTGTTTTCCAGCCGGTGGCCGCAGATCCAGGGCAAGTATATGGACCGCATGAACGGGCTGAAGAAGCTGGTCGCGTCGCGGACCCTGACAGAGGTCGGCTGGAACGCTTCGCTGATCGAAGGCGACGTTGCGGAGGGTCTCGCCGCGATCAAGGCGCAAGGCGGCGGCGACATACTGAAATACGGGGTGAGCAATCTCGACCAGACCCTGCTCGCCAGCAAGCTCGTCGACGAATACCAGCTGTCGATCGTGCCGACGCGTGTGGGTTATGGAAAACGCACCTTCCACGATGTCGACCCATCGCTGGTCAGGTTGGAGCTCACGGACACACGCCGGTTCGAGAGCGGTGTCGTAACGCTGACCTATCGCGTGCTGAAATGACCTTGTCGCAAGTCGACCATGCTGGATGCCACGCGTATCTGTCAGACGGCACGTATCTTTTCCTGGCGGCCATCCGTCTTGGAGCCAGCCGGCGATCATGCCGGCCGGCCAGCTCGGAGACCATTGGGCTATGTTGAAAACCTACGCAGGAAGCTGCCATTGCGGCAAGGTGCGGTTCGAGGCGGATATCGATCTCAGCCGGGGAACCGTCAAATGCAATTGCTCGACATGCACCAAGACGCGCTCCTGGGTGGGCTTCGTCGGTCCTCAGCACTATCGCCTGATGTCGGGGGCCGAAGCGCAGACCGAATATCAATGGATCCCGCCGGGCCGAGAGGCACCCAGCATCCAGTATCATTTCTGCGCGACCTGCGGCGTGCGCATGCCGGCGCGCGGCGACGTCCCGGCGCTTGGCGGCATCGTCTACGCCATTCCGATGGCGGCTCTCGACGGGATAGAGCCGGAGGAACTGGCGGCGGCGCCGGTGATGCATGTCGACGGCAGGCATGATCGCTTCGATCGGACTCCGGATGAAATCAGGACGATGTAACATGGCGGACCTTGCCTCGCGGGAAGCGCATAACGGTGTTCGTGTTGCCATGACGATGCAGCCAAGACTTGAGCCTAGCGGGCTCTTCGACATTCGCTACGCCGCGTTCCTGGAAACGGTTGCGCATCTGCGGGAACGGTTGCACCGCTATTGCACGCGCATGACGGGCTCGGCGCTCGACGGCGAGGACGTCATGCAGGAAACGCTGTTCGAGATCTATCGTAAGATCGAGAAGATCGACGATCCTGGCGCGCTTCGCTCATGGCTGTTTCGCACCGCGCATAACCGCTGCATCGACTTCCTGCGCAACCGGCAAACGCGCCAGCGCGCCGAAGCCAATTTCGCGGTCGATGAGATCGTTCTGCCGAGCGAACCCGCGGGCCAGGGCGCCGATCGCGCCATCGAGCGGCTGGTGATCCACCTGCCGCCGAAGGAGCGAGCCTGTATTTTGTTGAAGGACGTCTTCGACCATTCGCTGGAAGAGACGGCCGACCTTGTCGGCTCGACGGTCGGCGGCGTCAAGGCCGCCTTGAGCCGTGGCCGCGCCAAGCTGGCCGCGCTGCCGGGCCAGCCTGTCGTTCGTTCCGAATCCTCGCCGGATCCGCAGCTTTCAAGACTGCTGACGCGCTATGTCGAACTCTTCAACCGCCGGGATTGGGACGGCGTGCGGGCATTGACCAGCGCCGACGCGCAATTGCGAGTGTCGGACTGCTTCAGGGGGCCATTGTCTGAGTCGATCTACTTCGTCGAATACGAAAAGGGCAAAGCCAACTGGCGGATGGCGATCGGCGCCGTCGACGGCGAGACCGTGCTGCTCGTGCTCCACCGCGGCGAAGCGGGCTGGGAACCGGCCTATCCGGTTCGGATCGAAACCACCTACGGGACCGTAAATCGGATCAGCGACTATTATGCGTGCCCGTGGCTGCTGGGAGCAGCGCGCATGGTTGCCCTCGCGAACCCAAACTGACAAGTCAGTTCGCCGAGCGAACTGACCGGGTCAGCCGGCTGAGCGCCACGCCGCTGCGCCCGCCGCCACCAGCATCAGCCCGGCGGCGATCAAGGCGCAATTGGCGAAGCCGAGGCTCGTATAGAGCGGGCCGAAGCCTGCGGTGCCGACAGTGACGGCGAGATAGGTGACCGCGCTGTTCAGGCCCATGATGGTGCCGCGGCGCGACGGGTCGAGCGCGGTGAGGCGCATGACCAGCACGTTCAGCCCGAAATGGTTGGCCAGGCCCCAGGCGGCGATCGTCGCGATCAGCAGGCTGAAGCCGGTGCTGGCCAGGGCGATCGCGACATAGACGGCGGCGACCAGCAGATAGGCGAAAGGCATGACACGACGCGCGCCGAGGCGATCGATGACGCCATCGAGCAAGGCGGCCGCGCCGAAGCCGAGGCCGTAGGCAACCGCCGCCAGGCCGTTGGCGCTGACCGGCTCGCCGAGGGCTTCATGGAGATGATCGCCGAGATAGCCGTAGACACCATAGAAGGCGGTCATGAAGGCACCGCAGGCAATAAGCAGCGGCACGATACCGGGAACGGCGAGCGCGCCGAGCGGCGACGGCGCCGGACCGCTTTTCCTGGTGTCGTGAAGCGAGCTCATCGCCAGGCCGCCAACGGCCGCTCCCGCCAGCAGCGCCACGGCGGCGAAGACGGCGCGCCAGTGGATGAGATCGGCAATCACGGCGGACAGCGAAACGCCGGCGACCATCGAAAGCGTCCAGCCCGTCAGCACCACCCCGATGGTGCCGCTCTCGCGGCCGGGCGGCGCGATCGCGGCCGAGCTGGCATAGATCGCCGGCATGGCGATACCGGCGGCAATGCCGGCTATGAGTTGGGCGGCCACCAACGCCATTACCGTCGGCGCGAGGGCACTGGCGACCAGCGCGATGGCCAGCAGCAGCAATGCGCCCTGCAGCATGCGGCGCGCGCCGATCCGGTCGATGTAGCGGGCAAGGAAGAGTGCGCTGGCCGACGTGCCTAGGCCGAAGGCGGCGGCAGCCGTCATCACCGCCGGCACGCTGGCGCCGAACGATGCCGCGACGGCCGGCGCGATGGGTCCCAGAACCAGCGAATTGGAGCCGATGACGGCGACGCAGCCCGTCAGCAGATAGGCGGTGGCCGGGATCGGCGCACGCGGCACCGCAGTCAAAATTGCTGATTGATCACTGTTCGACATATCATCATAATGGCCGAACTAAATTCCGCATCAATGGAGAATTTCCATATGGGCGCAGAAACAGATGACATTCAGCGGAACAAGCATCCGACCCGTGAGGTCGACCCAATCGACCGAAAGATATTAGGCGTTCTCGTCGAGGACGCGACCATCAGCTATGCCGACCTCGGCGAGCGCGTCGGCCTGTCGCCGCCAGCGGCGCATGAGCGGGTCAAGCGGCTGAAGCGCAGCGGCGCCATCCGAGCCACATCGGCGATCATCGATCCGCGAGCGGTGAAGAAGCCGCTGCTTGCCTTCGTGCATATCGACACCAGGGGCTGGGGCAAGACGCCGGAGCTGATGGCGGTCTCCAAATATCCGGAGGTCGAGGAGATCCACACGGTCGCCGGCGACACCTGCATGCTGCTCAAGGTGCGCACCGAGGACACTCGGGCACTGGAAGGATTGCTGGCCCGCCTCTATGACACGCCCGGCGTGACCTCGACGCGCAGCTATGTGGTGCTGTCGACCTATCTCGAGCGTCCGGTGCAGCCGGAGATCACGAGTGAATGGCCGGCACCGAAGCACATGGCAAACCCAATGTATTAGGTCGCCGCCAACTGATGGCGCCTGGAACGCGCCAGCAGGTAGAACGCCGCGACATGCGTGATCATCAAAAGCGGCACGTAGAGGATCGGGATCGCGTAGGTCGCGCCCAACTGCCCGGCATGGCCGGGGAGGTCGAGCACGGTGCCGTGATAATAGTCGCCGACAAGGTCGACCACGCCAACAAGGTTGAAAGCGACGACAAGCGGCCAGAAAATCGCGGGCCTCGCCACCGCAAGCAGCGCCAGCATGGCGAGCAAGCCGGTCGCGAAATCGCCATAGGCGGCAAAACCGGCAAAGCCGGCGGGCAGGTCCGGTCCCACGACGCCCGGGATGAGGAAGACGAGCCCGAAGAAGCGGAAGCTATGCAGCGTAGCGATGGCGCGCTGCGCTTCTATCGGCTCCATCGACCTCAGCCTTGGCCAGATATAGACGGCGAAGCAAAGCAGCCATGGCACGTAGCCCAGCCCGAGATGGATGTTAAGGATCATCGCTGGTGACATTTTCGCCTCCTAATTGTCAGTTCCTTGCGCAATTCCGGACGGAAGGCTACGGCGAAGTCGCCGAGCGTGACCGCTCACACTTTTCCTGGAATTGCTCCGTTGACAGGGACGGCTTCGAACACCGCGGTGAGGATGCCGAGCCGGTCTTGCATCAGATTGCGCCCGAGATTGGTTGTGGGTTCGGCGAACCCCTGCCCCATGATCACGCCGAGATTGAGCGGCGGCGGGCCCGAGGCACGGAGCTCGGCGAACCAGGCCTTGGCGGCGGCCGTGTCGTCACGGCGGACGAGCGTGCCGAAGCCGGCGGCTTCGATTGCCGCGCAGGTCGCGTCGGCCGGCAGCAAAAAACTTTCGCCGGGCGTCTTCGCCCACGGAACAGGATAGAGCGGATCGCCGCCGTTGAGCACGACGTCGAAGGTCGCGAATTTTCCGCCCGGCTTCAGCACGCGCCTGATCTCGCGATAGAGCAGCGAACGATCGGCGATGTTCATCGCCACATGCTGCAAAAGCGCGGCGTCGAAACTGGCGTCTTCGAAAGGCAGCGCCAGCGCGCTGCCGGTTTCGAACGACACTTTGCCGCCCTGCCCGGTTCGTGTGGTCAGGTAGCGCGCGGCCTCGACGAAGGGTTCGCTGAGGTCGACGCCGGTTACCTTGCAGCCATAGGTCGCCTCGAGGAAGCGAGCCGGCCCGCCGACGCCAGATCCGACGTCCAGCACCGACATGTCGGCGTCGATGACGGCCAGATTGGCGAGCTCGGCCGTCGCGGCCAGCCCACGGGTGTGGAACTGGTCGAGCGTAGCCAGTTGCTCGGGCTTCAGACGCCGTTCTTCCGATCCAAAGACCGCCAGCGCGGTCTTCAACCGATCGGTCAGGCCGGTCGCGCGGTAGTGATCGCGCACGCGATCGAGTTCATCGGTCATTGCCACTTCCTTTCAGGCTTCCGGGTCACAGCAGAGATACGACCGCTTTCAGCCGGAAACTATCCGCGATAATGTCGATGGGTCATGAAGCAGAACTTCACAGTCAGGCACGGCGCGCTCGATGGTGTCGAGGCGTTCTTGAGCGTGGCCAGGCACCGCAATTTCCGCAAGGCGGCGGCCGAGCTCGCGGTTACCCCGTCAGCGATCAGTCAGGCGATACGCACGCTTGAGGCGCGCATCGGCGCGGCGCTCTTCATCCGCACCACGCGCAGCGTCGGCCTGACCGAAGCCGGCGAGCGTTTTTTCGCGCGCGCCCGACCGGCCTTCGAGGAACTGATCGCCGCGAGCGAGATCGCGCGCGGCATGGGCCAGCGGCCGGCCGGGCAGTTGCGCCTTTCGGTGCCGCCGGCCGTTGTGCCGGTGCTGCTGGAGCCGATGATCGCCTCCTTCTGCCAGGCCTATCCCGAGATCGAGTTGGAGATCGTCGCCAGCGGCGAACTGGCCGACCTCGCCGCCGAAGGGTTCGACGCCGGCATCCGCATGGTCGACCTGGTCGCGCCCGACATGGTCGCGGTCCGGCTGACACCGTCCTTCCCGATGGCGGTCGTCGGCAGTCCCGACTATCTGCGCCGGCGCGCGGCACCTGAGCGCATCGAGGATCTGCGCGACCATGCCTGCCTGCGCATGCGCCGCTCGAACGGCTCGGTCGCGCCCTGGTCCTTTGTCGATGGCAACAAGACCGTCGAGGCGATCGTCTCGGGACCACTGATTGCGCACGACTATCCGTCGCTTCTCGGCGCGGCGATCCAGGGTGTCGGGCTGGCGCAGGTGCCAGGCCCTATTGCCGAAACGCCCATCGCCGACGGGCGCCTGCAGGCGCTGCTAGTCCGCTTCGCGGTGACCACGCCGGGCGTATTTCTCTACTACCCCGAACGGCACCAGGTGCTGCCCAAGCTGAGGGCTTTCATCGACCACATCAGGCAACCGGGCGGCGTTGATGCTTCCCCGAAGCGATCGGGCAAACGGCCGCAAAGCTGACGCTTCACATCTGGCGCTTCACTGGGCTGGATGCATCTGCGGATATTCGAGCTGCATGGCGACGAAATCCGTGGTGCGGCTACGGCTCGAAGCCGCGCGAATGGCGGTGGGGACCAGCAACGCGCCGCTCGACCATATCGCCGAGCACAGCGGTTTCGGCGATGCCGGGCGCATGCGCCGTGCTTTCGTGCGGGAGCTTCAGCCAGCCGCTGCAGGCGCTGAGGCGCGCGGCGACACGGAGGTAGTTCTCGCGCGCGCTATTCTCTCGCATGCCAGGAAAGGAACCTGCTTATCTCTTCCCGTTTGTCTTGCGACAAACCGACAAGGAGCTTCTCGTCGAGATACCCATCCCGGATAAGACTGCCAAAGACAACGATTAGCTGCGAGTAGCGATAGTCGAACATCTGCTCAAGGTTTCGCCGTTGCTGTCGCAGATGGTCTTCGATCTCCCACATGTCGGAAAACGTCGCCGCGTCGCTGGCCTTCCTTTTGAATTCGGCCAGTGTCTTGCTTAGCGCCACCTCCAGCGCCTTATCGAATGCGCTGCGGGCGACCTTCTTCTCGGACGAAGACCATTTCATATCGAAGCTCATGCAATACCTCCCTGGTTCTGCGGCCCAATCTCGGGCGCTCCGCGAAGCAAAGACAACGGACACGCCACTAGCCGGAGCGGGACGCGATCAGCGACTGAATCCGCTCGGCGTCCGCGCGCGTGACCGGATTGTAGACGATCATGCCGAGCTCGGGCCGGCCGTCGACCGCAAAGACCGAGAACTCCAGCTCGATCAGTCCGATCTCGGGATGCCGCAGGCGCTTCACGCCCTCGCCATGGGCCGCAACGATGTCATTGTCGCGCCACAGCGCCTCGAATTCCGGACTGATCCGGCAAAGCTCTTCGACGAGCTGGGTGATTTCCGCGCCTGCGCCCGCCCTCGTGGCATCCGCCCTGAAGGATCCGACCACGAAGCGGGCGACGCTCTGCCAATCGTCCTGCGCGTCGCGCACGCGCGAGTTCCCAAACATCAAGCGCAGGATGTTGCGCTGTTCGCGCGGCAGCTTGGAATAGTCGGTCAGCATCGCGGCCGCGGCACGGTTCCAGGCAACCACGTCCCAGGTTGCGGTCTTGATGATGGCGGGGCTCGGGTCCAAGGCGTCGAGCACGCGCTGCAGGCGCGGCGTCACGCTGTCGACGTTCCTGTAGCGGACTTCCGGCGGTCGCCCGAGGCCCAGCATGAACAAATGCTCGCGCTCGGGCTCTGTCAGCATCAGTCCGGTCGCGATGCGGTTCAGCACGTCGGCGGACGGCGCGCCGCCCCTGCCCTGCTCCAGCCAAGTGTACCAGGTCGGGCTGATATTGGCGCGCTGCGCCACCTCCTCGCGGCGCAGCCCCTGCGTGCGCCGCCGCCCCGGGACGAAGCCGAAGGCGACCGGGTCGAGGCGCATGCGGCGATCCCGCAGGAAATTGCCGAGCTTGTTGACGGTCTGCGCAGGCATGACGATCCTGTTGATTATTATACCATGATAAAGTCACTACTTTAACAGGATGATTTATAGCGCGAGAAGGGCCTCCGAACAACAGAGGAGATCCCCCATGCGTGTATTCCTTACCGGCGCGACCGGTTTCATTGGTTCCAGGATCGTGCCCGAACTTCTTGCCGCCGGGCACCATGTGCTCGGCCTGACCCGCTCCGAAGCCGGTGCGCGGTCGCTTACGGCGGCTGGCGCCGAGCCCCATCGCGGCGACATCGAAGATCTCGATAGCCTGCGCGACGGCGCGGCGAAGTCGGATGCGGTGATCCACACCGCCTTCGACCACAACTTTGCGAACTTCGTCGCCAATTGCGAGAAGGACAAGCGCGTCATCGAAGCGCTGGGCGGGGCGCTCGCAGGCTCGGACCGGCTGCTCATCATCACGTCGGGTGTGGGCATGGGTTCGGGCGAGCACGGGCAGCCCGCGAGAGAAGACATCTTCAACACCGAACACCGCAATCCGCGCATCCTGTCCGAGCTCACCGGCGCGGCGATGGCCGAGAAGGGCGTCAAAGTATCGGTGGTGCGGCTGCCGCAGGTGCATGACACGGTGAAGCAGGGCCTGATCACCCCGCTCATCGAGATCACCCGCACCAAGGGCGTGTCGGCCTATCTTGGCGAGGGCCGCAACCGGTGGTCGGCAGGACACGTGCTCGATGTCGCCAAGCTCTACCGCCTGGCGCTGGACAAGCAGGAAGCCGGCGTGCGCTACAACGCCGTCGCGGAGGAAGGCATCGCCATGCGCGAGATCGCGGAAGTGATCGGCGCCGGCCTCAACGTGCCGGTGGTCTCGCTGTCGCAGGAAGAAGCAGCCGATCATTTCGGATGGCTTTCCATCTTCGCCGGCCTCGATATGCCGGCCTCGAGCGAATGGACGCGTGCGCATCTCGGCTGGCAGCCGACCGGACCCGGCCTGATCGCCGACCTCGAACGGATGGATTATTCGCAGGCGGCCGCGGCCTAGCCATATCCTCCGGCGGTTCAGCGACCCGGCTGGACCGCCGTCTGCAGCAGGTCCGCCAGGCTGTCAGACTTTTCGACCTTGTCGGTGAGATCGAGCCCGGACAAAAGGTCGACCAGATGGCTGTTCATCAGGGCGGCCGCGTCGGCGCTATCGCCGGCCTCGATCGCATCGACCAACGCATGGTGGGCGTGCTTCTCGCAGGTGGCGTCGCGACGCTTCCAGTAAAGCGCGATGATCAGCGAGGAGTGCGAGACGAGGTCGCGCACGAAGTTGGTGAACACCGAATGCGCGGCGATCTCGGCGATGCCGACATGGAAGCGCGCCGACAGCATGATGGCGTCGCTGTCGCGGCCGTCATGCAGCGCCTCGTGCTCCTTTTCGAGATGCTGTCTCAGTTGCGCGATGTCGGATGGCACCGCGGCTCTGGCGGCGAGTGCCGCCACCTTGGGCTCGATCAGCGCCCTCGCCTCGAACACTTCGCGCGCCTCGATCTTCGAGGGCTGCGCGACGAAGGCGCCGCGATTGGGCTCGAGCCGGGCCAGCCGGTCATGCGCGAGTGCCTGCAAGGCGGCGCGAACGACGGTGCGGCTCACCGAATAGATCGAGGCGAGTTCGTCCTCCGGCAGCTTGGTGCCCGGCGCGAGGCGATGGCTGACGATGGCATCCCTCAACCCATAATAGATCGGCGACCAGCGCGCTGCGGGCCTGTCGTCTCGATCTTCTTCCTTGAGGACTGTCAGCATGCTCTTCAACGCGCAGGCGCAACACGCCTGATTTGCCTCCACCGGTAGAGGTGAGTTCAATCTAATATGGCTTGCGCGAGGGTCAATCCCGGCGCCGGTCGTACAGGATCTCCTCTCAGCCGGTCGGCGACAGCGAGGCGAAAACGCCCGAAAAGAGCTTGCCACGAGGCGCGGCGTAGCCACCGATCTTCGACGTCTTCAAGCCTACCTTGAACAGGCTCTCGGCCAGCGTGACGGCGCAAACGACGCCGTCAAGCACCGGAACGCCATGCTCCTCGGACAGGCTGTGCGCAAGGTCGGCCATGCCGGCGCAGCCGAGCACGATCGCCTCGGCATGATCCTCGCGGATGGCGCGCGCGATCTCCTGCGAAATCCTGTGTCTTGCATTCGAGCCCGGACGTTCGAGCTCGAGCACGGCGACTTCCGACGAGCGCACCTTGGCGCAGCGCGAGGCGAGGCCGTATTTCGCCAGATTGTGCTCGATCGCCGGCACCGAGCGGGCAAGCGTGGTGACGACGCTGAATTTGCCTGCGACAAGGCTCGCCATATGGAACGCCGCCTCGCCGATACCGATGACGGGAGCCTCGGTGGCACAGCGCGCCGCGTCCAGCCCGGTGTCGTCGAAGCAGGCGATAACGTAAGCATCCGCCGCCGGCGCCTTGCCCATCTCGGCGATGATGCCCGGAATGGCGAAGACCTCGTCGAAATAGCCCTCGATGCTCGGCGGGCCGTCGGCCGGATTGACGGCGACGATCTCCGTCGCGCCGGAGGCGACGCTTGCCGCCGCCTCGCCGATCTTGGCGGTCATCGATTCGGTGGTGTTGGGATTGATGACGAGAATGCGCATTCCAATCAGCCTCAGATCTCGCCGCCGAGATAAAGACGCTTGACCCGGTCGTCGGCCAGCAATTCGGCGGAGTTGCCGCTCAGCGCGACGCTGCCGGTGGTCAGCGCATAGGCGCGCTGCGAGATGCGCAGCGCCATGCGCGAATTCTGCTCGACCAGCAGCACGCTGACCTTCTCGTCGCGGTTGATGGCGACGATCGAGCGGGCGATGTCTTGGACGAGTTTGGGCGCGACGCCGAGCGAAGGCTCGTCGAGCAGCAAGAGCTTCGGTTTCGCCATCAGCGCGCGGCCGATGACCAGCATCTGCTGTTCGCCGCCGCTCATCGTGCCGGCGGCCTGCGAGAAGCGCTCCTTCAGCCGGGGAAACCGCCCCAGCACCATCTCCATCGACGCCGCTATCTCGGTCTTGCTGGTGCGCGTGAAGGCGCCCATCAGCAGGTTGTCCCTGACCGACATGTAAGGAAATACGCGGCGCCCTTCGGGCACCATGGCGATGCCCATCTTGACGATCTCGTCGGGCGCGGCGCCATCGATGCGCTTGCCGCCATAGTGGATCTCGCCGGACCTGATCTTGCGCAAGCCGGTGATGGCGCGAAGGATCGACGACTTGCCGGCGCCGTTGGCGCCGATCAGCGCGACGGTCTCGCCCTCGTTGACCTCGAGCGAGACGCCTTTCAGCGCGTAGACGTGGTCGTAGTAGAGCTCGACATTGGCGAAGTTCAGGATCTGGTTCATAGGCCGATCGCCTCGTCTTCGCTGCCGAGATAGGCTTCGATCACCTTCTCATCGGCCTGGATTTCCGACGGCGTTCCCTCGGCGATCTTCTGCCCGAAATTGAGCACGACGAGCCGGTCGGAGATCTTCATGACGGCCGGCATGTCGTGCTCGACCAGCAGGATGGTCAGGCCGCGCTCGCGCAGGCGCCGCACCATTTCCACCATGCGCATGGTCTCGTCGTGGTTCATGCCGGCGAAGGGCTCGTCGAGCAACAGGATGGACGGGTTGGTGGCAAGGCCGATGGCGATGCCCAGCGCCCGCAAATGCCCGTGCGGCAGGTTGCGGGCGGTCTCATTGGCGAGCGAGGAGAGGCCGAGCAGCGCGAGGATCTCGTCGGCCGATTGGCCGAAGGCCGCTTCGTCGGCCTTCGCCGCGCCGGTGCCGAGGAAGAAGCCGAAGAGGCTCGCCTTCGAGCGCAGATGGTGCGCGATGATGACGTTGTCGCGCACGCTCATGTTCTTGAAGATCGTCGTCTCCTGGAAGGTGCGCACGACGCCCCTGCGGGCGGCGATGTGCGGGGCGAGACCCGATATGCGCTCGCCCTTCAGGCGCACCTCGCCCGTCGTAGGCTTGAGGAACGACGAGATCAGCTTGAACAAAGTCGACTTGCCGGCGCCGTTCGGACCGATGACCGACAGGATCTCCTTTTCGCGCACCGAGAAGGAGACGTTGTTGACCGCGACGAGACCGCCGAAGCGCTTGGTGATGCCGGAGACTTCGAGCATTTCGGCCATGGCTCAACCCTTCTTCCGGGTCATTTCGGCAAGGCTGAGTATGCCGTTTGGCAGCACCAGCATCAGGACGATCATCAGGCCGGAATAGATGAGCAACTGGAACTGGCCGGTCTGGAACAGAAGATCCCAGCCGAAATAAAGCACCAGCGTGCCGAGCATCGGACCGAACACGTAACCCAGGCCACCGAGGAAGCAGTTCAGCATGAAGTTGACGGAATCGGTGACGGTGAAGCTCGACGGGTAGATCGACTGCGAGATGGCGGCGAAGATGGCGCCGGAAACGCCGCCGAAGAAGGACGAGACGGCATAGGCGATGACGCGGAGATAAGCGATGTTGACGCCGATCGAGGACGCAAGCTCCTCATTCTGCTGCAGCGACTGGCAGAGTTTGCCGATGCGCGAATTGACCAGCCGGTACATGACCGCGAAGCAGACCACCATCAGCGTGACCGCCAACAGGTAGAAGGCAAGCCGCGAATTCTGCAGCGTGGCGAAGTCGGGGATCAGCGTGATGCCGAAGACCGAGAGCGCACCTGGCAGCGGGATGCTGACGATGCCTTTGGCGCCGTTGGTGATCGGCAGCGCCAGCGCAAGCAGGCGCGCCACCTCGGTCAGCACCAGCGTGACCATGGCGAAATAGACGCCGCGCAGGCGCAGGATCGGCAGGCCGATCAGCACGCTGGCACCGGCGCAGAACAGACCCGCGACCGGGAGCGTCAGCCAGAACGACCAGCCATGGTTCATGACCAGTATGGCCGAAACATAACCGCCCGTCAGCGCGTAGGCGCCCTGGCCGATGTTGATGCGGCCGATATAGAAGGTGAGCCAGACACCGGCGCTGGCGATGCTGAGCAATGCCACCGAGGTCAGCGTGTAATAGAGGTCGAAGCGGCCGCTCGACGAGATCGCGGCCGGCACGACGACAAAGACGATCGCGAGAAAGGCGACGACGGCGGCGATCCTGGTGTTGCGATTGAGGGTCATGGCGCGATCAACCCCACGGCTTGCCCATCAGCCCGTTCGGACGGACCGACAGGAACACCATCAGGGCGGCGAAGATCACGAGGTAGGTCACGTCGCCATATTCGCGCAGCACGGTAAGGCCGACCGACTCCATCATGCCGAGGATGAAGCCGCCGGCGATCGCGCCCCCGACGACGCCGGCGCCGCCGATCATCACCATCAGGAAGGCCTTGATCGAGATCGGCCCGCCAATGCCGGAATTGACGCCGGTGATGGTGACCAGCAGCCCGCCGACGACGCCGGCCAGCATCGCGCCCATGGCGAAGCCGATCATCGAATAGCGGTCGACCCTGACACCCATCAGCTGGGCGGCGACGCGGTCCTGGGCGAGCGCCCGCATGGCGCGCCCGACCCGGCTGTACTGCATGTACAGCACGAAAGCGGCGATGAAGACGATGGCGAGCGCGCCGACGACCAGCCGGTCGTAAGGCATGATGATGCCGGCATCGTTGAAGACGCCCTTGACGATCTTGGGAACGCCGCGCTGCTTTTCGCCGAAGAGGAGCAGGATGACGGCGTCGAAGAAGAAAGCCGTCGCCGCGGCGAGCAGCATCGTGCTTTCCTCGCGATGACTGCGCCTGATGACGGTGCGGAAGAGGAATTTCTCCATCAGCGCGCCGATGACGGCGAGCGTCACGCCGGAGGCGAGCAACGCCACCACGAAAGGCAGGCCGAGCTGGCCGTAGACGGTGTAGGTTATGAACCCGCCCAGCACATACATCTGGCCGTGGGCGAAATTGAGCACGTTCATCAGGGCGAAGATCAGGGTGAGCCCCAGCGCGATCAGCGCGTATTGGGCACCGAGATACAATCCGTTGGCGATGACCTGTTCCATGGATACCTTCGATCTCCCGCGGGGTCCGGCCTATCGACCGGCCCCGCGGCAAGCTTGAGGAATTGACGCTCGAAGGTAACGCTAGTCGACGGAGCCGACGAACAGGGTCTGGAAAGCGCCATCCTTGTATTCGTTGACCACCATCGGCACCGACAACTGGCGCTTCTGGCCGAAGGACGTCATGCCGACATAGCCCAGCTTGGCGTCGCCCTTGAGGAAAGGATTGGGCGCGGTGAAGGTGTCCATGGTCTTCTTGAATTCGGCGACGTCGTTGATGGCCGCCGGATTGGCCTTCAGCGTGTCGAGAATGTATTCCAACGCGTAGACCTTGGTGTTGGACTCGTCGTTGTATTCGCCGAACATCTTGGTGTAGCGGGTGACGAACTCTTTCATCGTGTCGGAGGCAATCTCTGGCGTGGAAGCCCCGCCGACGGAGATGAAGCCGTTGGCGTATTCGCCGGCGCCTTCTTCCAGAACCTTGGCGTCCTGGGCGGTTTCGGTCGAGATCAGGCCTTCATAGCCGAGCTCGCGGGCAGCGCGGATGAGCAGCGGCGCGTTGGCCGGCGCTACGCCGGACAGCACCAGCAGGTCGGGCTTCAGCGCCACGATCGGCGTCAGCACCGGCGTGAAGTCGCGGGTGTCGTTCTGGTAGGTGTCGTTCTGGGCGACGATCTCGAGGCCCAGCGCCTTGGCCGCCTCGACGCCGCCGTCGCGCTGGCTGAGCGGATCGGATTCGTTGGCGGCGACAAAGGCGATCTTCTTCACGCCCTTGTTTTCCTTGAGATATTTATAGATCGCCGGACCGGATTGGTAGTTGGCGATCATGCCGAGCACGGCATTCGAAGCCGGCTTCTGGTAGAGCGCCTTGGGGAAAGCGTAGGGGAAATAAATGATGCCGTTGGCCTCGGCGACGGGGCGCACAGCGGCGGCGCCGTCATCGACATTCGGGCCGACGACATAGTGGACGCCCTCCTGCGCCATCTTTTCCATGCCGGCGATGGCGCGCTTGGGGTCCTTCTGGTCGTCGAAGGTGACGATGTTGATGTTGTAGGTGTCATTGCCGATCTTGACGCCGCCGGTCTCGTTGAGCCAGGCGGCGCGGGTCTGCATCGAGCGTACGTTCGAGGTGCCCCAGGCGGCGGCCGGACCGCTGGTGACGCCGACGAAGCCGATCTTCAGTTCCTTGTTTTCAGCCTGCGCGGACGAAATGCCGACAGCGGCAATGGCCAGGGTCGAGACGGCGCCGAGCGCCATTGATTTCAGAGTCGAGCGACGGTTGATCATATCGGTAGTTCCCCTTGGTTATCGCGCTTTGTGTTTTGCTCGTAGGCTGCGCGTATAGCGTAAGGGAAACCGGCCGGCGTCGATTGTCAACATCTTTCTTCAACATTGTATACAATATCTGGGCCGAATGTGCGCGATGGCCCGCCAACCATAACAAGATCAGCGTTCAAAGGGGGCCAGGTCTCGTCAACGGCAGCCACCCCAGCGACTGCGATAGGGTCGCAGGAACCATAAACGCAAAGGTGGCCGAGGCCTGTCGAAAGCCGGCTCCGGAGGAATGCCGCCGGGAATCCTACTTCCCGCAATAGTGATCGTTGATGTCGTTCACCGCATTCGCGTCCGGCCCGACGCGGTGATACGAGCAGGCCCCCGCCGGCGTGGTGGACATTTGCTGGTCGTAGTAGCGCGGACCGCCGAACAGCGTGTCGATGATGTCGTCACTGGCCGGAACATAACGCTCATGCTCGGTGACGCGGTGACGATGTTCGCCGGCGGAAGCCCGGCCGACCATCACGGCTGCCGCGGCAAGCATGAGCGCGGCGATTGCAAAATGTTTCGTCATAGCAGCGACCTTCCGGCAATTTGGATTTGCAGCATATCCAAAATCGCCAGCGGAGCAAAAGTTCCCACACGGGCGGGTCCGCACACCGCTGACAGTCATGGTCGGTTCCTTTCGTTGCTTCCGACCTCAAGACGAGCGAGGCTTGACCTCGTGGGACATCGACGCGGGAAATTTTGTCTGTCGAGCCCCCTATCCGGATCGCCGAAAAATAACGGCAATCGCGACGGCGGATTTTCGACAATGGCGGGCTCCGATGCCGGATATCCTGCATTCGTTCGGCCACCAGCCCGGAGGCCAAAGGAATAGCCGCGAGATGACAGCCAGAGTGATCGTCCTCGACGCCAAGCCGCTAAGCGCAGGCGATGTCGCCGAGATCGCGCGGCGCAATGCCCGGCTCGTGCTTGGCGAGCAAGCCATGCGCCGCATCCGCGCAAGCCGCGCCCTCATCGAGCATCTCACCCAGCTCGGCAAGCCGCTCTATGGCGTCACCACCGGGCTTGGCGCCTGTGTCGACACGCCGCTGGCGCAAGCCGACCTGATCGCCTTCCAGCACAGCGTGCCGCTCAGCCACTCGATGGGCGCCGGCCCGTCGCTGTCGACCGAGGCTGTGCGGGCGCTGCTGGTCGCACGCATCTGCGGCATGGCCGCGGGCGGCACCGGCACCTCGGAAGGCGTCGTCATGGGCCTGATCGCAGCGCTTAACGCCGGCGTTCATCCGGTCATTCCGAGTTGGGGATCGGTGGGCGCCGCGGATCTCGCGCCGCTCGGCCATCTGGCGCGGGCGCTGCGCGGCGATGGCGAGACGGAATATCAAGGCCGGATCATGCCGTCGGCCGAGGCATTGAAGCTCGCCGGACTCGAACCGCTCGACCTGCGCGAGAAGGACGGCCACGCCATCATCGTCGCCAACAGCCTTTCGACCGGAACGGCGTGCCTGGCGCTCGAAGAAGTTGCGTGCCTGATCGACTGGTCGCTGGCGGCGGTGGCGCTGAATTACGAGGCATTCCGCTCGTCGCTCAAGGCCATCGACGAGGATGCGCTGGCGGCGCGGCCGGCCTTCGGCCAGGTCGAGATCGGCGCAAGGCTGCGGGCCGAGCTTTCAGGCTCCGGGCTGTGGCAGGAGAATGCCGCGCGGCGGCTGCAGGATCCGCTCAGCTTCCGCTGCGTGCCGCAAGTGTGGGGCGGCCTGCTCCACGCCTATGAGCAGGCGAAGCTGGCGACGGAGATCGAGCTTGGCCATTCCGGCGACAATCCCGTTATCCTGCCCGAGGCGGAGCGGGTCGTCTCCAACGGCAATTTCGACCTGACCGCATTCACGCTGACCTGGGAAAACCTCGGCCAGGCGCTGGCGCATTGCGCGGTCGGCACCGCCAACCGCTCGATGAAGCTGATGTCGCCGACGGTGGCGGAACTGCCGCGCTTCCTGTCGGCCAGAGGCGGCAGCCGCCAGGGCTATGCGGAACTGCAGAAGCCGGTCGCGGCGCTCGAAGCGGAAATCCGGCACCTCGCCAATCCGATGTCGCTCAGCCCCCTGGCCATCTCGGATGGTGTCGAGGACCAGTCGTCGATGGCGCCGCGCGTCGTGGCCAAGACGGCAGGGATCGTCGAGCGCCTGCGCTATCTGGTGGCGATGGAGCTGATCTTCGCCGCCACAGGCGTCGAGCTGCGCGGCGTGCTGGACAACATGGGCGAAGGCCCGCGGCGCAGCTATGAAGCCGTTCGGGCGCTGGTCGCCCCGCTCGACGACGACCGCGAGATGAGCGCCGACATGGCGCGGGTGGCGCGCATGGTGGCGGGGCCGCGGCTGCTGTAGAGCGGGCCAAGAGGCCCGCTGCAACCGCACTTCCCTTCACACGAAGGTACTCTTCGGGGCGCCCTGAGCCTCAGTGGTAGTAGATGCCGCCGTCGACGTTGAGCGCCTGGCCGGTGACGAAGGCCGAGAGATCCGAGGCGAAGAACAGCACCGGGCCGACGACATCCTCGGGCGCGCCGAGGCGCTTCAGCGCGGCGACGTCCTCCCAGTGGCGGATCGCGGCTTCGCTGCCCAGATTGTTCTTGCCCATCTCGGTCAGGATGATGCCGGGGCAGATCGCGTTGACGGTGACGCCGTCCATGCCGACCTCCTGCGCCAGGACACGCGTCAGCGTGATCACCACCGCCTTGGTCGCGGCGTAGTGGCCCTGCGTCGGCACGCCCTGCCGGCCGGCGATCGAGGCGATGTTGATGACCCGGCCCGACTTCCTGGCGCGCATATGCGGCAGCACCGCCTGGCACATCATCAGCACGCCCTTGGCGTTGATATCGAAATGCGCATCCCAATTGGCTTCGTCGAGATCCTGCAGCAGGCTGGGCTTCAGGATGCCGGCATTGTTGACCAGCACGTCGATGCTGCCCGCCGCCTCGAGCACGGCCTGCGCGGTCGCCTCGATGTCCTTCTTCTTGCTGACATCCATCGTGTAGACATAGGCCTTGCGGCCGGCCGCCTCGATCTCGCCCTTGGTGACGTCGAGCTCGGCCGCCTGCGACGGCAGATCGGTGACGGCGACATCGAAGCCCGCTTCGGCAAGCCCTTTCGCGAGCGCCCTGCCGATGCCACGGCTGGCGCCGGTCACGAGAGCCGTCTTGCCCTTGGCCTCAGAGAGAATGGTCATGCTGCTTCCACCTTTGATGTCTTGACCGAGAGCGAGTTCATCGCCGCGATCGTGTCGTCGAATGAAACGAGTTTGCCGTCGGAGCCGAGCCCCATCGCCACCTTGGCGGCGACCGCGCTGGCAAAGCGCGCGGACTGCTTCAGATCCCAACCCTTGACGATGCCGACGATGATGCCGGCTGTGAAGGAATCGCCGCAGCCTGTCGTGTCGAAGACTTCGACCTCGAAGGCCGGTAGATGGAAATCCTCGCCATGCTCGGGCGAGACATAGACGCCGCCGGCGCCAAGGGTGAGGATGCAGTTCTTCACGCCCCTCGCCTTGAAGAAGGCGGCGACGCGGGCCGGATCGCGGTCATGCGCCATCTCGCCGGCCTCGTCGATGCTCGGCACGAAATAGTCGATGTAGGGCAGGCACGGCTCGACCAGCTTCCATGTCTCCGGCGTCGCCTGGATGAGGTCGAAAGTGGTGACGCGGCCAAGTTCCTTGGCGCGTTTCAAAAGCCGCACCGTCGGCTCGCCGTCGAAACGCTTCAGCAGGCCGGTGCCGCCGACATGGACGACGGTTGCATCAAGGGCAGCATCAAGATCGGCATCGGCGACGTCAAACAAGGTGGCCGTACCGGGCACATGCAAGGCGGGACGCTCGCCGTTCGGCCGCACCGGCAGGATGGTGGACGAGGTCTGGAGGCTGCCGTCGCGGCGCACGAGGCTCGTCTCCAGGCCGTATTTCTTGAGCTTGGCGAGGAACCAGTCGCCCATGTCGTCGGTGCCGAGCGTGGTGACGGCGCGGGTCTTCAGCCCGAGGATGGCGCAGTCCATGCCGGTCGCGCCGGCCGTGCCGGCAACGGTCATGCGGATCTCCTCGATATAGTCGGCGCGGCCGCCTTCGGGGATGCGAGAGACTGGACGTCCGAGGATGTCGAGGACGTAGAAGCCGATCGAGCTGACGTCGAATTGGGGCATGGCTGACTTAACCTTTCGAACTCAATGGGCGGCGCGGCGCAGGCCGAAGCTCGCGGCCAGCACCAGGAAAACGAGCACGCCGATGCCGACCTGCTGCCAGTAGAAATTCCAGCCGACGAGCAGCAGCCCGTTCTTGACGATGGCGAGCAGCAACACGCCGAGCAGCGTACCGATGACCGAGGGCTTGCGCTCGCGGCTGAGCGTCGTGCCGATGAAGGTGGCGCCGATCGCGTCGAGCAGGAACGCGTTGCCCGACAGCGGCACATAGGACTTCACCGTCGCCGACAAGAGGATGCCGGTGACGCCGGCGAGCAGCGCGCACAGCACGTGCACCATCGACAATTCGCGCGGCACGCGGATGCCGGAATACCAGGCGACGCCGGGCTGCGCGCCCATCGCCTGGACATAGCGGCCGAAGACCGAACGATGCAGCAGGAGATGGACCGCGACGGCGAGCACGATCAGCACGATCACCGGGGTCGGCACGCCGAACAGAGCCGTGCGGGCGATGGCGTTGAACTGGTCAGCGGCATACCCGCTGGTGAGATAGATCGGCTGGCCGCCGCTGGTCGCGAGTTGCTGCGTGCTCTGGCCGATGAAGAGCACGCCGAGCGTCGCCAGGAAGGGGCTGATGTTGAGCCGGGTGATCAGGATCGCATTCAGCACACCGACGATGAGCGCGGCGCCAAGTCCGCCGGCGACGCCGACCACGCCGCTATGGCCGGCAGCCAGAAGCATGACGAAGACCATGCTTGCCATGTCAACGGACACGCCGACCGAAAGATCGATGCCGCCCGACGAGATGACGATGGTCAGCCCCAGCGCAACGATTGCCAGCATGACGACGTTGTTGACCAGCACGTTGAAGAGGTTGGCCGGCGTCAGGAAGGTCGGGCTCGCCACCGAGAAGAAGATGACGATGGCCGCGAAGGCGATGAGCACGCTGTATTTGGCAAGGAAGCTGCGCAGGTTCACCTTGGCGGCGTTGTCGTTGGCCGAGACGCTCATCGCGAACCCTCCGAACCGCGGGCAAAGGATGTGATGGCCACCACCAGCAGGATCAGCGCGCCCTGCACGCCGTTGACCCAGTAGCTGGAGACGTTGAGCAGCTGGAAGCCGTTGGCGAGGAGGCCGATGAAGAGAACGCTGAGCAGCGTGCCGCCCATGGTCGGCACAAAGCGGCGCGAGAAGACGGTGCCGAGCAGTGCCGCGGCCAGCACCGACAGAAGAAGCTCGCCGGAACCGGGCGTGCTGGCCGACAGGCGCGAGACGGTGAGGATGCTCGCCACCGCCGCGCAGAACCCGCTCAGCACATATGTGAAGGACACGTAGAAGGGCACGCTGAGACCGGCCGCGCGGGCCGCCTCGGGATGGCCGCCGACCGCGTAGAGCCTGAGCCCGAACGATGTGCCGTGAACGACCACGATCATGATCGCCGAGAAGACGATCAGCGCCCAGGCAAGCGCGGAGATGCCGAGGAAGCTCCCCGACACCAACACGCCGAGCAGCGGGGAGGATGCGCCGACGACCGTGTTCTGGGTAAGCGTGAGTTCCATGCCGGCCGCGACGTTGAGCACGGCAAGCGTGGCGAGCAGCGGCAGGATGCCGAGGCCGACCACGGCAAGCGCGTTCAGCGCGCCGACCGCCATGCCGACGGCGATGGCCGCAAGCACCGAGAGGAAGTCGCCATGGCCCATCGACAAGAGCGTCGCGTAGACGGCGGCGCAGAGCCCCATATTGGCAGCGATCGACAGGTCGATGCCGCCTTCGGTGACATCGGAGCCTCCACCGATGATCACGGCCGTCATGCCGTAGGCGAGAACGCCCAGGATCGCCGACTGCTCGACGACGTTGATCAGGTTGAAGGTCGAGGTGAAGCCCGGCGCGAAGATGACGAAATAGGCCATGATCGCGGCGAAGGCGGCGATCGCGCCAAGCCGCACGACGAGCGCGCCGAAGCGCCGGCCGGCGCTCTTGGCGGCGGCTTGCTTTTCGTCGGAGACGCCGACTTCGGTGTGGAGAACAGTCGCGCTCATGCGGCCACTCCGTCAGCGTTCGAGCGCGCGCCTGACGAAGCCGCCAGCAGCGCGTCACTGTTCATCGCAGGACCGGAGAAACTGCCGGCAAGCCTGCCGCGATAGACGACCAGCACGCGGTCGCAGACGCCGACCAATTCGAGCAGGTCGGAGGACAGAAGCAGGATCGCCGCGCCCTCGCCCGCCAGGCGGTTCAGGAGGTTGTAGATCTCGACCTTGGCGCCGACATCGACGGCGACTGTCGGTTCGTCCAGCACATAGACGCGCGACTGGCAGCTCAACCATTTGGCGATAGCCACCTTCTGCTGGTTGCCGCCGGAGAGCTCACGCACCAGCGCGTCGCGATGCGGCGTCTTGATCGACAGTTCCTTGATCAGGCTGTCCACTGCCTGATTCTCAGCGCCACGGCTGACCATGCCAGTCCGCGAGTAGCGGCGCAGGCTGGCCAAGGAAATGTTCTCGCGCACCGAAAGACCTAGCGCGACGCCATGGGCGCGACGGTCTTCCGGCAGCATGGCGATGCCGTCGCGCACCGCCTTGACCGGCGTCGACAGCGACAGCTCCCTGCCCTCGACCTTGACCTCACCGCCATCGGCGGTCTTGAGGCCGAACAGGCACTGGACGATCTCCTTGGCGCCGGAGCCGAGCAGGCCGGTGAGGCCGACAATCTCGCCGGCGCGCACGTTGAAGCCGATGTTCTCGAAGCTGCCGCCGAGGCGCAGATTGGAAACCTCCAGCACCGGCGTGCCTAAAATGACCGAGCGCTTCGGGAACATCTCGCCGACATCGCGGGCGATCATCATCGAGATGATCTCGTCGATCGGCGTCTGGCGCGGATCGACCGTGCCTACATCGGTGCCGTTGCGCATCACGGTGACGCGGTCGCAGAGCTTCTCGATCTCCTGCATGTAATGGGAAATGAAGACCACGGCGATGCCGTCGTCGCGCAGTCGGCGCAGCACGTCGAACAGGCTGTCGACCTCGCGCTTGACCAGCGCCGCGGTCGGCTCGTCGAGCACCAGCACCGATGCCTTTTGCGCCAGCGCCCGGGTGATCTGGACGACCTTCTGCTGTGCCGTGGTGAGGTCCTTGACCAAGGTTCCAACCGGCAGCTCCATGCCGAAAAACCGCTTCAGCAAATCGGCCGCGCGGCGCTCCATGGCACGGCGGCTGACGAACGGGCCGAGGCCGATCTCGTGACCGAGGAAGACAGCTTCGCCGACGGCCGCCGTCGGCACCAGAAGCCTGTCCTGGTGGATGAAATGGACGCCGAGCTTTTCGACCGACGCCGGTGTCAGCGTGCTCGCGGTCTCGCCATTGATGACGATCGAGCCGCTGTCCGGCTTGATGATGCCGGCCAGCACCTTGATGATGGTCGACTTGCCGGCGCCGTTCTGGCCGACAAGGCCGAGGATCGAGCCGCGCGCGATCTCGAGGTTCGCGTTTTCCAAGGCGCGCACCGGACCGAACCGCTTCGATATGCCCGTCATCGACACAGCAATGTCGTGCTTTGCTGTCTGCATGGCCATCAATCCTGGTTGGATGTGACGGGCAGCCGCATAAGCGCGGCTGCCCGTCGTTTCGTCCGCTCTACTTAACGCCGGCCTTCTCGGCGGCGTCGAGGAAAGGTTTACCCTTTTCGGCGGCATTTTCCTTGTTGATCAGCACCGCCGGGACGAAGGTGAAGGGCGGCACCTTCTGGCCGGCCAGGTACTTGGCGACGTTGTCGACCGAGGTCTTGCCGATCTCATAAGGCTGCTGCGCCGCGACCGCGCCGGCCGACGACTTCGGGTCCATCACCATCTTGACGACTTCCGGGCTGCCGTCGATGCCGTAGGTCTTCACCTCGTTGCGGCCGGCCGCTTCGACGGCCTGCGTGGCGCCGATCTGCGGCACGTCCCAGCAGGCCCAGACCGCGCCAATTGAACCCTTCTCCGGCGACTTGGTCAGCATGTCGGTGACGTTGGAATAGGCGCTCTGCACCGTGTTCGGGATGACGTCGCGCAGTTCCGGCTCGACGATCTTCACATCCGGAAA
Source organism: Mesorhizobium sp. CNPSo 4661 (assembly GCF_057784215.1). NCBI lineage: Bacteria > Pseudomonadati > Pseudomonadota > Alphaproteobacteria > Hyphomicrobiales > Phyllobacteriaceae > Mesorhizobium > Mesorhizobium sp. CNPSo 4661. The sequence continues at coordinate 39,856 of NZ_JBWGIO010000001.1, read as the reverse complement.
CGAGGTCAGCACATATTTCAGCTGGTCGTAGCGGATCTTGCAGACCGGCACGCTGTAGAAGCCGTTGAACACCAGCACGTTGCCCTTGCCGCCCATGTCGGCGACCATCTGCAGCGCGATCTCGGCGCCGATGTTGTAGTTGTTCGACGTGGTGTTGTTGATGGCGTGCGGCGTCGCGGTGTCGACCGTGAACAGCGGGATGCCGGCGTCGCGGATCTTCTGCAGCCACGGGTTCAGCACTTCGAGATTGCCGAGCTGCTCGATGATGGCGTCGGGCTTCTGCGCGATCAGCGTCTGCAGCTGGGCGATCTGCTGCTGGTCCTTGCGGCCGGCGTCGAGCGCGATGACCTCACCGCCGAGCTCCTTCACGCGGTCCTGGATCCCTTTGAACGCCATCAGGTCCCAGTAATGGTCCGTGCCTATCGCGGAGACGCCGATGCGCTTGCCCTTGAGCGACAAATCCTCGGCGCTCGCGCCGGAGACGGCGGCAAGGCTGCAAGCCGCCGCCAACCCCAAAGCGAGCGCCTTGACGAGGCCTTTCATTGATCCAGTCATTGTCATTTCCTCCCTTGTTGATCGCTCCGGGCCTTCCCGGAGGATTCTGCCAGATGGCCGCCGCGCGGTCCCTTGCTGGTCGCTTCGGGCTAAGCCCTCCGCTTACGCAGCGGCCTCGTTCTCGCGCAGGCCGTAGCTCGCCATGCGCTTGATGACGTTCTCGATCTCCTCGTCGGACAGGATCGGCGGCTCGCCGATCTGCAAGGCGCCGTGATACTGGCGCGCCAGCGTCTCGACCTCGACGGCAAGCCACATCGCCTGGGCAAGGCTCGAGCCGACCGCGATCATGCCGTGCTGGGCAAGCAGGCAGGCCTTGCGGTCGCGCAGCGCCTCCACCGCATGCGCCGAAAGCTCGGCCGTGCCGAAGGTAGCGTAAGGCGCGCAGCGTATGTCGCTGCCGCCGGCGACCGCGACCATGTAATGGATCGCCGGTATCTTCCTGCCCATGATGGCAATCGTCGTGCAGTAGATCGGATGCGCGTGGACGACGGCTTTGACCTCGGGCCGCGCCTTCATGATGTCGAGATGGAAGCGCCATTCGCTGGATGGCGGCAGGCGCCCGTCGACCTCGCCGTCCCAACCCATGAAGACGATGTCTTCCGGCTGCAGCGTGTCATAGGGCGTGCTGGTCGGTGAGATCAGCATGCCCTCGCCGTGGCGACAGCTGATGTTGCCCGATGTGCCCTGGTTGATGCCGAGCGCATTCATCTGGATGCAGGCGTCGATGATGGCCTGGCGCACATCTTGGTCCGAAACGGTCATGCGATATTCCAATCCTTATTCGGTCCGTTACCAGGCCGTGTAGCCGCCATCGATCGACAGGATCGCGCCGGTGACGTAGCTCGACGCCGGCGACGCCAGGAACAGGATCGCCGAGGCGATCTCCTGCGGCGTGCCCAAGCGCCCCATCGGCGTCATGTCGATCCAGGTGTTGAAGAGTTCGGGACGCTCGCGCATCTTCAGCGTCATCTCGGTGCCGACATAGCCCGGCGCCAGCGCGTTGACGCGCACGCCCGATTTCGCCCATTCGACCGCGAGCGCCTTCGTCATCATGTGCACGGCGCCCTTGCTCACCATGTAGGACGGCGCCGTCTGCGGACGGTTGATGATCAGGCCCGACATCGAGCCGAGATTGACGATCGAGCCCTTGGTGCGGGAGACCATCGAACGGCCGAAGGCGCGCGAGGCCCAGTAGACGCCGTTGACGTTGACATCCATCACTAGGCGCCATTCCTCGTCCGGTGTGTCGAGTGCGGTGTTGAGGCGCGCGATGCCGGCGCTGTTGACCAGGATGTCGACCTTGCCGAAATCGGCGACGACCGCGGTTGCCATCGCCTCGACGGCTTGCGGGTCCGTGACATCGAGCACGCGGCCATCGACGCTTGCGACGCCGGCGGCCTTGAGCGCTTCGGCAGCGGCCCTCAGCCCATCCGCATTCATGTCGAGCAGGATGATACGCGCGCCGCAAGTCCCGAGCGCGCTGGCGGCCTCGAGACCGATCCCGCTGGCGCCGCCGGTCACGACGGCAACCTCGCCTGCCAGGTCGAATTGCGACCGGTAATCCATGCACGTCCTCCATCAGGACGGACTTGAGCGCGGGCAAAACTCCGCCCTCGCCGCCGAAGCAGCGCCGCAAGCCGACTGGTCCTGATAATGCCTCTGGGTCAGGCTCCTCCCGACCCCATGACAGGGACGTTACAGAAGCTTCCTGGGTCCGTCAATCTGGTTATAACCAGAAAACAGAATCTTTTTTGGATGAGCGCAAATCAGGTGCGATCGACGCCGTTCACGGTCGCCGACGGCTGCACGACCGCCATGTGGATGCGAGCGACCGAGGAGTTGTAGAAGGCCTCGTAATATTCGAGCGCGGCGCCATCGGCGTCATAGGCGATCGACTCGATCTCGATCAGCGGCGTGTTGGCGGCAACGCCCATCTCGTCGGCCTCTTCCTTGGTCGGAAGGGCCGCGCGCAGCCAGCGGTCGGCGCGTTTCACCGTCAGGCCGAAGACGGCGCGGATGGTGCCGAAGATCGACTGGTTTTCCGACAGGATGTTCTCCAACCCCGGCACCCTGTGCCCCGGCAGGCTGATGCGCGTCATGGTGATCGGCGCGCCGTCGGTCATGTAGACGCGGCAGATCCGGACCACGCTGCCATTGGCGGGGATGCCGAAGACCTTCGATTCCTTCTCGCTCGGCGGGCAGCGGTAGATCTCCAGCGTTCGGGTCGAGACCTTGTGGCCCTTGGCGGTCAGGTCGTCGAACACGCCGAGATTGGCGGTCATGAAGTCGACATGCTCGCGGGGAGCGGCGACGAACATGCCCTTGCGCGGCATCTTGATGATGCGGCCTTCGTTCGACAGCGAGCCGATCGCGGCGCGCACGACAGGCCGCGAGACGCCGAAGAAATCGCAAAGCGCCTGTTCCGAGGGAATGCGCGAATTGGCGGCAAGCAGGCCGGTGTTGATCGCTTCCTCGACCTGGTTGCGCAACTGCACCCAGAGGGGTGCGGCCTCGTCGCGGTTGAGCTGGACCTTGGAACCTATCGAGCGGAAAGCCTCGGCCGCCTCGGCATCTTCCTGGTCGTAACGAGGACGCCCGCGCATTCTGGTTGCTTGTTCCATTCGGTCCTGCCGCAAAAATCATTTGCCGCGACTCAGGAAGCGGCAGCGCCTCCTTAACGGAGACCGCCCGCCATTTTCACGCTCTCCGGCAAGTTTCGCAACCATAGCATCGCGGCGGCCCCCAGAACCGGTCCGGGAACCAAAAGCAGGAAGGCCCAGCGCCAGCCGCCGATGAAATCGGCGAAACGCGGCGTCAGCCAGATGGCTAGCACCGTCAGCGCGAAGCCCAGTCCCAGTTGCACGGACAAAGCGGTGCCGACGAAGCGGCGGTCGGCAAGCTCGGTGACGGCGGCGGAGAACTGCGCCGAATCGCCGACGACCGAAACGCCCCAGACAATGGCCACCAGCATGAACAGCCAGAGCGGGCCGGTGAAGAGAAAGCCCGTCAGCAGCGCGCAGCCGCCCGAGACGAGCATCATGCCGGCGGTTGTGACGGTTCGGCCGATGCGATCCGACAGATAGCCGCCAAGCAGGCAGCCGAGGATGCCGGAGGCCACGACAAGGAAGGTCGAGAGCGACGCGGTGGCGGCGGTTCCGATCGCCTGCGCCTCGAAAGCGGCGCGCGTATAGGCAAGCAGCCAGGCCCACATGGCATAGAGTTCCCACATGTGACCGAGATAGCCGAGATTGGCTAATAGCAACGGTTTTTCGCGGAACACCTGGCCGATGCGCGAGGGCTCGAACACGGCCTTGCCGAAGGGATAGGGCCCCTCCTTGGCGAACAGCAGAAAGAGCAGCGCGCCCGCCGCCGTCGCCATGCTGGCGGCGGCGACCACCGGCTGCCAGTCGAGCGCGGTCGAGACGGCGCGGAAGAGATGCGGCAGCGCCGAGCCGACAGTCAGCGCGCCGATGACCGCGCCGAGCGCCAGCCCCCTGTCGCGCGTGAACCAGGTGGCGACCAGCTTCAGCGCCGGCGGATAGACGCCGGCAAGCGCGGCGCCGGTGGCGATGCGCGCGGCGATCACGCCGCCCGGCCCGGGATGAAGCAGCAGCGTCGCGTTGGCTAAAGCAGCGACGAGTGCCGCGGCCGCCATCAGGCGGCCGAGCCGCACAAGGTCCGGCAGATTGACCAGGCTCGCCGCCAGCGCGCCGACCACGAAGCCGACCTGGACGCCATTGGTGAGCCACGCTTCGGCGCTCGCGCCCAGCGCCAGTTCCTGCTTCAGCTCGGGAAGGATGGCGGTCGCCGAAAACCAGGTGGTCAGCGACAGGACGACCGCCAGGCAGAGCAGCGACAGCACGCGCCAGCGCTCGCTGTCGGCCACCATGCCGAGCCGGCCGCCCCCGACCGTGCTCATACGCCTTGCAGCGGAACGGTGAAGACCGTGGCCGTGCCGGTGAGGCAAAGCTCGCCCTGGCCGTTGCGCACGCTGGTCTCGATCTTGCAGATCGGCTTGTCGGGCCGCACTTCCTTGACCTCCACGCGTCCGGTGATCTCCTCATCAACGCCGACGGCCTTGACGAACTTCCAGGCAACTTCGAGGAACACGGTTCCAGGGCCGGGAAGATCCTCCGCCACGAGTGCATTGAGGATGCCGGAGGTGACGCCGCCCTGGACGATCAGCTTGCCGAACACCGACTTCTCGGCTAGCGCGCGGTCGTAATGCAGCGGGTTGCGGTCGCCGGTGATGTCGGTGAAGGCTTCGATGTCGCTGATGCGCGTGCGCCGCGTGCGCTCGGCAAAGGCGCCGACCTGCGGGCGGCCTTTCACGACACCCACCCAACCGTTTTTTGTCTCGGTGCTCATTTCGGCTTCTCCTCTGCTCCGGGTTCGACTGGTTTGAAAGCCGGCAGGACTCGGCCGCCGATGGCTGTCGGCGCAAGCCGCAGCATGTCCCCGACGTGTAGCGGTTGTGTGCCGGCCAGGATGAAGCTCAGCATCGTCGGGCCTTCGGCCAGTTCGACCAGCCCGACCACGTAGGGTGCTGCCGGCAGCCAGCCGGGATGGCCAGGCTTGTGTATTTCCGAAAAGGACTTGAGCCGTCCCCTGCCCGACGCGTCTTTCCAGACCAGGCGCCTGCTCCAGCAATTGGGGCAGATCGGGCGCGGGTAGAAGACGGCCTTGCCGCAGTCCTCGCAATGCTGGATGGCCAGCCGCCCTTCGGCGGCGGCATCCCAGAACGGCCGGGTAAGCGCGGTAATGGTCGGGCCGGCGGTCTTCAGCGTGTTCAAATCGACTAGCATCAGGCGGCTCCCAGCACGAGCGCGGTGGCTTCGCTCATCGTCGCGCCATTGCCGGTGACCAGCGCGAGCCCGGCGTTGGCGATCTGGCGTTCGCCCGCCTCGCCGCGCAGCTGGCGCACCGCCTCGACGACATGGGTCATGCCGCCGGCGAGGTCCGGCTGGCCGAAGCCGAGCTGGCCGCCATGCGTGTTGAGCGGCTTGTCCCCCTTGTGCGAAAGGTCGTGGTCGCTGAGCCACGCGCCGAACTGGCCCGGAGCGCAGAGGCCGGCATCCTCGATCGTGGTCGCGACCATGATCGTGTAGCAATCGTAGAGCGACAGGAGATCCATCTCCTCGGCTCGCGTGCCGGACTGTTGGAAGGCGCGCGCCATGGCGCTCTTCAGCGGGCCGGAGGTCAGGTGTGGGGCCTGGCTGACCGCGCGATGCGTGACCTTTTCGCCGGCGCCAAGCAGATGGACAGGCGGCTTGCGCAACGACCGCGCGCGTTCGGCCGAGGTGACAACGACGGCTTCGCCGCCGGCGACCGGCATGACGATTTCGAGAAGATGCAGCGGCGAGGCGATCATCGGCGAGGCCAGCACCGCCTCGACATCGGCCGGCTTGCCGAAGAAGATAGCGTCGGGATTGAGCTGCGCATTGGCGCGCGCCGCCGCGGCGATCATGGCGAAGTCCCGGGCGGTCGAACCGTATTTAGCCATATGCGCCTGCATCAGCAGCGCGTAGGAGATGTTGGCGCCCGAGGCGCCGAACGGCACGTCGAACTCGCGGATCGGGTTGCGGTTGGGCGAGCGGGGCGCCGTCTCCTCGCGGTTGTTGGCGAGCACGCACAGCACCGCCTCGCACATACCGGCCTCGATCGCGGCCGCCGCGCGCCAGATCATGCCGGCACCGGACGCGCCGCCGAGATCGACGACATTGGCCATGGTCGGCGCGAGGCCGAGATACTCGGCGATGGTCGCCGGAACATGCTGCGGCGTCTCGCCGACCTGCGGCCCGACCAGCAGCCCGTCGATCGCCGTCGGCTCCAGCCCGGCATCGAGTACCGCCAGGCGCGAGACCTCGGCGATCATCTCGAGCGTCGTCACACCGCTGGTCAGGCGCTGCGGCTTCAACTCGCCGATGCCGACGATCGCTCCCTTGCTCATGCCGCCTTGCTCCGGTCGAGCGCGCGATATTCCTCCAGGCACGCCGGATTGGCGAGCGAAGCCATGTTCTTGACCGGCTTGCCTTCGAGCGTGGTGCGGGCTGCGCCCTCGACGCGCTTCCCGTTGAGTGTGTAGGGCACGGCCTGCACGGCATGGATGCGATGCGGCACGTGGCGCGGCGAGGCGCCTTCGCGGATCGCGCGGCGGATTTGCGCGGCAAGCTCGGGAGTCAGCGCATAACCGTCACTGAGCTTGACGCAGAGCACGATTTCCTCGTCGCCCTCGACCGGCGCGCCAAAGACCAGGTAATCCTCGATCTCGGCGAAACCTTCGCAGGCCGCGTAGATCTCGGCCGTGCCGATGCGCACGCCACCGGGCTTCAGCGTCGTGTCCGAACGGCCATGGATGACGGCGGAGCCGTGAGCGGTCATCTCAGCGACGTCGCCATGCGTCCAGATCTCGCGGCGCGCGGCGAAATAGGTAGCGTGATAGCGCGCGTCGCCGTCCTTGCCCCAGAAGGTCAGCGGCATCGACGGGAACGGCTCGGTGCAGACGAGGTCGCCCTGGCGGCCGACGACCGGCGCGTTGCGCTCGTCCATCACGGCGACGGCGAGGCCAAGCCCTTTGACGGTGAGCTCGCCGCGCCGCACGGGATGGATCGGCGATCCAAGCAGGAAACAGCCGATGATCTCGGTGCCGCCCGAGATCGAGGCGAAGATCATGTCGCGCTTCACATGCTCGTAGACCCAGTCGAACTGGCCGGGCGAAACCGGCGCGCCGGCCGACAGCAGCGAGCGCAGCGACGAGAGGTCGTGCAAGCGTCCCGGCGCGTAATTTTCGGCGGCGAGCGTCGCCAGATATTTCGGACTGGTGCCGAAATGGGTGACGCGGGCACGCTCGGCCATCGTCCAGAGCGGGCTGGGGTCGAGGCCGTCGGCCGATTTCAGGATCGGCGCGCCGTCATAGAGCACCACTGTCGCGTGGCAGGCGAGGCCGGAGATCAGCCAGTGATACATCATCCAGGCGGTGTTGGTGTACCAGCTCATGACGTCGCCTGGGCGAACATCGCCATGCAGCAGGTGTTCCTTGAGATGCTGGAGCAGCACGCCGCCGGCGCGGTGGACGATCGCCTTCGGCGCGCCTGTCGTGCCGGAGGTGTAGAGCACATAGGCCGGATGGTCGAAGGGCACGCGCTCGAAGACGAGCGGGGCGTCGCTGCCGAAATCGTCGAACGAAATGCAGTCCGCCGCGCAGTCCGGCTTGGCGCCCGGCTCGCCGGTCAGCACCAGCGTCGTCACCGTCGGCATTGCGGCGACGATCTCGGCCAGCCTGTCGGAGATGTCATGCTCCTTGCCCGCATAGCGGTAGCGCGGCGCGGCGAACAGCACCTTGACGCCGATCTGGCCAAGGCGGTCGACGATCGCGGCGGCGCCGAAATCCGGCGAGCAGGACGACCAGACGGCGCCGACCGACAGAGCCGCCAGCAACGCCACGAGGCCTTCGACACGATTGGGCAGGATGCCGCCGACGCAGTCGCCCTTGACGACGCCGGCCGCGCGCAGGCCATGCGCCGTTCGGGCGACGAGACGGCGCAGTTCGCCGAGCGTGACGGAGCGGAAATGGCCGCTCTCGTCGGCCTCGATCAGAATAACCCTCTCCTCGTCACCGCGCAGCAGGTTTTCCGCGAGACTGAGCGAGGCTTCCGGCAGGAAGCGGCTCCCGGTCATCGGCGCATTGTCGTCGCGCTGGAAGGAGATCGCGCCCGGATCACCGATCACTTCGGCAAAATCCCACACTGCCCGCCAGAACGCGCCCGGATCGCCGATCGACCAGCGGTGCAGCGTCTCGTAGTCGCGCGGGTCGAAGCCGTTGGCTGTCGAAAAGCGCGCAAGGTTGGACGATTGGAACGCGGCCGGCGCCGGCGTCCAAAGCACGGATGACATGGATTTCCTCCCGCAACGCAGGCCGGGCTCGATGCCGCGGCCTTGCCTGCCGATGCATTTCAGATTATTGGTTATAACCAGAATGTCAAGCGAGGATCGCGGCCATGCGGACCGCGCCGGCGGAGGAGCAGACCATGGATGCCGTGCATATCGTTGCCGCGAAGCGGACGCCCATCGGCAAGCTGAACGGCGCGCTTTGCGACCTCTCGGCGGCGGAGCTGGGCGGGCAGCTTATCCAGGCGATGCTGGCTGATGCGCAGCTCGCGCCAGATGCCGTCAGCGAGGTGATCATGGGCCAGGTGCTGACCGGCGGCGCCGGGCAGAACCCGGCGCGGCAGGCCGCGCTCAAGGCAGGCTTGCCGGTCGGCGTCCCCGCCATGACTGTCAACAAGGTGTGCGGCGCCGGCCAGAAGTCGATCCATCTCGCCGCGCAGGCCATTCGCTGCGGCGACGCCGATTGCGTGATTGCCGGTGGGCAGGATTCGATGACCTCGGCGCCGCATGTCATTCACGGCGCCCGCGCCGGCATCCGCATGGGCGACCGGATCGTCAAGGATTCGATGATCACCGACGGGCTGTGGGACGCCTTCCATCAGGTGCATATGGGCGTGACGGCGGAGACGCTGGCGCAGCGCTACCAGATCACCCGCGAGGAACAGGACCGTTTCGCGCTGCGCTCGCAAGAGAAGGCCGACGCGGCCATCCGGGCCGGGCGGTTCGACGAAGAGATCGTCCCGATCTCGATAAGGACCAGGCAGGGCGATCGCGTCATCGACCGCGACGAGCATCCCAATCCGACAACGACAATGGAAGCGCTAGGCCGGCTGAGACCTGTCTTCGATACGGCGGGAACGATCACGGCCGGCAACTCGTCGGGCCTCAACGACGGCGCCGCGGCGGTGCTGGTGATGTCGGAAGCGCGGATGCAGGAACTCGGCCTGACACCCCTCGCCCGCATCGCCTCCTACGCCTCCGCCGGCGTCGAGCCGATGGATATGGGGCTCGGCCCCGTCGCGGCCTCGCGCCGCGCTCTCGACAAAGCCGGCTGGCGCGCGTCCGACCTCGACGTGATGGAGATCAACGAGGCTTTCGCCGCGCAGGCCATCGCCGTCAACCACGAGATGGGCTGGAACGAGGACATCATCAACCTGAGCGGCGGCGCCATCGCGCTTGGCCATCCGTTGGCCGGCTCCGGCTGTCGCATCGTGGTGACGCTGCTCTACGAGATGATCCGCCGCGACGCGAAGAAGGGCCTGGCCTCGCTCTGCATCGGCGGCGGCCAGGGCGTGGCGATCTGCCTGGAGCGGTGAGCACGGGCGATTGCGTTGGCTGGTACCGCGCTCAACTTGCTGATGAATCCTCACCTGCCACGGCATAGGTAAGCAAGACGCCGTCAGAGTCAGTCGCGAGATTCGCATCCGGCTGCATGGCGACAAGCGCTACGCTCGAGACAGCGCCATCGGCGACATTCCGTGTGTCAGTCCGGCGATGAGGACAGTCCCGCGAGAAGCGGCGCGTAGGCGGCGAGCCTGCGGGATATGAACTCAGTGAAGAGCCGCACGCGCTTCGTCTTGCGTGCCTCGCCCTGTGTGAGAAGCCAGAGCGTTCCGTACATGTGCAGGCCGGTGCCCGGCACCCTTGCGAGCAGCGGGTCGGCATCGCCGACGAAGCACGGCAGCGTCGTCATCCCCACCCCTTGCCGTACGGCAACGATCTGCGCCTCGCCATCCGTGGTCCTGAAAGGAACCCCTGTGGCACGAACCTCACCCTCGCGGACCCAGTCCGGGATGCCATGAACGCTTATGACGATCCACCGGATGGGATCCGGCGCGCCCGCGCGCCACGCGGCCAGTCGATCGCGAGACATGTAGACGCCGCCGAACAGCTCCGGCCCCTTCAGGCCGTGAAGATTGAGCGGCAGGGTCTTGCGGTCGTAGACGACGCGGATCGCGACATCGGCGTCCCGGTTGGTCAGATTTGCCAGCTCGCCGGACGACAAGATTTCCATCTCGATGTCCGGATGCAGACGCGCGAAATCGGTGAAGTCCGGCATGAGCAGGTGTGTCGCAAGCGTAGGCGCCAACGTCACCCGCAGGAGCCCGCGCACGCCCTGGTCGCGACCGAAGACGCGCGTCTCCAGCTGGTGCGACGAGGCTTCCATCTGGTTCGCGAGCTCGAGGACCTCCTCGCCCGCGGCCGTCAGGCGGTAACCAGAAGGCAGCTTTTCGAACATGTGCGCCGCCAGGCGTTCCTCGAGCTGAGCGATGCGTCGCAGCACGGTCGAGTGATTTACCCCGAGACGCCCGGCGGCAGCCCGGACTGAGCCGCCGCGCGCGACGGCAAGAAAGTAGCGAACGTCATCCCAGTCGATCATGGTGCAATCCGGCACCGTGCGGTGCGTCTTCCAAAGCCCGTCTCCGATACCATCGAATAGCGTCGTCCTCGGACAAGTCGGGTGATGACTTCGGCGCTTAGGGGCGTCGCTCACCGCGGACATTCCTTGGCTGAAGTTATTAGCTCGCCTGGTTCGATTTTGCACCACCGATGTGCGAACTTCCGCACTGAAAGCCTGACGCAGCCGGACCCATTTCAACCTCGACACGATCCCCGGACGAATGCTCGGGGCAACGAGGAAAGCCGAAAGGAGAAGTCATGGGAAAGCTCGATGGTAAGGTTGCAGTCATCACGGGTGGATCAAGCGGCATGGCGCTGGCGAGCGCCAAGCGGTTCGTCGAAGAAGGCGCCTACGTTTTCATCACGGGCCGGAGGCAGAGGCGCTCGACGAGGCTGTCAAGCTGGTTGGCCGCAACGTGACCGGCGTGCGCGGCGACGCGGCCAATCTCGGCGACCTCGACCGTCTGTTCGACACGGTCAAGCGGGAAAAGGGCAAGATCGACACCCTGTATGCGAGCGCCGGCATAGGCGAAGCCGTCCCGCTGGGCGAAATTACGGAGCAGCATTTCGATGCGGCCTTCGGCCTGAATACGCGCGGCACGCTGTTTACGGTTCAGAAGGCGTTGCCGCTGTTCAACGACGGCGGATCGATCTTCATGACCGGGTCAGTTGCTTCGGTGAAGGGTTTTCCTGGTTACAGCGTGTATGCGGCGAGCAAGGCGGCGTTGCGTTCATTCGCACGCACTTGGCTCAACGAACTGAAGGGCAGGAATATCCGGGTGAACGTGTTGAGCCCGGGTCCGATCGCCACACCGATGCAGGACCAAGTTCTCACCGAGGAGGCGAAGCGGATGTTCGAATCCCTGATCCCGCGGGGAAAGATGGGGCGTGCCGAGGAAATTGCGGCGGTCGCGGTGTTTCTTGCTTCCGACGATTCCAGCTTCGTGAATGGGGTGGAGCTGTCCGTCGACGGCGGCTTCTCGGCCATCTGAAATCGCGCCTGATCGCCGGAACCACCCAGGGCGAAAAGACTTCCGCGCCGAACGGCAGGCCCGGCCGCGCGGAAGTCGTTCGTGACGGGAAGTCTGCGCAAAGGTCGCCCCACACAGCGGAACGGATAACCCAGCGCCATTGAAGGCCGGGAAATCAACATCAACACGGATCGGAGAAACATTATGAGCTATGCGATTGTAGGATTCGGCAAGATAGGCCAGGCCCTCGCCCACGCCTTCGCCCGCAAAAACATCGACGTGGCCGTCGCGAGCAGACGGCCACCCGAGGCGTTGGCGCCGCAGGCCGAGGCGATTGGACCGCGTTCGTGCTCGTGCTGATCGCCGGCTACCAGTATCGCTACGAACTGCAGGACGTCGCGAGCCGTGTGACCGCCGGCCTCGTTCCGGGCAACCCGCTGGCGCTCGGCGTGGAGAATGGCCGCCCGACCGTCACCCTCGACAAAGCCGACAACGGCCATTTCGAAGCCCGCATCCTGGTCAACGGCGCGCCGATACGCGCCGTGGTCGACACCAGCGCGACCAGCACCGTGCTGACCTCCGAGGATGCGCAGGCCGCGGGTTTCAACCCGGCGGCGCTCAGCTACAGCGTCTGTCGCCCTAACGAGGCTTGGTCTCGTTGGCAAAGGCCAGCAGCGAGATAGACGACCGACACAGGAGGAACTCGACAAGCTAATTGATCATTTCGACGCAAACCCTCGCCAAATTGAACCGATTAGCCAGATCATTCGGTTCGCCGTCGCAACCGCAATGCGCCAGGAAGAGATCTGCAAGGCGCGTTGGTCCGATTTGGAATCTCGCACGCGGATGCTCCTTGTCCGCGACAGGAAGGACCCTCGAAACAAGAACGGTAACAATCAGCGCATACCGCTGTTCTCAGCCACAGGCTATGATGCGTGGGCCATTGTTGAAGAGAGGCGGACAAAGCGCAGCAATAACGATGATCGCATTTTCCCATTCAATCATAGGTCGGTTGGCACAGCCTTCCGTCGAGGTTGCGGTGACCTAGATATCCACGACCTTCATTTTCACGACTTGCGGCACGAAGGAACGAGTCGACTGCTCGAAGCTGGGTTCACAATTGAGCAGGTAGCGTTGGTTGCAGGGCACAAAGATTGGAAGATGCTGCGACGCTACACACATCTGAAGCCCGAGACGCTTCATGCTATCCACGCGGCGAAGGCTGCATAGTGGAGATGGGAGTGGCAGCCCCAGTCGGAACTGCGTTGCGCGACCCAGGTTCACTGGTTACCCGACGTTGGTCTTGGTTGAGTGCCGAATGAAGTGGAAGGAGCTTTGTGGAGGTATGCCGATGAGGTCGTGCCGATACGGGCATCTGCTTCGCCGACTTTGTCCATCTGAAGTCGCGAGCCTCATTTGTCTTTCGTCTACCAGAACGCCAGCAACGTGATCAAAGTCGGCCAACCTAGCGGGGTGTTTCGTTCGCAGCCTCTCGCAGGAACGCGAGGTATTCAAAGCTCTCTGTGGCGTTGCCCGTCAGTTCCAACAGCCGGACGCCGTCCTCCATGTATGATTCTTCGGCGCTCTCGCGAAGCAGCCGCGTCTGCAGGGCAAAGGCTGGAAGCCTTGCCCCTTAGCGGCCCGGCGGTTCCGCATTGGGGTGCGTTGGGTCGAGCCACCGGGCCTAACCGGCGGTTTCAGTCCAGCCGGCTGACTCCAGATATATGATCATCGTCTAATGTTTCATCCTGCGAATGGCTGAAGGCCGTCTCTGGCGTGCCCTAATGCGTAAGCGCCGGCGAATCCTCTCCTGCGAATGCACGAAGACGCGCGGAAAGCGTTGTGTTTAGTTTTCAAGACCCGCTCCAGCCGCTCGTGATCGCCAAAGTAGAGCTGATGCCATCTCGACACGATATTTAAATGACTGCGAACTCTAGCAACGCGAAGGATAACATGAACGCAGTCTTTCAATACGGCGGAAAGGGAACGCGCTTACGGCCGCTTACATCTATTTTACCTCTGCCCAAACCGCTGACGCCTCGACGAGCCGTTCCTGGGAGGTGGACAGATGCCGAATGCACATAGAACGGACCGGCTGTATGACGATCGTGGGCAGGGGCTTCACCTGCTTCATGACGATCCGAATAGGACGCCTATGGCGGAACGCGGCCCCCTCCAGCCCCATCTGCTCTATATCGGAGGCGAAGACCATCATCTTCGTATTCCGGCAATGTCCCTCCTGCGCGATCACGGCTTTCGCGTAACCGCGGCTGGAACGGGCGACCCCGCCCCGTTTGCGCGAGCAGGCATCGACTATCGGCGCTTCCATTTCAACCGTTTCGTAAGTCCGCTGGCCGATTGGGCCGCTGTCAAGAGCATTTCGAAGATCCTTGTCGAGGTGCAGCCCGATCTCGCACAGAGCTTCGACACCAAACCTTCCGTATTTCTTCCTTTGGCTGCGCGAAGCACGCCTGGCGTATCGGTCATCCGCACAATCAACGGACGGGCTTTCCTTTATTCCTCGCGATCTCCCACGGCTTTGGCGTTGCGTCCAGTCTATCGCGCGCTCCATAAAATCGCGGCCCGCTCCGTCGCGGCCACCGTTTTCGAAATTGGTGACGATCTAGCATTCTTCGAGCGCCACGGGCTGGCAGGGAAGAAGCCCGTGCTGATTCCTGGCTCTGGCGTCGATGTCGATGGTTTCGATCGAGCATTGAAGTCGGGGCCTTCGCCAACCCAGCTTCGCAAGGAGCTTGGACTCGGCGACGCCGAAGTCGTGATCACCGTGACGCGGATGACTAGGCAGAAAGGAATTCCGGCACTGCTCAAAGCGGCTGCCAGGGTACACGAAGTGCGTCCGGATGTACGCTTCCTGCTTGTCGGGCCGCGCGAATCCGAAGGGCCGCTTGCGGTGACGCAAGCGGAGATCGAGCGGCATGCGCCCTATGTGCAAGCGACAGGACCGAGATCCGACATCCCATCACTGCTCGCGCTTGCCAGCGTGTTCGCATTTCCGACCGAGTATCGGGAAGGCGTGCCACGGGTAATTCTCGAGGCAGCACTCGCCGGTGTGCCGATCGTGACCACCACCATGCCCGGCTGCGCCGAGGTCATTCGCGACGGGTGGAACGGCCTCCTGGTTTCGCCCGGAGCGCCCCACATGTTGGCTGCAAAAATTCTCGAGTTGCTCGGCAATCGAGAGAAGGGGCGAGTCATGGCCGGTCGCGCGGCCGAGCGCGTCAGAAAGGAATTCTCCCTCGAACACGTCGTCGCTTGTCAGGCCGCTGTCTACAGGGACCTCATTGATAGCTCGGGCGGGACTCGGTTCAAGGATGACAAAAACACGCGCGAGCAACGAGGTCGTACATGCGACGCGCCACAGCGATGAGCGCACAGGCCGTGCATCTCCTGCGGCCTGCGAAGGTCGCTCAACTGGCCGCGAGCATATTGCTCCTGCAAAGCCTAGTGTTTGTTGCGCCGGCCCGCGCAGAGCCTGGAACCACTCTGCATTTCGCTTCCAACGGCAACTTCGACTCGAACGGAAATTATCTTCCCGGCGCCGCTGGTTTCAATCTGGCGGACGTCAATAGCGTCACTCAGCTCAACTCGTTGCCGGACGGCGTCAGGGGCCTCGTGTGGGTCGGCCAGTGCAATGGCGTCGATAGCACGTTCCTCAACACCGCTCGGCCGTACATCGGCAACGCCAAGCTGTTCGGCTTCTATCTGATGGATGACCCAGACCCTACGGGTCTGGAGCGCCGTCGCTGCACAGCTGACAATCTGAAGATCGAGTCCGACTGGATTCATGCCAACGTGCCCGGCGCGAAAACATTCATCCTCCTTATGACCACGACTTCGTCCAGGAGGCCGTCGTTCACGGGCGCCTACAACCCCACCAACTCACACGTAGACCTATTCGGTATCGACCCTTATCCCTGCCGAACGGAGTTGGCGGGTTGTGACTACAACGAGATCGATCTCTATATCGCCGCGGCAGAGTCCGCGGACGTGCCACGCGATAGGATGGTCCCGGTCTATCAAACCTTCGGCGGCGGCAACTGGGTCGATGACGGCGGCGGTCAGTACACTCTGCCGACTGTCGGTCAGTTAGAGCAAATTATGGCCCGTTGGGACGCGCTCATACCAACGCCCGTGTTCGACTACGCCTATAGCTGGGGATCGCAAAATGCAGACGCGGCCCTCGGCAGTTCGCCGGATTTGCAGGCGGTGTTCTCGCGCCGCGATGAAAGCGCGATGAATGTCGGATCGGATCGGGCGAGGGCACTCAAATGGTGACCGCTCTGCGGAGGCGCAACCGGGAACCGTGTCTCGCCGGCTATGAGCCTGGAGGCTGCCCAAGGGAGGTGACGGACAGGCGATTTGGGACATTGTCCGCTGCCCGGCGATCCGCAAAGAGCTTTCAGGTCGCGGCTCTCAACCGCCGGCTGAAGGACGGACCTTCGGATTGGGACATGCGCCGATGATACCCGACGTGTTGTTCGCGCTCGGGCTACTGCTGACACCTGCGTCGCAATTGCGCCTCGCGGGCTTTCCGGTGGGACCGGGCGAAATTTGTCTTGTCGTCTGGATAGTTCTCGTACTCGGCCGCGAGGCGACTCGCCTTGGCTCGTCCCCTACGCCGGCTCTTTCGCGACTACTTATCTTTTGGTCGCTTTTTACCATTGCGCAAAGCCTCGGTACGCTGACAGCAGCGTTGATCGGCGACCGGCACGATCCCGAGTGGTTCATACACGATGTTATGGCCTATCCTCTTTTGGCCGCCGTAAGCTGCCTGAGCCTGATCGGACCACATGCGGGGGCTCGCTTGCGTCGCGTCGCCTGGCTTCTCTGCACGCTCGGCACCCCGGTTGTCGCCGCGCAGGTCGCTGACGCCTGGGGACTGTTCGATATCTCGTCGGTCGATCCTTGGTGGTGGGATCAAGTCCGCGGCTGGTCATCGAACCCCCATCAGCTTGCCGTGCTTTGTATGGTGCTTGGCATTCTGTCGCTTCATCTCGCCGAAACCGCCACCCGACTCGGCACGAGGATCGCCGCCCTCGCCTGCGCTATCGTCCCCGTCTACACGGGCCGGCTTACGGGCAGCGATTCATTCAGTCTCATTCTTGTGGCCGCGGGCCCGATCTTCATTGCATTCAAATTCCGGGCTTGGCTGGTCTCACGTGCACCGCAGGTCAGTTTTCGCTCCGCGTTCGCCTGGATGATCGTGCTGGCTTTACCGCTGATCGTAGTTTCGGTGGTCCCGCTGGCTTACTCGATTGCCGTCGAGGCTCAGGGCCTCGCCAATTCGATGGAACGGGAAAAACCGGAGCAAACGGAGGAGAAGACCTCGCTGCGATTTGAGCTATGGGGGCAGGCGATCCAGCGGGGTGTCGGATCGGGGATGCTGGGTTTAGGTCCTGGGCCGCACCTCGAAATACCCCATTCCATCGTGTCCCAGAGGAACTTGGAGACAGAACAGCCAGACTTTGTCGAACACCCCACACTCAATTTTGCGCCGAACTTCGAGGCGCACAACACATTTCTCGATCTTTTCACTCAGGGCGGGCTGATCATCCTTTTGAGCTACATCTGGATCGTGGCAACTGCTTTCTGGTTCGCCTACCGGACTGGGCAAGCGGGGCTGCCGACGCTGCTCTGCGGTCTCTGCATATACTCGATCGCTACCTTCATCCTCCGGCACCCGATCTTTTGGTTTGTGATCGCACTCTGCCTGGTCGCGGAGCCTGGACGGACGGATCGAGTGCGGTCCGCCACTGGAGGCAAGGCCCTGAGCGGCATTCTTCCGCGCTCTCCGCTCCGGATCGGATATGCCACGAGCAAACTGGGCATCAGGTCGAGCTAATTGCGGAGACGGACCGCTGGCATGGAGGTACGGATGCATTTGATGGACAGGACGGGCGGCGAGACATGGCCCAAGGCCGGGCGACGGACCACGGCGCGCAGTCGCACCACCGACCTTGTGCCATTTGAACCTGATTTCGAGAACGAGCGGCCAGACAATCACGCAACGACATTTCCCGAATCAGGCTTCCAGCAGGTGATCGGGATCCTGCGTCGAAGGAGCAAACCTATTCTCACGGTCGCGGCGGTAGGAATGATACTGGCTGGGGTCGCCGGTCTACTCATCACACCCAAATATACCGCAACCGCGCAAGTCCTTGTTCGGGCTGCTACTCCCCTCAGCCCTGAAGCGGTCCAGCAGACCGTCGACACTCAGTTGACGATGCTGACCTCTCCCGTCCACTTGCAGCGCGTCCTTGACAGCCTGCGGAAAGAGACAGGCTTCCCAGGAGCGGCATCCGAACCCGAAGCGAATTCGGCCGCCACCGTGCAGGCTCCCGCCGTGCCAAGCACGACCGAAGCCGGGCCACTGAGCTTGAAAGAACTCAAGCGGCGGCTGGATGTCTGGATTGGGGCGCTTACCGGGCACCAACGGGACGGAACAGGGCTCACACTCGACGATCTCCAGCGTCGCCTACAAGTCCTGCAGGAGCGCCGCTCACGCGTGATCGACGTCAGCTTCGAGTGGACGAGCCCTGAGAAGGCTGCCGAAATCGTCAACCGGACCGTGGAGCTCTATGTTCAGAACAGCATCGAGCAGCAGCGGGCCTACAGCACCAACGAAATAGCTCGACTCGAAGAACGGATTTCGGCTGTCAGGGGCGAGATCGAGCGAGATAACGCGGCCCTCCAGGCAGGCCAACCAGGATCCGGTGCAAGCCGGATCGTCGGCGGCATGGTACAAGAGGCTGCTCCAGATCCGCGCGAGCTCGTGCGTTCGGCCGCCGTCAGCGCGCAGATTTATGAAAGTCTTATACAACGACAGAAGGATATCCGCGAACAAGACCAGCTGGTAGACCCGGAAGCAAGCATCCTCTCGCTTGCGTCTCCGCCGTCCCGGCCGAGCTCTCCGAATCCGATCCTGTTCGTGCTCCCTGCCTTGATCGCCTCTTTGATCTGCGCGAGTTTGCTGGCTCTCGCCCTGGAACGGCTTGACAGAGGCCTGCGAAGCGAGCGCGAAATTACCGATGCGCTTGGCCTCCCGTGCATCGGCCTTGTACCGCGGATCCCCCGCAGACATCTGTTTCATCTCGGCAAGTATCTCCAGCTAAAGCCGTTTTCCCCTTACGCGAGCGCATTATGGTCGGTGGTCGCGACGCTGCGGATGACAGAGCCCGGCAACGCAAAGGTGGTTTTGATCAGCTCCAGCGTTCCTGGGGAAGGGAAAACCAGGTTCGCCCAGAGCCTAGCTGCCTACATTGGTTTTTTTGGGCGTAGCGTGCTCTTGGTAGGTCTCGATTTTCGGAAAGGCTCGCGAGTTGGCGAGTTCAACGACAGACAAATCGTAGAATTGGCCCTGCAAAGCCGACCGCCGGTGGAGCTCATCCGGCATATCGCGGAGGCTGGGTTCGACTATCTCCCGATGTCCGGCTACCGCCTCGATCCCTTGACCGCCACCGAACAGATGGCGGACCTCGTCCGTCAGCTTCGCGAACGTTACGATTATGTGATTATTGACGGTCCGTCTGTCCTTGGTGCTGTGGAGGCTCGGTTGCTTCCTTCGATTGCCGACAGATTGCTCCTGGTCGTGAAATGGGGGAGCACGAGGCGCAAGGTGGCTCAGAACGCGTTGGATCTGCTTCGTAAGTCCGGCGGTCTCAACAAGGAGCATAGCGATCTTGCGATGGCCGTCGCGACACAGGTCGATCTCAAGAGGCACGCTCGATATCGCTATGGTGATGCGGGCGAGTACTCGTCGGGAACGGGACGGAGCAGATAGCGACCAGGCGAGGCCACAATCGCAATACCTTCATCGTCAATCCGAAGGATGAGGAGCCTTCGAAACCCGCAATTGCCCAGGCGTAAGGGCCAGAAAGATGAAACACGACGCTCTACACAAGACAGACGTGATCTGCCGCTCGGGCGCGGAGAACGCGATCCTACCTCTGATACTGATGGTCCTGAATGACTTTCACCAGCAGAACATTTCCTATTGTTCCTGGAAAAGCAGCAAAAGGGTCTCTCGCGGCTTGGCGGGCGATGGAGATCTCGATCTACTAGTCGCGAAACGGGACCTGCACCGAGCCCAAGCAATTCTCCTTCAGCGAGGCCTCAAACTTTTTCCTTGCGTGGCGTACCGTGACCATCCTTCGATGGTTAGTTTCCTGGGGTATGACGAACCGAGTGGCCGACTCGTTCATCTTCATTTGCACTTCCGATTGGTCGCGGGCAACAGTCTCCTCAAGAACTACTTTCTACCATGGCAAGAAGCAATTTTGGCGCGGGCTATTGTTCACCCAACGCTGCCGATCCGTATATTGGATCCGGTGGACGAGGCATTGCTGTTGATCGTACGCAGTTGCCTTGAATTGAGGCGCTCAGATCCTGTCCTGCTTCGCCACTGGCAGGCTGAAACGCGCAAGTTCGCGCTCGATCGGATGGACCTTGCCGCCCGCGATGATCGCTCAGCGCTCACCAGCCGAGCCGCTGAGCTTCTGGGCGATGACATGGCGGAGATGATTGTCGCTGCGATCTATGGCAAACCTGCGCCGGTGGATCAGCGACGCCTCCGGCGGCGCATCAAAAGGCATTTCCGTCCTCATCGCGCCTACAACGCATTTGAGGCGGCGCTGCGGAGCCTGGGGCGCGCTGTCCATTGGGTCGGTGGCAGCTTGAACAAGCGTTTTGTCTGGGCGCCCCGGCCGTGGAGCCGCCGAGCGCCGGGCGGCGGCCACGTGGTGGCTGTGATCGGCGTTGATGGCAGCGGGAAGTCCACCATCGTCGCGACAATCCGGGAGTGGCTCGGCCAGGAGACTGATGCCGTGCCGATCTACTTCGGCACCGGAGCCGGACGGCCGTCTTTCGCACTATGGCCGTTCAAGCTGATCGTACCCTTGATCACCCCCTTGGTTAGGACCAAACCCAAAGGCGCATCGCACGGCATGATCTCGGATCGGCCTCCAGGCCCGCTCTACAGTATGTTGCTGATGATCTGGGCCACAGCCGTTGCCGTCGATAAGCGCATCAAGCTGTCGGCGGCGCATCGCGGAGCCAATCGGGGGCTGGTGGTCATTACCGATCGATACCCGCAGAATGAGATCGATGGCTTCAACGAAGGTCCGCTGATGCCGCGTCTGACTGGGGTGCCGCCATGGTTACGCCGATTCGAGGCAACTGCATATTCCCTTGCCCATCGCCTTCCGCCAGATCTCGTCATTAAGCTGATTGTCCCACCGGAGATTTGCGCGAAGCGCGAGCCAGACATGGATCCTGCTGTGATAACGAGCCGTATCGAGGCGATTCCCCGGTTGGGGTTCCCGGGAGCGCACCTGGTTTCCATCGACGCCCAACAACCTTTGGCAGAAGTTATTCGCGCGGTGAAAAAAGAGGTTTGGCGGATACTTTAGCCTGGTCCTGAGAGACGTACGCGAAAGTGATCGGCGTGGCGTCCTTGCCCCTTTGGGCGCTGTAGGCGCTATCCGCAAAGGCGCAGGTCACGAACGACTGCGGCTGAGGATGGCGAAATCATCGGCAAGGAACGCTTCGCCGCGTTGCGTTGGGCATGTCAACCTCCGAGAGCGGCGGGCTTGTGATCCTCCCCTGCCGCGTGTCGCAATTGGGTCGCCTGCTCCCGCTTATGTGTCGTTTCCCCTCACCTTCCCGCTCTTCGATCGCCGCCTTCGGTCACGACTCGATCAGCCGCGTCACGTGCAGGTGGACAACGCGTCGAACCACCGTTCGAGGAGGTCCGACGCGGGATGTCGAAGTATGTCGACAGATCGGCGTCTGCCACATCGGTATGGCCCGTGCGTTTTCTCACCTATAACGAAACGAAACAGGACACCTGATGCGAGCAGACGCCGAGGCCCTGAGCTCAGACTCCTACGAAGATTCACGCAACAACGAACGAAGATGCCGTGAGCGAGAGATGGGGGGCAAGGGTAGCGAACTGCACCTGATGAGCGCTGCCGGTGCCGTCGACGTCGAACGATAGCGCTCCGGTCGAGCTGTTGTAGATGATGTGGTCGGTGCTGTCATGGGCGCCCTTCCCAATGTGGAAGGCACCGGCTGGCAAGGCGCCCGGCTGAAGCCCCGTGAAGATGGTGTGGTCGAGCTGTATCTTGTCCTGGGCGACCGTGAAGTCGGTGATCTTGGCGACATTTCCGGCCTTGAGGGAGGAATTGAAGTCGAAAACGTCCTTGCCGCCATTCCCAGTCAGGATGTCGGTGCAACCGCCGCCGTTGATGATGTTGGCGCCGGCATTGCCCTGAATAGTCTGGGCGAATTCGTTACCGGTCAGGTTGATTGGCGTCGAGCCGGAGGGATTCGTGGTGGCCAGCAGTTCGATCTCCGAGCCGGGCAAAAGAGCATAGCTCACCGAGGCGAGCACCTTGTCCGTGCCGCCGCCGATCGCCTCAATCACCCGATCACCGCTGTTGTCGACATAGTAGGTGTCGTTGCCGGCGCCGCCGATCAGCGCGTCGGCGCCGGTTGTTCCGTGGAGCACGTCGTCGCCGGGAGTGCCATAAAAGGTGGAACCGCTTGTCGACGTTGAACCGCCCGTCGAAGTCGATCCACCCGTTGAAGTCGAAGCTTGGGTGTTATGCTGGAGGAAGACGGCTTGCAGCGCCGGATCGCTTCCAAGCCCGGTATCCCCTTGCTGGGAGCCCCATGAATAGGCATAGTCGAATGCAGGCGAAGACACCAGCTTGGACCAATGGTCCATCATGGTCTGCTCCTGGGTCGGGGTAGGCATAACGTACTGGCCGTCGGTGTCGGTCGTCCATGTGCCGCCGCCAAACGCTTGAAAGACCGGAACGATCTGGCTGGCGGGGATACCCGACGCCTCGGCTGCTGCAACCGTTCTGTCGATCATATTGTAGTCGATCGAGGTCGTACCCGTACGCACCGGATAGGGGTCGATCCCGTAATAGTCGATATGCGTGTTGGCGGGATTATAGGTATTCGAGAAGTCCGGACTCGCAGAAGACCCCATATTCATCATCGTGATGAAGGTCTTCGCACCTGGCACATTGGAATGAATCCAGTCGGATTCGGCCATCAGATTCGCGGCGGATGCATAGGTGCCCCATTTGCCAGTAGGATCCGGCTCGTCGGCAAGGTAGAAGCCATACAAATTCGGATTACCGATGTAGGGCGTGACCTGCTGGATAAACGAGGAGGTTGTTCCGCCGACTTGGTTAAGCCAGACTAGGCCCTTCATGCCGGCCGGCAGCGCATTCAGTTGATCGACGGATTGGACATCGACCAGATTGAATCCTGCGGTTGCAACATCGGTGCCTAGTCCACCGGATCCGGACGTATAGTGGAGTGTCATCCCCTTTTTCCTCGGCTGATTCGACCAGCCCCCTTGGGCGTACCTAGCCGACGCATACATTAGCGACAAGTAACATACGACTGATCCCTGTTCAGAATTGGTGATCGCCCAAAGCGAGACCCGCGGCGCGATGGAACTTGCCTCGTGTCTACGATCAGGATTGCGACGGCGACCTTTGGGAGAATGCAGGCAGCCGGGCGCGCACCCGGCACAGCTTCATTCAAACGGACGAGGACAATGGGCAAGCATGCCCCTAGCGTGAACCGGTTGGACATCAGGCGGGGGCGCTGCAAACCGGCAATGAACGGAAATCAAGTTGCGCTTGAGGTGCCTCGCACTCTCCGGAGAGGCGAGATGAACCTCCATCTGGTTTGCGTAGGAGGTGAGGACCACCGCCTGCGTAGCCTGGTCCGCAGCGTCCGCGAGTTCATCGGCATGGGAGAGGAGCGCTCTTGGAAACTGCCCGCTTCGCCAGCCTGCATTCTCACCCAGGTTAATTCTCAAACGGCACACCAGTTACCGACTCGGGGATGGTGGCGACCTCCTGTTGAAGGAGTTGAACCGATCAACTCGATCTCCGGATTGAACTGGTATGATCATTGAACTTTTCGGACCGGCAGGGTCTGGCAAAACAACCTTCGCGAACGCTCTTGCGAAAGATTTGTGCGACCGTGGGTACGCAGCCAAGGTCATCCGATGCTACCAGCCCCGCAATAGAGGCGAAGGATGGGACCGCCTCGGTATATTCTCAATAACTTACCGAATATCGTCAGCCATTTTCACCACAATTCTAGCGCTTCTTTCTTCATTTTGGCGAAACGGTGATGTTGCGACGGCCAACAGACTCGTTGGAACAATCCTTCCAAAAAGCCTTATACAGCAATTTCGTATCTGGCAGTATATAGTTCGCCTGTCACGCTGCTGGACACTCGCGGAGAAATCGACAAATATAATCATATTCGACCAAGGCTTCGTGCAGGCGGTCGGATCTCTGGCAATGTTCAACCCCGCCGCAGATGACAATCTGATCGCGCGAGCGCTCGAATCCGCGCCCCGGGCCGAACTCGTGGTTTGGATGGCAGTCCCGCGCGATGTCGTGGAGGCGCGGCTCCAAGCAAGAATGATGCACGAACCGGCCGCGGAGCGCTTCTTTGAAGTAGACGTCGCCGGCAACATGCGGGTTTTCCATGCCTTGGAGAAGATTGGCAACATGCTGCCGGGCACGCTGAGAAGCTGCGTCTCGGTTCGGGCAGTCGACGAACAGTCCACCGCTAGCGACCTTTATCGAGTGGAACAGGAAATCCTGACGCGACTATCGCGAACCGGCATTTCTTTTATCGACAACACGCGCGGTGGCGGGTTGGCGGCCCCAAGACAGGCGAACGACGAGAGCAATCTCCTCGAAAGACAGCCGCTCGAATGCCATGCGGCCGACGAGGTTACCCATAATCCGCCACTCGGGGGGACCGCAGGCCGATCATCCGCTGTCGTGTTTCCCGAGCGTCACGACGTGGGCCGACGTCTGTTGCACGCGAGCATGTTCGCCCTTCTGGTCTATATCGGTGGCGCGGGGCTCACCAGCATGGCCCAGTTTGGAATTGCACGGATGGTCGGCGCGACCAGCTACGGGATCTATTCCTATGCGCTGGCCTGGAGCACTGTTCTCGCCACAATCTCGACCCTCGGCTTCAATGTGTCGCTGTTGCGCTTCGTGCCCGCATACAGAGCCGCGGGACGCCTGGACCTAGCCCGTGGGTTTATCAATTTCGCGGTGTGCTGGTCGCTGTCGGCGGCCTTGTTGGCCGGGCTGGCCGGGGCAGCACTCATCATCCTTCTTCCATCCCAGCAACTCGCTCAGGAATTCCAGATGGCTATGCTGCTGGCCATGGCCGCCGTGCCGATGATCACCGCCTATGCGCTCGGGGCAACCTTGGTCCGAGCCTTTGGGGGAGTGGTGTCCGCTCTCTTGCCCGAGCGTGTGGCGCGCGACGGATTGCTGCTTGCGCTGCTGGGCGGCGCGGCGTTCTCGGGTCAATGGACCCTTAACGCGCAGCTCGCGATGATGGCCGTCGTAACAAGCTCAGCCGTTACAGCGGGCCTTGTGTTCCTCACAGCAATGAAGCTTCGGCCGGTCGCCTTGCGCAACACCGAGGCGAGCTACACCGGACGCCTGTGGTGGTCGGCGATTCCTCCGACCGTACTGATCACCGGGCTGGATGTCTTCATAAGCCGAACAGGAGTGATGCTTCTTGGTTGGGCCGACAAGGTCCGCGAGGCCGGGATTTTTGCTCTTGGCGTCAACGTTGCGCTGCTGGTCGGCCTTTCAAGCGTCGCGGTCAGCACGATGTTTTCGCCAACCGCAGCGGACCTTCATGCTCGCCAGGATCATCCAAGCCTGCAGCGGTTGTTTTCCAGAGCTGCAGTCTTGAGCTTCAGCGGAGCGCTTGCATTGGCCGTGCCACTGCTCCTGGTCATCGACCCTCTTCTGGGCTGGTTCGGTAAGGATTTCGCCGCTGGCGCGCCTATCGCGCGAATCCTGATCATAGGTTACCTCTGCAGCGCCTTCTGCGGACCTCAGTTGAATCTTCTCACAATGACCGGGCATGAATGGGCCGCCGCCGCGACGATGGTCAGCGGCGCGGTGGCCAACGTCGCCGCTTGTACCGTCGGCATTGCGCTCGATGGCTCGATTGGAGCGGCGGTGGGTTTCACGCTCACACTGGTCGTGTGGAACATGGCAATGGCCGTCTACATCCGCAGGCGACTGAACATCGTCCCCGGTCTGATCTTTGCCGCCTCGACCCTCAGGACGCGGCAACTCAAGGCTCGTTGGGGGTAGCGGCACCTCTCCAGTCGTGGAGTTCGCCGCAATGATATCAATTGGTCAGCGGGCTCCGTGTTCCGCGATTTCCGTCGGTAACCCAGGTCGAAGAGATGGCAAATGCCGATGCCGCACGGGCTGCGGACCACAGGTTCTGATTGCCTTGCTCTTAGTCTAGCGCTGAACGCTCTGCGGCAAAGCGATGTCGAATGCGGCTATTGGAAGAGCGGCCGGCGCCTTCGACGCCGGGCAGCCACCGGCCGATATCATCCGTTCGCCAGGCTGCGATCTGGCGGCTGCTTTGATCTGATGGTGTATCATCCGGCACGATCGCCGGATGAAAGGCATGCCCTCACGGCAGGACCGAAATGCGCCCGAGAAGAGCCACCAGTTCCGCTTGACGCTTCGTTTCGGTCTTGGCGAACAAGGATGCAAGTTGGGAGCGGATCGTCGTGCGGCTGAGGTGCCAGCTCCGTGCGATTTCCAAAGGCGCGTCACCTTGAGCCAAGCGCAACGCAAGGTGCGTCTCGGCACTCGTCAAGCCGAACATGCGCTGGAGCGTCTGAGGGTTGGCCGCAGTCCTGTTTTCGCGATCCAGCAATGCCACGATGCAAGTTCCATCATGTGCGACCACACCTATTTCATTGAGCACCACCGGGGTGTCGCAATGGTTCCGGATCACGACCCATGAGAGTGAGCCTGGCAGGAAATGCACCGGTACGTTTGCAACCAACCGCCTGAGCCCGGTCAAAAGCGCGCCCGCCGTGTCGGCCGCATCGCCCTGTCGTTCGATCGTGGCCCGAGCGGCCGCGTTCCAATCGATCACCTTCCTCTCGCCGTTCAGCACCAGGTAGCCGCACCCGATGCGCTCGAGCATACCGGTGATGGACTCCAGACTCCGACGTTTCGCCCCGCCGGCCGGCTCACCGGATCTGTCCGTGGCGCGTGTTGGATGTGTCGTCTGGGATTGCCGCGCATATGCGTTTTTCAGCACGATGTACCGTCCGCCGGCAACCGCGTCGGTGTGCCTTCCAATCAGTGCCATTTTTGTACCCCGCCCTACCTGTACGCCACTCCGCAATTACTTGCGGTTACTATGTTTGTTTGATCCAGATGAATTGCCCTGACTTGAATTTCGATCTGTCTGGTATGTCTGCGACAGGGTCGTGGCCGGTCGCAACTCACGTGATTCTATTCGCCGGCTAAGGCATGGCAATCCCACGGCGGTATTAAACCACCCCCGAACGGCCTAGTCTCGACGAACTAGTCCTAAGGTTGTAGTCTGTTGCATGGGCTCATATTTGCGCTGGCTGAATTCGACGGTGCCGGGGACACCGCTAGCTCACGTAGCTTCCGCAGTGATTCTGGCAGTTTCAATAGTATTCGAAGCAACCAATTCTATACATGTCGGGCAAGACGGAGCTTTTATCTCGTTCATTCCCGCGATTATCATCATCGTATACCTCGAAGGTCGGTCGGCCGCGATCGCCGCGACGCTTGTGATGGCGGCGACAGGGCTTTGGGCCCGGCAAGCACTGAATTCCCAGATTTCCTACGAGGAT
Organism: Mesorhizobium sp. CNPSo 4661; assembly: GCF_057784215.1. Lineage (NCBI taxonomy): Bacteria > Pseudomonadati > Pseudomonadota > Alphaproteobacteria > Hyphomicrobiales > Phyllobacteriaceae > Mesorhizobium > Mesorhizobium sp. CNPSo 4661. The sequence continues at coordinate 12,301 of NZ_JBWGIO010000001.1, read as the reverse complement.
TTGACCCGCGCCATCCTGCTCCTGGTCTCGGGCGGGGTAATTGCGACGATATTCCACCGCTTGCGAACCGAGCTGAGTGAAGCACTCGGGATTGCTGAGGCGAGGCTGGCGGCCGTGCAGGAAACGGAGAGCCGCTATCGATGGGCTTTCGAGCGGGCCGCCATGGGCTTTGCAAGCAGCAATCGACGCGGCGAGTTGCTGCAAGCGAACGAACGCCTGTGCGAGTTGACAGGTTACGAGACGTTGGAACTTGCCCAGTTGCAGATTGAGGAACTCATTCACCCTGATGACCGGGACGAGGTGCAGGGGTTTCTGAGAGATCTTGGTAGCGACGCCGATGCATTCGGTGCAGAGGTTCGCCTGTTGCGCAAAGATGGCAAGACATTCTGGGCCCGCCTGACTCTTTCTTCGTCTCCGCATGATGAAGTTTTCGCCGACAGCGTGTTCATTGTGATCGACGACATTTCGGAGCGACGAACTGCACGCGAGGCCCTGCGGGCGCAGAAGGAATGGCTGGACCTCGCCTTGTCCGCCGGGCGCATGGGCATCTGGCGAATGGATTTCAAAGAACGGACAATCAATGGCTCGGGCAAGTTCTGGGACATTCTCGGTCTGCCTCCAGTTCCCACCCGTCGCCTGGAGGAGCTGTCGGCTGTCGTCGATCCTGCTGACTGGCCAAAACTTGCCGCCTCCTCAACGACGACGAATTACGACATCGAGATTCGCGTCCGGCGGCGGGATGGGCATGTGCGCTGGATTGCTCTGCGCGGGCGCAAGGAAAAATACAATGATCGTTCGCTATACATCGGGGTGGCTGCCGACCTTACCGAGCGCCGGCAAACCACTCTCTTACGTGCGGCTGCGAAGAAGCGCGAACGCACCATGCGCGAAGACCGCCATCGCTTCAGCAATCTGTTTCCTGTGATCACCGCCCTGGTGAAGATGATCAATGTTCCCGACAACGATATTGCCAAATACAAGGAGATGCTGATCGACCGGATCAGAGCTCTGGAGGCGACGCATCTGCTTCTCTCGCGCCACTCAGGCACTTCCGGGGTGCTTCATGATCTCGTCACTCAAGAGCTTCAGCCGTTTGCAGAAACAAGAGACGTAAAAATCGTCGGGCCATCGTTGGCAATGTCTTCTGGGGCTGCCGAGAGCTTCGCGATGATCCTCCACGAGTTGACGACCAATTCGGTGAAGCACGGCGCGCTAGGCAGTGCCGAGGGCCGTATCGAAATAACGTGGGGGTTCGCGTCAGCCGACCCGGGTAGCGACGTGGTGTTCGATTGGGTGGAATCGGGGCAACGTCAGCTCGCAAGCGTCATACGCCACGGTTTCGGTTCCATGATTATCGGTGTGGACGGGGCGCCGCTGGTCGGTCATTCGCCGAAATTGGAGATATCGGAGCGCGGGTTCCGATATTCGTTGCGGCTGTCGCGGAAAGAAATCGAGCTCTAGCCTTCGTTATTCTCAAGCCAACCTTTGCAGCAAAACGGCCGCCTCGGTCCGGTTTCGCACCCCAAGTTCGCGCATGATGGCTGCAGCGTGGATTTTCGTCGTCGCCTCGGCAATCTCCAATTTGCGGGCAATTTCTTTGTTCGAGTGTCCCTCCGCCATCAGCCTCAGAACTTCTTTCTGGCGCGCCGTCAGCCGGGCAAGATTCCCAACGCCGACACGCCGCCTGACCGAGAATCCCTCCGTCGGCATAGGCGGGTGTTGTGCCGGCCCACCGGACATGCGCGACAGAAGTGCCGGAACGTAGATTCTGCCCTCGAGCATTTCGTTCACAGCCTGCACGACTTCTTCGTCCTTTTGTGACTTTACGATGTAGCCATGCAGCCCGATCGACAGGGCTTTGAGTATCTCGGCGCGTGAATCATCGGCAGAAACGATCGCGAAGTGCGTGTGGGGATAGGCGGACATGACATCGCCGAGAATCTCCTGGTCGAAAAGGCCAGGCATGTTCAGGTCAAGGATCGCAAGATCGATTGATGCCTGCTGCTCCAAAAGGCTGATAACGGCGTCGAAACACCCTGCGTCGAATATCTCGGCGCCCGGAATGCCCGCCGTCAGTGCCAACCGTAGGCCGCGGCGATACAACCCGTGATCGTCGGCGATGACGATCCGATACATTTTTCTACCCCAACGCTTATCGACGGGCATACAGCTACCAGCCCGCCGCACCCATCCTGAGATGCGCCAACCGTGACGAGCTTATCCATGGCCGATCACTAGCCGTCGTATCTCAGCGAAATCCGCGCGCCCCTCACCCGCAAACCTCACATCCCTAATATAGTCTTAACTCCAAGCCGTTGTCTAACAAATCCTAACAAATCACTGTGAGGCGCCAGACGCTGCCGCAGCCCGCATCCTCACAACCCGTGGATGCTGGCAACGCTGAATCACTACCATTCGAATGCACGACGACAACCATTCGAATGCACGACGACACTCATTTGGAGTGACCATAACATCGGTGACGCGCTCTTCGGATGGGCTCGGGAAGCGGGTCTGCGGATACATTCTCTAGCCGGCTTGCAGCGACGAGTTGCCGCCCGACGCATGGCGGATGAAATTTGGAGGTTGGGATGAAAGCGGTGATTCAATGCGGTGGAATGGGAACGCGCCTCCGGCCCTTCACCTCGGTCTTGCCGAAGCCGCTCATGCCGATCGGTGCGCGCCCGGTCCTGGAGTTGCTCCTCAAGTGGTTGCGACGCAACGGCATTGAAGACGTCTATGTCACGACCGGATATCTAGGGCATCTGATCCGCAGCGTCTGCGGCGATGGCTCGCAGTGGAATCTGAGGATTCAGTATACCCAGGAAACGGAGCCGCTCGGGACCATCGGCCCGCTCTCCTTGATCAGGGATGAATTGACCGAGACATTTCTCGTGCTGAACGGCGATGTCCTTACCGACCTGAGCCTCAGTCGATTCATAGCGGCTCACCGCATGCACAAGGACCCGGTGACAATCGCCACCGCCTGCCGCGTGATCAAGATGGATTTCGGTGTCATCGACGAAGTGAATAACGCCGTTCAGGTCTTCCGCGAGAAGCCGACGCTGTCCCATCTCGTCAGCATGGGGATTTATTGCATGGATCCGAGCGTCCTGCGGTTCATCCCCTCCGGCGTGCCGTTCGGGTTTGACGACCTGATGCTGCAGATGATGCAGGCCGGCACGATCGTGCACGTCTACAAACACGAAGGTCTCTGGCTCGACATCGGGCGGGTCGACGACTTCCAGAATGCGCAGTCGATCTCGTGGGAAGAGATGTCGGCTTCGATAGAAGTCGCCGCCGCGGCCGCGTGAAAAACGGTCGTCAGAGCGACACACGACGACCCCGGAGGTCACGATGCTGCTGGTAAGTGCTCCGATTCTAGGCGTACCGGAGAAGGCTGCGCTATCGAAGGTGATTGATAGCGGTTGGCTGACAATGGGAGAGCGGGTGCGAGCCTTCGAGGAGGCTTTTGCGGATATCCATGGCGCGGAGGATTGCGTTGCGGTCAACTCTTGCACTGCTGCGCTGCATCTGATCCTGCACGCGCTCGGGATCGGCCCTGGCGACGAAGTGCTGGTTCCGTCCCTGACCTTCGTAGCGACCGCAAATGCGGTCCTGTATGTCGGTGCGACGCCTGTTTTTGTCGACATCGAGTCGATCGATGTGCCGCTGATGTCGCTCGCGGACGCCGATGCCAGATGTACGTCGCGCACCAAGGCGATCATTCTCGTTCATTTTGCAGGCTATCTCGCCAATCGTGAGCAATGGCAAAGGTTCGCTCGCGCTCAGGGATTGCACATCATTGAGGACGCTGCTCATGCTCCCGGCTTGAAGGAGGTTGGGACATTCGGTGCCGCCGCCGCATTCAGCTTCTATGGCAACAAGAACATCACCACGGGCGAAGGGGGGGCCGTCATTGCCCGCGACCCAGATCTGCGCGAGAAAATCCGTCTGGCCCGCGGGCATGGGATGACCTCGGGAACGCACCAGCGGTTGAACAGCCGCACGCCGCAGTACGACGTGACGATGCTCGGGTTCAACTATCGCATGGACGAGATGAGAGCGGCGATCGGCCTGGTCCAGCTTCAGAACCTGCAGGAGTGGAACGAGATAAGGCGTATCCTGACGGTGTTGTACCGTCGCCTCATCGCGAACTATTGCCCGACTGTGACAGTCCCGTTCATCGAACCACGAACGTCCGCCTACCATATCATGCCAATCCTTCTGCCGCGCTTTGCCAGGCGGCAACATGTAATCGACGAACTGCGAGCTCAGGGAATACAGACCACCATCCACTACCCTCCCCTGCATTGGATGACACTCTATCGCGAGCGTTTCCCCGACATCCACCTGCCGCTCACGGAAGACTTTGCCCAGCGCGAACTCACGGTTCCATTGCATCCCCAGATCACTTCTTCCGCGGTCGAGGCCGTCGTGGCTGCCCTGGCAAGCTCACTCGACAGCTCCAGCCAAGCAGGAACAGCGGCATGAACGCTTCGGACCTTTCGCTGCATCGATATTTCAGTCCCTGCCCTAGCCACGGGTTCACAAGGCGGTCAATCGATCTCGCCGTGGCTACGATGGCGGGTGCAATGTTGGCACCGCTAATGCTGGTGATCGCCGTCGCCTTGATGCTGGAAAGCGGCTGGCCCTTCCTGTTTGTTCAGACCCGCGTCGGGGCAAGCGGCCGGCCATTCCGCATGTACAAGTTCCGGAAATTCGCCGTGCGGTGCAGCCCGGGCGGCGTTCCGCTGACCGTCGCCGGCGACAGCCGCATGACGGTGATAGGAAAGCTGCTCGCCACCACCAAGTTCGATGAACTGCCGCAATTGTGGAATGTCCTGAAGGGCGACATGGCGATTGTCGGGCCGCGACCCGAGAGCCTTGCCTTTGCCGATTGTTTCCTTGGGGGCTTCGAGGCTTTGCTGCAATACAGGCCTGGCTTGCTTGGTCCAACGCAGGCCCTCTTCAGGCACGAAGCCCATCTCTATCCGCACAACCTGGATCCGGTGCTGTTTTATCGAGAAATCCTGTTTCCTGCCAAGGCGAGGATCGATCTCGCCTACTATCCGGAGCGCTCGATCGCCTCGGACATCGTTTGGATGTTTCGTTCCCTGCGGGCGGTCCTTCATCCGGCACCGCGGGGCGGTGGGAACTTCGTAGTCGCACGCCGCAATATCCAGAGGCAGGACCGCTAGGTCGGAGAGGAAAGGCCTGGCTATGGCTTACGCGGGCAAGAAAGTCCTGGTCACCGGTGCCGATGGATTTATCGGGTCGCACCTCACAGAGGCATTGGTTCGCAACGGCGCCGATGTTACCGCGCTGGCTCTTTACAATTCCTTTGATAGCCATGGCTGGCTGGACGACCTCCCGGAAAGCGTTCGAAACCAGTTGAAGCTGGTCCGCGGCGACGTTCGCGACAGCGCGTTGCTCAACCGGATTACACGCGGCCAGGCCATCGTGTTTCATTTGGCAGCTCTGATAGCCATTCCATACTCATATGCCGCCGCGCAATCCTATGTGGAGACCAACATTCTGGGCACGGTCAATGTGCTCGAGGCCGCGCGCCATTGGGAGACGGAGCGCGTGGTGCAAACGTCCACGAGCGAAGTTTACGGTACGGCCCTGACCATGCCGATCAGCGAGACCCACCCTCTGCAAGGACAGTCGCCTTACTCTGCGTCCAAGATCGGGGCCGACATGATGGCAGAGTCCTATGCCAGGTCCTTCGATGTCCCCGTCGTCATCATGCGACCTTTCAATACTTATGGCCCGCGCCAGAGTGAACGCGCGATCGTGCCGACCATCATACGGCAGGCCCTTGATCCAGATTGTCCGGCGATAATGGTCGGAGACACAAGCCCGATCCGCGATCTCACCTTTGTCGAAGACACGGCGTCGGCATTCCTGACCGCCGGCACAGCCGAGCTCGAATTTGGTCGTCCCTACAACGCTGGCAGCCAGCGCGCCTCGACCATTGCCGAGGTGCTCGATCTGGTGCTCGAGTTGAGTGGTTCGAAAAAACCTGTCCGTCGCGACGAAAGTCGCTTGCGGCCGCAGAATTCGGAGGTCCGAGCGCTGCTCGCGGACTGCTCGCGCTTCGCAGGCGAAACCGGATGGCGAGCGCGGACCAGTCTGCGCGATGGACTCGAGCGGACCATCGAGTGGTGGCGGGCACGCCTTACCGAAGGCCGCGTACGCCGCCAAAAGGACTACATGATATGACGCGCCTTCTCCAGCGAGCTCTGGCGCTGGTGGTGATAGCCGGGGCGTGTCTTTGGCGCTGCGCGCAGCCGAGAGACCCGACACCGGCGCGGCGGCGGTCTGGTGGAGCAGTTGGGGGGTGCCAGGCGGTCCGATCCACGATTTCGTCGCCCGCCTCGATTGGCCGCGGGCGGCGTCTTCCAACCAAACGGAGGTTGCCGCAAATGGTGCCCATTAGCCGAATTGCTCTCACCTTAGCCGCCGCGCTCTGCGCCACGCGCGCGGCCGTCGCGGCGGACATCCCTGGGCCCTACCAACTTTCCCCCGGCGATACGGTTGAAATCGGGGTTGCCACGCTTCCCGAACGTACGCAGCGCGCGATGGTCCAGATGGACGGCAGCATCGCGATTCCCGAAGTCGGCCTGATCATGGTCGGCGGCCTGACATCGGCCCAGTTGCAGACACGCATGGAAGCGATCTTGCCGAGCAAGGTCTTCCATATGCGGCTGAACGACGGCCAGGAGCAGGTGATCGTCATAAAGCCAAGCGACGTCACCGCGGTCATAGCCGAGTACCGGCCGATCTATGTGACGGGCGATGTGCTCACGCCGGGGCAACAGGCTTACCGACCGCTTATGACGGTTCGGCAGGCGATAGCTGTTTCCGGCGGGTTCAGCGTCTTGCGGTCGCGGACAATTCAGGCCGGCCCCGATCCCGTCGATCTTCGGCGCGACTATGAATCCCTCTGGGGAGAATACACGAAGGCTTACTTTCACGGCGCCCGGGTCCGGGCCGAACTGGACGACAAGGAAAGCTTCGACACCCAGCAGCCGCAAGGCTCGCCCTTGCCGGACAGCGTTGGCGCGGCCATCGCCCAAGCCGAGGGGGCGGCGCTCAAGATCGCGCTCGACGACTATCATCAGGAGCAACAGTTCCTTGATAAGGCTGAGAAGGACGCCGTCGCCGAAGTCGCCGTGCTTGCCAAGCGCCAGGAGGTCGAGGCCGAGGGGGTGAAGGCGGATGAGGAGGACCTGGCACGGGTGACCAAGCTTTACGAAGCAGGCAATTTGACCAACAACAGATTGTCCGACGTCCGGCGCGCCCTGCTCCTGTCGTCAAGCGGAGCCCTTCAAACGTCGGTCGAGCTGATGCGGACACGCCACCAGCAGGATGATTACGCGCGGCAGCGCGAGCACAGCGACAACCAAAGAAAGATCGACCTGTTGACCGAGCTGAAGGACACCGATGCTTCGTTGGCCGAACTCACTTCGAAGCTTCACGCTGCCAGCCAGAAGTTGCAGTCGACCGGAGCATCCGCGCAACCCCTGCCGATCGCTGGTGAAACAATCCAGGCTCAAGTGACGATCATCCGCAGAGTCGGCGCTGAATGGCAAAAGCTGGCTGTCGACGAAGACGCCGCCGTGGCGCCTGGCGACACGGTAGAGGTCCGGTTCACGAGCGAGCTTCAAAGCACTGCCATTCAATGACGAGGCGCGGTTCAGCCGACAGAAGATTTCAAGTGATGCGCGCCGTGTGACGCGCGCCCGCGTCGCCACATCCATCACGGTTCGTCGTATCGACTCGACCCGGAACCTCCTTCGGCTCCTATCCCTCTCCGCCGCAAAATTCCGTTCGTGCGACACTCTATCCCCAACTTGATGGGCTGGTTTCGGACCCATCGAGAGCGGCGTCACGATTTTGCTGCATTTTGCAAAGAGGGACGCACATTAGCGGGGATGAATGTTCGACAGGAGGGGGAGCAAGACTGCTCCAGGAAGGTTCCAACTTGTCCATCATCGTCAGAGCCGGTGAGCTCACGCAGCGATCTAGCGTGAGAGATCGCAGATCATGAAGCCAACAGAAAGGCTGGCGCCCGATCTGCGCACCGCGATGTTGAACTGCCTACCTGGTCTGCTCGGTGTCGGCCTGTTCTCGGCGGTCATAAACATCCTCTCGCTGACCGGCTCCATCTATATGCTTCAGGTCTACGATCGCGTTTTGCCGTCGCAGAGCGTTCCGACACTTGTCGGATTCACGATCGGCATGCTCGGTCTCTACGCCGTGTACGGCCTGCTCGATTTCGTGCGGCTTCGGCTGCTGGTTCGAACAGGCAGCCGCCTTCACCGAAATCTGCAGCCCAAGGTCTTTGCCCTCTCGCTTTCCCTGCCGCTGATCAAAGGTCAGGACGCGAGCCGTGTGCAGCCGCTTCGCGATCTCGATCAATTGCGCGGCTTTCTTTCCGGGCTGGGACCCACGGTCGTCTTCGACGCTCCCTGGATGCCGTTCTACCTGGTCGTCATCTATTTGCTGCATCCTTCCCTCGGCATGCTGGCAACGGTCGGTGCGCTCCTCGTCGTGCTATTGACGGTGGTCGCCGAAATCCTCGGGCGCGGACCGGCCGCTCGCGCCTCTGAAACACTTCTGGCACAACGCAGCCTTGCCGATTCTGGACGCCGCAACGCGGAGGTCGTGCGAGCCATGGGCCTTTCCAGGCGACTCGGCTGGCGGTGGAACGAGATCAGTCATGCCTATCTCACCCACCAGGAGCGGCTCTCCGATATCGTCGGCGCCACCGGCTCGCTGTCGAGGGCGCTCAGAATGGCTTTGCAGTCTTCCGTTCTAGGGCTCGGCGCCTATCTCGTGATCGGCGGCGAAGCCTCGCCCGGAGTCATCATCGCATCCTCCATACTCCTCGGCCGCTCGCTGGCGCCGGTCGACGCGGCGATCGCGAACTGGAGAGGGTTCGTGTCCTTCCGGCAGAGCTATGCTCAACTGACGGCTGCTCTGGCCGCTTTCGGTGGCCATGTCGAACCGATGGAACTGCCGGGCCCCCAGGCCATGCTTGCGGTCGAGGAGCTGACCATAGCACCGCCGGGCCAACAGAAGCCGACCGTGGTGAACGTCGGCTTCGATCTGACGCGGGGCGCGGGAATGGCCGTCATCGGCCCAAGCGGCTCTGGGAAAACCACGCTCGCGCGAGCCTTGGTCGGGGTCTGGAGCCCGCTTCGTGGCACAGTAAGACTGGATGGGGCTTCGCTCGACCAATGGAGCCCGGAGCAGCTCGGCGCCCACATCGGCTATCTGCCGCAGGACATCGAACTGTTCGATGGAACGGTTGCCGACAACATCTCGCGGTTCGGCGGCAACGGAGACCCCAAGGGTGTACTGGCTGCTGCCAGGGCCGCTGGAGCCGACAAAATGATCATGCGTCTGTCGGAAGGCTTTCAAACACGCGTGGGAGACGGAGGCGCAGCTCTGTCCGCCGGGCAGAGGCAGCTCGTGGGACTCGCCAGGGCGCTTTATGGCAATCCGTTTCTCGTCGTGCTGGACGAACCGAATTCGAACCTGGACGTGGACGGCGACGCCGCCCTGGCTGCGGCGATCCTGTCGGTGCGCCAGCGCGGGGGTATTGTCATCGTTATTGCGCATCGCCCCTCCGCCCTCGCCAACATCGATCAGGTTCTGGTGATGTCCAACGGCATGCTGCACTCCTTCGGCTCGCGCGAGGACGTGTTGGCGAACGTGATCCGATCCGTCCCACCTGGAGAGCGTCCTAGTTCGGTCGTCCCGTCACCGAAGGGCGTGAGCGGACATGCGTGAGGCTGCGCATCATGGCTGAGGCGGCAGCTTGGCAGAATAGCCTGACGGCCGGCGCGCGCGAATGGGCGGAGGCAACGAGACCACTCGACGCTTCTGACGGCATCCGCGCCAATCTGCGATTGGGTTTTGCGGTAACGGTCCTGCTGTTCGTTGGCGCAGGACTCTGGCTCGGGCTCACGAAGATCGCCGGCGCGGTGATCGCGCCGGCCACCGTGGTTGTCGAGAGCAACATCAAGAAGGTCCAGCATCAGACTGGCGGCACCATTGGCGGAATCTTCGCGCAGGACGGCGATCATGTGCGGGCCGGCGATGTGTTGGTCAGGCTGGACGATACGCTCACGCGGGCAAACCTGCAGATAATCAACGGAGATCTCGATCGCGCGAGCGTTCGGCTCGCTCGACTGGAGGCCGAGCGCCAGGGGTCGCCGGATATGAAGCTTCCAGCCTCTCTTCAGGCCGGAATGGACAATCCCGAACTGGCCGGGCTCGTCAAAGGCGAGCAAGCCCTGTTCGAAAGCCGCGCCACTGCCCTGACAGGTCAAAAGGCGCAACTGCAAAGCCGCTCGCAGCAGCTGCAAAATCAGATCGACGGGCTCAAGGCGCAGAAAGCCGCGACGGACGATTCGGTGGTCCTTCTTGACAAGGATCGGGCCGACGTCGAAGCGCTCTACTTGAAGAAGCTGGTGCCCAAGGAGCGATTGAGCAACGTCAGGTTGGAGGCGACACGGTCCCGTGGCGAGGCCGGGCGCCTCGCCGCCGCGGTTGCGGAGGCCGAAGCCAAAGTCAGCGAAACCGAGCTGCAGATCTTGCAACTGGACGAGCAAAAGCGCAGCGATGTGACGAGCGAACTCCGCGAGACTGAAGCCAAGCTGACCGAGCTCAACGAGCGCCGAGTTGTGGCGCAGGACGAGCTTACCAAGACGACCATCCGCGCCCCGCAGTCGGGGACAATACAGGAATCTTCAGTCCACACGATTGGCGGTGTGGTCGGCGCCGGGGAAGTGCTCATGATGGTCGTTCCCGATGCCGACGACCTGGTGGTGGACGCGCTGATCCCCCCATCGCGGATCGATGACGTTCGCCCCGGTCAGCCTGTCTCGATACGCTTCCCGGCTTTCGATGCCGGCACCACACCCGCCTGCCAGGGCTCCGTTCGGCGCGTTTCGGCGGACCTGATCAAGGATCCGCAGCATCAGCTCTCGTATTTCTCGGCGCGTATCAGCGTCGAAAACAAGGCGGACTGCCTGACGGAAACAAAGGTGCTCAAACCTGGGATGCCGGCCGAAGTCCACATAAGCACTGATCAGCGCAGCGTCTGGTCCTACCTGCTCAAGCCTCTAACCGATCAGATGTCCCGGGCCTTTCGCCAATAGCGTGGAGAACGCTGCAGTGATCGTCGAGCGGCCCGGCGGCCTCTACGGGGGTACTTAGTCGGCCACCGGGCCTAACCGGCGGGGCGTGGGACCTGCTGGAGGTCGCCGGCTACGGCAACTCTGCGCGCATGTCATCGGCAAGGCATCATTCGAACGAAGACGATGCTCGCGCGCCCGGCCTCACAGGATGATGACAAGACCCGGCGATCATCCGTTGGCCAATGAACCTGTCGCGCTCGGCTGTCTTCATCACAACGAAGGGCGACAAGCATAAGCCCACATGATCTGGTGAGCACAAGACGCCAATATGGAGACCAGTTTTCCCAGGGCGATTTGCGAGGTCGGATACATGCGCGGGCAGCGACAGGAAGAATTTGGCCAATCCATGCTGGCGATCCTCGAAGCTGAATACGCCGAGCGCGCCGCCAAGGCAGCCCGGTTGAAATCGCTTCGCATGCAATTCTTGATGGTGGAAGCGGGTCCGCAGGTCGCCTTTGCCGAGGAGATCGATTGCACCGTGCTGGCCGCAGCATTGAGAGAAAGTGAGCGCGTTTCCCGGCCTCTCCATTTCGACCGCTGACGTCCGCTGGGGAGCAGTTCTGGCTTTCCGCAGTTCTGGCTTTTCCATAGAGAGCAACCGACGCCACATCGCGTCGGCCATGGGCGGATTCCACCGGCCATTCGCGGCGGCGTAGAGCGCAAGAAATTCACGTGGGGTGACTGCGGCCTGAGACTTGCATCATTCGAATAGAGGGTGCGCCCTACACTGCTCCGATCTATCCCGAATATTGCGTCAATACGGAAGTACTGCACGGCAGAAACTGACGCTTCTCGCCTCGGTCAGGTCGCAACGCCCCGTGTTCGCGCATAAAGCAACTTGCCGATCTCGCAAGGATCGGATCGACGCCCAGGATCATCATTGGACGGTGATCCATCCCTTACGGATCGGGGTTCCGAATGACCAGTTCGTCTCAGATCACCACTCAATTCTCCGGCATTTCGGACACTTCGAACGATCCACCGCACAATGCGCTCGCCGTCGGTCCAAGCTACATCGTCATGGCGGAGGGGTCGCGGATCGAATGGACGAACCTGTCCGGCGGCGCGGCGAACTTGCAGTC